>JAZRWW010000234.1:0-3886 GCA_045599865.1 Thermoguttaceae bacterium
AGAACCGCCGCGGATCGGCGTTTCGCTTGACGTTGCACAAACGATTTTTTGTTTTTTCAGTCGACGCGTCGTCTGAAAGTTCGTATGTTTTTCGCAGAACCTTCAAACGCTAATTCTTCCGATAAACTCGGTTCTCCGTAATCGGGAGTTTTGGGGTTTGTCGGATAATTTCGCTTTGATAACGGACGGGTTTTCGACGGCGCCGATCCGCCCGTCAAAGACGGGCGGCTTATCGCGCGACGGCTAGCGCCGTCGGTTCGAACGCAAACCATAGTCGGCGTATTGCGTGAACGATTACTATTTTTCAATCGAACGCAAATAATCGATCGCGCGATCAAGTTGCGGGTCGAAATATGGCGCGCGTCCGAGCGGAACGAACTTTTCTTCGCTTTTTGAATCGTCTTCTTTCGATTCGCTCGGCGCGACGCCCAATAATTCGGGATTCAATTCGACGCCCAATTCCGCCGCGACTTCGATTTTGTCGAAATTTGAGCCTTCGCGCAGACGCTTGAGCGCGTCGTTCGCATAATTCGTCGCCAAACTAAAGAATTGCGGAGTCAACGCGCCTCCTTCCGGCTCCGCGAGACGCGCGCGACGTATCCACTGGGAATAAAAACGCTGGACGGATGAAACGCGAACTTCGTACCCTTCGTCCGGCTTGACGCCCCATTCGTCCTCTTCAGTCGCGTCGCGCAAGCGACGAATCGGCGCGCCCGACGGACGCCAAAAAGAGGCGGTCGTCATACGCAAAAGCCCTGATTTAAAGGGTAATTCGTAAATACTCTGAATCGTGCCTTTGCCGTAAGAACGGGTTCCGACGACGACTGCGACTCCGGCGTCTTGCAACGCGGCGGAAACAATTTCGGAAGCGCTCGCGCTCTCTTCGTCGATAAGAACCGCGACGCTGAAACGTTTGCGCGGATATTTGCGCGCGACGAAATTCTCGCTCTTGCCGTTTTTAAAACGCGTCTCGACGATCGGAGACCCGTATGATAAAAATTCGTTGCAAACGGCGACGGCGTCGGGAAGAAACCCGCCCGGATTGCCGCGAAAATCAAGTACGACTTTCGTAACGCCCGATTTTTCCAATTTCGACAGCGCTTCGATCGTTCGCGCGCCGGTCGAGTCGACAAACTGTTCGATCGCGACGTATCCTATTTCAGGAACGTCCTGCAGAGCGTAAATCCAATTTCCGTCTTTGTCGAGTCGATCGCCCGAAACGCTGTCTTGTTGAAGGACGCCGCGAACGATTTCAACGTCGCGAACCGGCGCTTCTACGCTTGGATCAAACGACGCCGCTCGAACTTTTAATTTGACGGACTTCCCTTCTTCGCCTCGGATCGCTTCAGTCAACTCGTAAACGGTCAACGGCGCGACGTCCTTGTCGTCGACCGCGACAATACGCTCGCCTAATTTCAGACCCGCTTTATTGGCGGGCGCGCCGTGTTCCGGCACAAAATAAAATTCCTTCGACGCTTCGTCTTTTACGAAGCGACTAAGTCCGACGCCGGCGTATTGCCCCTGAATTTCGCGCATATAGTCCTTTTGTTCGCGCGGCGGCAAGTAAGCGGTATACGGCTGGTCGTCGACGGCGCGCGCCAAACCCGACAAGGCGCCTTCGAAAAGCGCTTTTTTCGTCGGAGGCTCAAGCGACTGTTTTTCCAACTGGCGCGCGACTTCGCGAACAATCTGCTCCTTGAGGGACGTCTTCGACGCGATGAAAAGCGAACAGGCAAGAATAAATAAAAACCAACAAATATTTCTAAAAGGCATAAGGCAAAGCACCTAAAGCGCGAAAACAGTTTCCGATCAAACGCTCGACCAATTCGGCGCCGTCGATAAGCCAAAATTGACAAAACAAAAAGCGTCAAAGGACAAATTGGAATCGACAAAATCGACAATTGGTCGACAAACGCTTCGTCAAGGAATTGTCGATTCGTCAATATTTTCCACATTATATTGAAAAAGTCAAGGAATCATAGCGCCGGAGATTTTTTAAAAAAGTCGCGCGTTTGGTACGAATTTCGTAAGTAGAATCGACAAAACGTTTTTATTGAAGGTCAATATGAGACAAACGCAAAAAGCAAAGGGAAACTATAATTCTTTGCCTTGAGAAAGTCTTGACGTTTTTAGGGTTTAGCGTAGTATTTACGTAGTCGTTTTCCCATAAAAAGACGGTTTTCCGAAAAATCAAGGAATCCAGAGTTGAAACGCCTTTCGGACGGGGCGCGCGACGTTCGCGCGACGCGCCCTTTAATTCACTGCATCGCCAATTACGTAACCGCCGACGATTGCGCCAGCGCGCTGTCGGCGATCGGAGCGTCCCCGATGATGGCGGACGCCGAAGAAGAAGTTGAAGAAATCGCCGCGCGTTCTTCCGGCTTAAATCTCAATTTGGGCACGTTGAACGACGCGACGATCCGCTCGATGTTTCTGGCGAGCAAAAAAGCGAACGAACTGGGAATACCCGTAACGCTCGATCCCGTCGGCGTCGGCGTTTCGAATTTGAGAACGGAGACGACGCGTCGTCTGCTTGAAAAGGTTCGGTTCGCGGCTATTCGCGGCAACGCGTCGGAAATTAACGTCTTGGCGCAAGGATACGGCGAACCTCGAGGCGTCGACGTCGGAGCGAACGACGCCGTAAACGGCGCCGACTGGCTCGAATACGGAAAAAAATTAAGACCTTTTGCACGCAAGTTAAACGCTGTCGTCGTCGCGTCGGGCGAAGTCGACGTTCTTACCGACGGCGTTCAGATCGCGGGCGTTTTTAACGGCTCGCCTCAGGCGTCAAGGATCGTCGGCGTCGGCTGTATGTTGACAAGCGTTTTATGCGCTTGGCTTGCGGCAAGACGTCTCAAGCGCGGCTCCGTCGATTTGACGCTCTTGGAAACGGCGGTCTCCGCAACCGCCTTTTTCGGAATTTGCGGCGAAATCGCGGCTCAAAAAACAAAGGAACGCGGAGGGGGAACGGCGACGTTTCGCAACGAGCTTATCGACGCCGCTTCGACTTTAGAAAAGGCTCAAATCGACGAACGCGCGCGCGTCGAATTCACGCAATTTGTATAACGTATAACGTACAGAATTTTAGTAAGCGTTCACGATAAGCCGCCGCATATAACGCGGAGGTTAAGGTTGGAAGCTCCTCGCGGGTATTTGCCGCGTCGCCCTTTGTTTAAGTTCCGTCCTTTTACACGGAATTTCGTCAATTCGTAATTTGGATTCCTCACTCCTAGCGCCGAAAAAGAACTTCCAACAAACGATCGTTTTTTTCCCAAGGACGCTGGAAATTCGATTCGGTTTGTCGTATACTTTAATACAAGTCGTTCGCATACGCCGACGAAGCGCGATTTTCCGCGAATAGTCGTTGAATTTTTAACCCAATGGAGCGCGTAGAATTGGAACTAAACGTAATCGATTTTTCAGACGATATGATTTTTCGCGCCTTTTTGGGCGCGGAACGATTTGCCGATTCGCTTAGGGGACTTTTAAACGCGATTCTTCGCGAAGCGCGGTTGCCTCAAATTAAGTCGTTGACGATAAAAAATCCATACCTATTTGAAAATTGGCAAAACGAAAAGCAACCGATACTTGACATTCGCGTCGTCGACGAAGAGGGGCGCGAGTACGACGTCGAGATGCAATGCCGACGCGAGAAGCATTACGTCAGTCGCGCTGTTTTCTATACTTTTCGTATGCATTCCAGCCAACTTGAACAAGGGCAAGGCTACGGAAAGCTCAAGCGAACGATAGGAATTTCTTTGACGAAGTTTCCACTCGAGAGGACGCGCCCGGACGTTTGGTTCGACGTATGGAAGTATCGTTCCGTCCTTGGAACGGACTTGGGGTACGACGACGCCGTCAATATTTTTGTGCGTCTTCCTTCGAA
>JAZRWW010000235.1:0-4565 GCA_045599865.1 Thermoguttaceae bacterium
ATGCGTCTTTAGAGGTTGTTCCTCGCTGACGCGCGTCGATATTCCAAAAGGAGTCGAGATAATCGGCGCAGGCGCGTTTATGGATTGCTCCGCGCTAACGTCGCTCGTTCTTTACGAAGGAATTAAAAGTATCTATGCCGACGCTTTTGAAGGCTGTTCTTCGTTGACAAGTCTCGTTCTGCCCGACGGCGTCGTGGAAATAGGCGACCGCGCGTTTAAAAACTGCTCGTCGTTGACGCGTCTCTTCGTTCCGAAAAGCGTCAAAATGATCGGCGCGTCGTCCTTCGTCGGTTGCGACGCGCTAAAACGCGTTGAAGTCGCGTCGGGCAATCGCTCGTTTCAAATCGTCGACAACGTTTTACTGGACGCCAAAGGCGAGACCGCGCTGTGGTTTTTCGTCCCTCTGAACGACGCCAATCTCGTCGTCCCCAAAGGAGTCGTCGCGCTCGGAGACAACGCCCTCGCAGGTCGATCCGATTTGACGAGCGTCGTCGTTCCCAACGGGATCGAAACGATCGGCTACGAAACGTTTTTGGGTTGTTCTTCGCTGACGCGCGTTGAAATGGCGCCAAGCGTCAAAGAAATAGGCACGCGCGCGTTTTCGGGTTGTTCTTCGCTTGTAAGCGTCGTTATGTCGGACGGTATTAAGCAGATAGGCGACGCCGCTTTCAAAAATTGTTCGTCGCTAACAGACGTCTTCATTCCGAACGGAATCAAGTCGTTGTCCTATGAAATCTTCCTTGGTTGCGTTTCTTTAAAGAACGCCGTTATACCGCCAAGCGTCAAAGAAGTAGGGGAGCGCGCGTTTTCGGGTTGTTCTTCGCTTGTAAGCGTCGTTATGTCGGACGGTATTAAGCAGATAGGCGGCGCCGCCTTCAAAAATTGTTCGTCGCTAACAGACGTCTCTATTCCGAGCGGAGTCAAGTCGTTGTCCTATGAAATCTTCCTTGGTTGCGTTTCTTTAAAGAACGTCGTTATACCGCCAAGCGTCCGTAGAATCGACGACTGCGCGTTTTCTGGTTGTTCCTCGCTGGCGAGCGTCGTTTTGCCAAACGGCGTCGTGAAAATCGACGACTCGGCGTTTGAAAACTGCTCTTCACTAACGAACGTCGTTTTGCCAAACGACGTCGTGAAAATCGGCGCATCGGCGTTTGCAAACTGCTCTTCACTAACGAACGTCGTTATTTCTAGCCGTCTTACGACAATAGGCAAAACCGCCTTCGCAAATTGCTCCGCGTTGACGAGCGTCGTTATTTCAGAGAACTTTGAAGCAATTCGCGAAAACGCGTTCGAAGATAATTCGTCGTTGAAGAGCTTGCCAACGAAGTCTGTCGTCGACGAAATCGGCGTCGGCGCCTTTGCAGGTTGTTCGTCGCTAACGAGCATCGCTATTCCAGAGGGCGTTAAAGCAATTCGCGAAAACGCGTTTAGAAACGATTCGTCGTTGACGAACGTCGATATGCCGACAAGCGTCGGTGAAATTGGAGTCGGCGCCTTTGCAGGTTGTTCGTCGCTAACGAGCGTCGTTGTGCCGGAAAGCGTCAAGACAGTTCCTAAAGAAACGTTTTTAGGTTGTTCGTCGCTGGCAAGCGTCGTCCTTCCGCCAAGCGTCGAAACGATCGACGCCGACGCTTTCAAAGATTGTTCTTCTCTAACAAGCGTCGAAATCCCTGCAAGCGTTGAAAATTCGGAAAATTTTCAAGAAATCGTCCGAAAAGCGTTTTACAACTGCGCTTCGCTAACACGATTCAAAAGCGCGGGGATCGAGCGTCAAATAAGGATCGTCGACGGCTTCTTGTTCGATGCGAGCGGCGAAACGCTTATTCGCTACTTGAATTCTTCAGACGCCTCGCTTGTCGTCGTTCCAGACGGCGTTAAAACGATCAAAGCCAATGCGTTTTGGAATTGTTCGATAAAGAGTCTTGTTATTTCGGCAAGCGTTAAGGAAATTGGCGACAACGCGTTTTGGGGTTGTTCTTCGCTGACAAGCGTCGATATTCCAGCCGGAGTCGAGACGATCGGCAACGGCGCGTTTTCTTTCTGTTCGTCGTTGGGGCAAGTCGTTATTCCAGCGAGCGTCAAAACAATTGGAGACGCTGTTTTCGCTGGTTGTTCTTCGTTGACGAACGTCGAACTTTCGACGAATAATCGCTCGTATCAAACGGTCGACGGTTTTTTACTTGACGCCGCAGGAGAAACGTTGATTTTTCGCCTGCCCGGTCAAAACGATTCGCGCGTCGTCGTACCAGACGGCGTTAAAACGATAGCAAGTTGCGCCTTCGAGGGACGTTCCTCAACGACGAACGTCGTCATTCCGCGAGGAGTCGAAACGATAGGCGCTCGCGCGTTTAAGGATTGCGCTTCGTTGACAAGCGTCAACGTGCCGGACGGCGTAAAAAAAATCGGCGAGAACGCTTTCGAAAATTGTTCTTCGTTGACGAGCGTCGTTATTCCGTCAAGCGTCGAAACAATAGGCAAAGGCGTTTTCGCTTGTTGTCCTTTGTTGGAGAAAATCAAGCTTGCAAAGGACAATCGCGCATACCGAACTGCTCGCGGCACTTTACTTGACGCAAGAGGAGAAACGTTGATTTGCCGCTTAGTCGCCCCTAATGAACGTCGCGTCGTCGTTCCTCAAGGCGTCAAAACGATCGGCGCCTACGCCTTCTCTAATCGTTCTGCACTAGAGGTCGTCGTTGTTCCTAAAAGCGTCAAGACTATAGAAAAATATGCGTTTGCAAACTGTTCTTCGTTGGAAAACGTCGAACTTGTGGAGAAGGTCGAGACGATAAATGCAACGGCTTTTAAGAACTGTCCCCAACGCTTACGAGTCGAGATTGCGAATAACGAGTATCTATCGGTCGGCAGAACCTTGTTTGAAACGGAAGAGAGCGTTCAAGCTAAGTCGCGTTCTAACATATGGTTAATATTTCTTATTATTGCATTGCTCCTTCTTCCCTTTCGTTGCGCGTAACCGTTCGTAGAAAGCCGACAAGCGCAAGCTCGTCGTGCATAAAACGACGTAAACGCAACGTTTTTTATACGTAAAAAAATGTTCGCAGGACGCGGTTTTACGACTGCCAATCATTCAGCGACCTTTTTCTGTTGTTTCCTGCCCGACGCGCCTACGCGCGTTGGCTTTTCGTGAACGCTTGCACGGCTTTCAAGACGTCGTTCAAACCGCCGTCTGAACGACGCCTTCCCTTAACGATTTCGAGCGCAAAGTCGACGAAATCGCCAGACAATACGAAATCGAAATTCAAGAGACGCGTAAAAAAGTCTGACGAAAGAAGGCGTCGCGATCGTTGTCGCTTGATTTCATAACGCAATATAAAAACTCGGAAAAAGGATAAAATCCGACAAATTCCAAACGCGCGCCCTGTCTCGGCGACGAGCGGGGCGTCGAATATCGCAAATTTTCCGCTTTAAAAGGAATCCTCAAATGACGCCAAGCCCCAACCCCGAAACAGATTTCATATATGAAGCCCTTCCAGACGGAACAATTAGTATTATCGGATTGAAAGACCGTACTTTAAAAATGATCGTCATACCTACAAAAATCAACGGTAAATCGGTTTCCGAAATCGACGATTACGCGTTCACCGGACTTTATTTTTTGACGAACGTCGTTATTCCGAAAAGCGTTAAAAAAATCGGGTTTCACGCGTTCTCCAACGCTCGTTTGAAAAGCGTCGTTATTCAAGAAGGCGTCAGAGAAATAGACGTTTGCGCGTTCGAAGATTCTTCGTCTTTGACGAACGTCGTTATTCCAAAAAGCGTAGAAAAAATCGGCGATGACGCTTTCGCAAATTGTTCGTCTTTGACGAGTGTCGTTATTCCAAAAAACGTAGAAAAATTAGGAGATTACGCGTTCAGGAATTGTTCGTCTTTGACGAGCGTCGTTATTCAAGAAGGCGTTAGAGAAATCGGCGCTTTCGCGTTCTTGGATTGTTCTTCTCTGACAGACGTCGTTATTCCCCAAAGCGTAGAAAAAATTGAAGTGGGCGCGTTTGTGAATTGTTCCTCTCTGACAAGCGTCGTTATTCCCAAAAGTGTAAAACAATTCGAAAGTATGTTCTCAAATTGTTCCTCTTTGGCGAAGATATTTATTTCAGAAGGCGTCAAAGAAATCGGCGAATACGCGTGTTTCAACTGTTCTTCTTTGAGGGACGTCATTATTCCAAAAAGCGTAGAAAAAATCGGCAATGAAGCTTTCGCACATTGTTCTTCTTTAACGAGCGTCGTTATTCCAGAAGGCGTTAAAGAAATTGAGGCTGACGCTTTCACAAATTGTTCTTCTTTGACGAACGTCGTTATTCCAAAAAACATTAAAGAAATTAAGGCGGGCGCTTTCGTAGGTTGTTCCTCTTTAACGAGCGTTCTTATTCCTGAAGGCGTCGAAAAAATTGATGAATACGCCTTCGAAGATTGCTCTTCTTTGACGAGCGTCGTTATTCCAGAAAGCGTTAAAGAAATTAAGGCGGGCGCCTTCGAAGATTGTTCTTCTTTGACGACCGTCGTTATTCCAAAAAGCGTTAAAGAAATTGGTAAAGACGAAGTCGGATCGT
>JAZRWW010000236.1:0-8872 GCA_045599865.1 Thermoguttaceae bacterium
AACGCAAACCTTGGTCGGCGTATTGCGTGAACGATTACGCTAACTTTACGTCGTTTTATACGAAATCGGCGCGAATTCAAGCGTTTATTCATAGCGTTGTTTGTTGCAAACGCTTACGGGAATTATCTTCCCCCTCTTGAACCTCCGCCGGCGCCTGGACTTGGTCTTCCGGCAAAACTCCCGCCGGCGCCTGGGCTTGGTCTTCCGGCAAAACTCCCGCTTGCGCCGGGAGTCGGTCTTCCGGCGAAACTCCCGCTTGTTCCTAGGGCGGGTCTTCCTTCAGAGGGTCTGTTAAAACCGCCGCCGGACACTCCTCCAAGACTTCCTCTAACGCTTCCTTCCGGTCCCGCGCCTCTTCTTGCAAAGGACGCGCTCGCGTCAAAGGAAGAACCGCGCGCGGCGCCAAAGTCGCGGCTAAAATTTGACGGTCGGTTCCCGACGCCTGTTCCTAACGCTCGCGCGTCGCTCAAGCCGGAGCCCGAAACTCGAACGTCGCTAGACTGGCTTCGAATCGTCGGAAGAGCGTCGTTCGAACGCGAACTCCAACGAAAACCGGCGTCGCTGAAGTTTGCGCCCGCTCGCCCGGTCGGGGTTCCGCCCGTTCGTTGATTTGTTCCTCTTTCCCTTCGCGCGTCCGCGCCGCCGGGATTTGCGCCGGGACGAACGTTCGTAGTTCCGGGGCTAACGCTAGGGCGCGCGCCGGACGCTCCGCGATTTTCCCTCCGGCTGGTTCCGACGTTTTCGGGCTTCGAACTTGGACGAGGTTCAGACGATCTCGCGCCTAAACCCGGTCGAGTCCCGGAAGGTTTTCCAGGATTCGCGCTTGGTCTTTCGCTCGGTTTTCCCGAAGTCGCGGACGGTTTCTCGCCAGGTTTTCCCGGATTTAAGGTCGACCTTTCGCTCGGTTTTCCCGGACTTGCGGACGGTCGATTTCCCGGTTTTCCAGGATTCGCGTTTGCTCTTTCGCCCGGTTTTCCGGGATTGAAATTTGGTCTTTCGCCCGGTTTTCTAGGATTCGCGCCCGGTCGATCTCCAGTAGCTCCCGGCTTGACGTCGCCGGGTCGATAGTCGCGCGCGCCGTCGGGTCTAAACGGTCCGCCCGGTCTGAAATGGTCGCCCGGCTTGCTCGGTTTAAATGGATCGCTATGTCCGCCCGGTTTTCCGGGTTTGAACGGATCGCCCGGTATAAAGGGTCTAAACGGATCGCGCGGATCTCCAGGGCGCCAGCCCGGTCGGCTATGATGCGGCACGACGATTATGTCGGCGCGCCGTCCGTGAAATAGCGCGTAATATTCAGGATGTCTGAAATGGGCGCCGGTTAGGAAGAAGTCGACGCTCCACCAAGGATCGATCGGTCGAAAATGCGGATTCCACGGCAAATAACCGCCCCAATAAGAGTTGTACCCGACGACGAGTCCGATACCGCCCGACCCGAAGACGAGACTCAGCCCGCCGACGCCCTGCGGAAATCCCCACGGGCTCCAATAGGGCCATGGCGCGAAGGGTCTGACGTAAACTCCGCGCCACGGTCGATAAACCCAAACGCGCGGATGGAAGAGGCGCCAACTAGGAACGTAATAGACCGGCTGGACGTAATATTCGTTGACGACGGAACCGTAATACGCGTTCTCTTGACATTCCAAGACGCGTTCTTGAACGGCCGCCTCGTCCAAGGCGTCGGGAAGCTCGCTTTCGGAAACAAGGCTTGCCGATTCTTCCTTGTTCGCCTTACGTATTTCTTCCGGGGCTTCTTTGACAAAATCTTCTTGCAACGGGTGTTCGCCAAGCCAGTAGATTTTGTCCGTTTCGTCTTCCGCGATCGCGGCGACGACGAGAAGCCGTCCGGAACGCACAAGGTCTTGCGCGACGGTCGACTTCATTAGGATCGTTTCAAGGGACTGCCACGCGAGCGCCTCGGAAACGACGTTCGCCAGCTCTTGTCCTTCGATATCGGGATAGGCTTCTTTGGCGCGGGCGACCGCCGGCCCGATAAGATTGTACAACTTCATTTCGTCGGACGTCTTCACGGAAGAGTCTTGACTCTTTGACATGAGCGCCTTGTCGACTTCCTTTTGCGCGCGCGTCTTGAGTTCGTCGTATTTATCGATCATAGCGGCGACTTCGTCGCTTGGATAATGTCCAAGCACGACGAGCAAGGGCGTTTGTAAGTTCAGTATTCCGTATTCGATCGAAGCGAGGTCGTCGGTCGAAACCGCGCCGCCCTTGACTTGCGTCAAATAGACGTTGCGCGACGTCGTTTCCGTCAAATCGGTCGGCTCTTTTTTCATATCGGAACCGTAAACGATCGTCGCGACGGGGTATTGGTCGGCTTCGGCGTCAAGACGAGGCGCCTTGTCGGCGGCGTCCGAACCGTCGCCGATATGGCGCGCGTTGCCCGAAACAAGAATTCGATAGGCTTCGTCGGGCGTGATTTCTTTGTTGGCGTAAACGTCGGAAACCGTCGCGTCGGATTCAGTCGCGTCCGCTTCAGTCGCATTTGCCAAAGCGGAGGCGTCGTCGTCCGGCAACACGATCACGGGCTCGTCGACCGAATCGGCGTAAGTACTCGGGGCGGCTCCGTAAGAACGCGCGCCGTAAGAACATACGGCGCCGAACAGGAACGCGCCAAACAGGAGCGCGCGGTTCCAATAAGAAAGCGCGGTGAATTTCATAACGATACCCTCGCATATTTTCCAAAAAATCGACTATTTGCCGCCGAACGGAACGCCGTCGCGCGCCCTTGTTTTGACGCGCCGCTTCTTGGCGTCGTTCCATTTTTTTTTAAGGGATTCCGCGCAAAAACCTTTCGACGTCTCGAAGAGCGGGAACTTTCGCGACGAACGTCGCCTATTATACCGTCGCAAAACGCGTCGCGCAAGTCCTTGCTACGTCGACGGCAAAAAACGCCGCGCGATTATTTACAAGTTTAGCGAAGGAACGGATTAGGAGACTTATTACGTCAAAACGCGAGACGACTTTAAGAAAAACCGTTTCTTTTCGTGAACGCTCGCCTTCTTTTTTAATAAAACGATCCTTGAATTCGAACGTTAAACGACCTTTGTTTGTTTGTTGTTTGTTGTTATTTGCTGTTGAAATATATGAAAAAATCTAAAATCTTTGTTTTTGTTACTTGACAAAATAACGCGTCTGATTAGACTTGTTGTTATAAGCGATGAAGAACGCTTTTAAATCGTATTTTTAAATAAAAGGGAAGTCGCAATGAGATGGATTCGCAAAAAGACGCCGCAAACAACGACGTCTGTACAAACAACGGCGGTCGTACGAGCAACGACGTCGCAAGAGAGCGTTCAAGAGGAGTTGCTAGCGCGCGAAATTGCGGCTCAAGAAGCCCTGTTGGTCAAATATGAACGAGAACGAAACGCCGCTGCAACCGACCTTGAGAAATGCAAGGCGCAGATTGAGAAGATTCGAAACGCGCTTATTTTTAAACGCGACGAGTATAACGGCGCGAGCGCAAGCGTTCGCCCGGTCGTCGTCGCCGAAATAAAGAGTCTTGCCGCCAAGTTGGAGCTGCAAAAGGGCGAGTATGAACTGGTACTTGAGCGTATAGAACAATGCGACGTAATGATCGCCAAAACGCGCCAGACGATTCAAGGCTTGCGCGTCGGCGGGATTGCGCAAGACGCGGAAGACCTCGCGGTTCGCCGAAGCGAAGTCGAAGACCAGCGCGCGCGCAACGCCGCTTCGATTCGTATGCTGAACGACGTCGGACGTTCGACCTGCAAAGTCGAACAAGAAAATTTCGACGTCGACGCGCTTTTCGCGAACTTGGGATTGGAGGACGAAACGTCCGCCGAGAACGCGACCACGAAAAGCGCGGCGCTCGAAGGAATTAAAAAAATCGACGCGATGATTGCCAAAGCGACGAACGAGGAGTCTTTTGAGACGCTTTGACGCGTTAGATCGTTTAACGCGTTTAAAGAAACGAAGCGTTTCGAAAACGAAAGTCGTCGTCGACGACGTTGAAAACTAGTCTTGTTATTGATTATTATCCGTTATTAAACAACGATCGGCGCGACTTCGCGTCGCGTTTTACAAGGAGACGACAATGGGCTTGTTTAACGAGCTGTTTAAGAGTACGAGCGAACGAGCGCGCGAGGAAGCGGAGAAGCGAGCGAAGGCGGAGCGCGAGGAAGCGGAGAAGCGAGCGACGGCGGAGCGCGAGAATCGCCGCGCGCGGACGAAGGCGAAAATGAAGGCGGAAAGCGCCGTCGTCGAAGGACGCGCGAGCGTTCAGAAGCTCGAGCGCGAAAACATCCAATCTTGGGCTAAGGCGCTCGAATACATTAAGTCGGGACGCAAGTCGGCGGCGCGAATGGAGCTTGGCAAATATCGCGCGAACGCGCGTCAGATCGAGCAGTTTGAAAAGAAGGTCTGGATTATGCAACACTACCTGACCCGACTCGAGAACGCCCAAACGGACGAAATCTTCGCGGAATCCCTCGGCGAGATCGCAAGACTGGTCGAAGTCGACCCCGCAAAGACGACCCTCTCCCTCGAAAACGCGCAAAGCGTCTTGGACGACCAAACGGAAATCGATCGACTCTGGACGAGTTGCTTCCAAGCGGAAACGCGCAAGGACGAGTACAAAGAAACCGAGCTGACGCCCGACCTCGACGGACTGATGAAGGAACTCGAAGCGGAAGCGGCGCAAGAAATCGGCGGAACGGCCCGCGTCAAAGAAAGCGACGCCGACGCGCTTGCACGAGAAATCGCCGTCGGACGCGAGAATCTTCAGAATATTCTCGACGAAAACGACCAAAAAAGCGCCAAGTCCTAAGCGTGAAAGAACTGCGGAAAGGGGGGACGATATGAGTTGCTTGACGAAAAGAAAGCAGGAGCGCGAATTGCTCGCGCTTCGAAGCGCCTACGCCGGTCGATTTGGCGACGCCTTTCGACACGCCGGCGAGGCGGCTCGTTGCGGGTATCTGCTCGCGGAACAGACGGACGGCGAAACGAGCCGCGCGTATTTGAAGGACGCCGACGCGTGGGCGAAGTTGGCGGCGCGCTTGAAGAATTGCAAAAACGCGCCCGATGAGAACGCGCTAGAAAAAATCGCGCTAGAAAAGAACGCGCTAGAAAAGAACGCCGCGCGACAAGAGCCGAACGCCGACTCGAAGGAAAACGACGGCGCCGCGAAAAGTTCGCCTTGGCTGACGAAAGAACGCCCGACGGAACGCTTCGCCGACGTCGCCGGACTTGACGACGTTAAGCGGGTCGTCTTTTCCGACGTGATCGACGCCGCGAAGCACGCGGACTTGTACCGCGAAATGAAGGTCGAGTCGGGCGGTGGCGCGTTGACGTACGGACCTCCGGGCAACGGCAAGACGCTGATAGCGCGCGCGATCGCGGGCGAGCTTGACGCGGCGTTCTTCGCCGTCTCCGGCGCTCTGATCAAAGACAAATACGTCGGCGAGACGGAAAAGAACATGCGGCGTTTGTTCGAAGAGGCTTCGCGTTATCCGCGCGCGGTCGTCTTTATCGACGAAATTCACTCGGCGTTGGCGCGACGAGGACGCGAAAAAGCGAGCGCCGTCGACGAGTTCCTCGTAATGACCGACGGATTCGAGAAGCGTAAGAACACGTTGTTGTTGCTTGGCGCTACGAATTATCCGTGGTTGCTCGATCCTGCGGTCTTTCGTCGTATGAAGAATTTAATTTACGTCGGGCCGCCGGATCAAGCGGCGCGCAAGAAGATTTTTGACTTGCAGTTCAAAGGAGTACCGGTCGAAGCCGAACTTCCGACCGAACTCTTTGCCGAGAAGACGGAAGGATTCAGCGGCGCCGACCTAGCGCGAATTGCGACGGCGGCGAAAAAAAACGCGATTCGAAGGGCGATCGACTCCGGCGCTTCGAGCGCCGCGCTTACCTTCGACGACGTGAACGCGGCGATCGAAACGACAAAACCGACCGTAAGCGCCGAAACGATCGCGCAGTATCGCGAGTGGGAAAAGGCGTTTTACGGCGGCGAGGAATTCAACGCGAGCGAAGACTGCGACGAATAGAAGAGCAGAAGGCGAAAACAAGCGGAAATCGAGCGGAAACGTTCGACTTCCGTTTTCGCGTTTGACGAGACCGTGAACGGTTACAAAAAAACGACGCCAAACGCGACAAAAGGGAGAGGAGAGACAAATGGGATTAAGAATCGCGCTTGTGATTGGCGTGAATAATTATAGCGACAGCTATTACAACGATCTTAAAGGAGCGGTTACCGACGCGTCCTTGATCTACGGTTTTTTACAATTTCAAAACGGTTTCGAAACGATTTTTTTACCGAATCCGAAGTTGGAAGACGTTCTCAACGCGTTGACGAAGATTCTCGCAAGACTTGACGACGACTCCGTTTTCATATTTTATTTTGCCGGGCACGGGCTGACTATCGGCGATTCCGACCGTGCGGCGCTTCTTTGTTCCGACGCCACGCCGTTAGTCGTCTTACGCGAATTGCAACGGAAACTTCCCTTACAGAATTGGTGGTAGGGATCCTTATTTTGGACGGAACTTGCGCGGTAAAAAGCTATGTAAAAAATCCGTGGGGTTTGTACGACGTTCACGGGAACGTTTGGGAATGGTGTTCCGACTGGTACGGCGATTATCCGAGCGGCAACGTAGTTGATCCGACGGGCGTAGAGAACGCCTCCTTGCGCGTGATGCGAGGCGGAGGCTGGAACGATGAAGCGATGAGTTGCCGGTCGGCGTTTCGGTACTACGACGACCCGGCGAATCGGAGCGACGAAGTTGGCTTCCGGCTTGTCCTCGAGTAGTCGGCTCTAGTCAAGCGCAGGCAAGCGATCTCAACTTGTCTTTCAGCGAAGACCGCTCGACTGCGGGCGGTCGAGAAGCGCGCCGAAGCGGAAAGAAAAGTTGAGATCACGTATATTTCAAGCAGGCAAGTTTATCCCTTGGGGGTTCAGGAGGCAAAGTCCCCCGACGCGTTCATAAAAAACGCGCGCCGTTTTTATATTGTTTTGTTGTTTATTGTTGTCTGGTATTGACAAAACGTTTTTCTATGTAATACTAGAAGAAAAAATAGACGTTTAATCGTTCTATTGCAGAAGAAAAAAGGTTAGAAGAGTCCAATGGAATTGAGCGAAAAAAACTTTCTTAACGTTGAGGAATTGAGCGAATATCTTGGATCGTCGTTGTCGACGGTTTACAAACTCTCGCAAAACGGCGAGATACCGGCGCAAAAAGTCGGGCGCCAATGGCGTTTCAGTCGCGAAAAAATCGACCAGTGGATCGCGTCTGGTCAGGGCGGTTCTAGCGTTTGCGGCTCCAGTTTGCCGCTCGAGCAATCCGCGCCGTTCGACGCGTCTTCAAAACGCGAGTCCGTCGGCAAAGGTCGCGGGCTGAATTTGGGCGCGATTTTTACCGACGAGCAACGCCAGACGTTGAGCGCCTTTTCGCTCGATTCGGCGCCTCGACTCCTGACGGCGCTTGCGACCGCGACGGGACGCAAGGGACTTGAAAAACTGCTGGATTTGAGCGCGAAGGAACTGGACGCGATCGCGACTAAGCTCGTCGCGCAAATGTAAGAAACGGGACGATGCGGATAACGATCAGGCATACGTTCACGGAAAGTTATACAAAGCGACGCGTTAATTTCGCAATAACCGTCGCGTAGGAATCGGCGCGCGACAAGCCGCTCGTCAACGACGGGCGGATCGGCGTTTCGCTTGACGTTGCGCAAACGATTTTTTGTTTGTAAGCGTTCACGGAAAGGTTTGCGTAAGGATTCGTTTTTCGCGTAAGCGAAAAACGCGCGAAAGCCGCTCGCATTGCGGGCGGATGGGGACGGGGCTACGGCGCTTAAACGACCAAAAGAGGAAGTCTCCGACGGCTCTAATCCGATCCCGTATGTAGATTCTAAAAGCGTCGACATTCGCAACCCATCCGCCTGCAATGCAGGCGGCTTTCGCGCGCGTCGCAAAGCGACGCGATACGAACCCAACGTTTTTTATCGCGCGCGCCAGGTTGGCAAAAGGTTAGGCGCCAACAACGCGCTATTTTCCGTGAACGCTTACCTTTTTTAAATTGGAGACGTTCAAACCGTCGTTTAGGGGACGCGGATCGCTAAGATCAAAAATATTGGGTAAGCGTTCACGGAAAGCGCTGCGTAGGGATTCGTTTTTCGCGTAAGCGAAAAACGCGTGAAAGCCGCCCGCATTGCGGGCGGATGGGGACGGGGCTACGGCGCTTAAACGACCAAAAGAGGAAGCCTCCGACGGCTCTAATCCGATCCCGTATGTACATTCCAAAAGCGTCGACATTCGCAACCCATCCGCCTGCAATGCAGGCGGCTTTCGCGCGCGTCGCAAAGCCTCCCGATACGAACCCAAAGTTTTTTATCGCGCGCGCCAGGGTGGCAAAAGGTTAGGCGCCAACAACGCGCTATTTTCCGTGAACGCCTACTATAATTGATAATATTTGAAGCCGAACGTCAACGAACGCCGCCGGTCAAACGATCAAATTGCGGGAGGAGTTCTTCTAACTTTTTTACTATGCGCTCTTGTTCTGCTAGAGGAGGGAGAGGAAATAACGTTTGCGCTAACTTTTCACGTGTAAGATGCTTGATCGTTGTTCCCGTAAACCATTGCGAAAAATATCCGTTCTCTGAATACGCTTTGAATAGACGACTTGCAAATATACTACTGACATTTCCCCAAAAGCGAATTCTATGCAACGCTTTTTGTATTTTAAACGTATGGGACGAGTCTAACCAGACTGCGCATCGTCCAGGTTCTCCGCCTTCACAAACCACAAGATCCCCGTATTTAATTGAATAACGTTCGTCTTCCTCTGGTTTGAATCGCATTTTCAGAACGTCGTCAAAATTAAAACTTCCCCAGCG
>JAZRWW010000237.1:0-11699 GCA_045599865.1 Thermoguttaceae bacterium
CGAGGTTTTCAACATCCTAAAGGGCGATATGAGTTTCGTCGGACCCAGACCGTTGCTTGTCAAATATCTTCCGCTTTATAGCGAAGAACAACGAAAAAGACATAACGTTCGACCGGGCTTGACGGGTTTGGCGCAAGTTTCGGGAAGAAATAGTTTGTCTTGGGAAGAGAAATTTAAAATTGACGTCGAGTACTCGCAAAAAACGACTTTCGCACTAGATTTAAAGATTCTTTTGAAGACAGTGTGGAAAGTACTCCGTCGCGACGGCATAACGGGCGAGAATTCAGTCTCAATGCAAGAATTTAACGGTTCCAACGAGATTGGTTGATTACATTGGGAGAGTTTGATGCGTATTCTCTACGTTACGACCGTCGGGTTGACTTCGATATTTTTTGAAAAGTTAATTCGCGACTTGAGATCGAAAGGCGTTGAAGTCGATTTCGCAACAAGCGACGACGGACGTCTTGCGGATTATGTGCAAGAAGCGAATAGCAAGACGGCGTTTCTTCCCTTTTCGCGTTCTCCCTTCAGCGTTGGTAATTTTGTTGCAATTCGTCGTTTAAAAAAGCTGATTGTCGAAGGACGTTACGACGTCGTTCATTGTCATTCGCCGATCGCCGCTTTTTGTACTAGAATAGCCTGCCGAAAGTTGCGAAAAAAGGGGCTCAAAGTAGTATACACGGCGCATGGGTTTCATTTCTTCAAAGGCGCGCCGCTGAAGAATTGGTTGATTTACTACCCATTGGAAAAACTGTGCGCGCGTTGGACGGACGCGTTGATTACAATCAACAAAGAGGACTTTGAACTGGCGTCAAAAAAAATGCGCGCCGTTCGAACAGAATACGTTCCGGGCGTCGGGGTCGACTTCAAACGTATTGAGGACGTTTGCGTTGATCGAGACGTCAAAAGGCGAGAACTTGGCGTTCCAACGGACGCGTATCTGATGTGTTCCGTCGGAGAATTAAATCGAAATAAAAATCACGAAATCGTCATTCGCGCTCTTGCCGCTTTGAAGAATCCAAGCGTTTATTACATTATCGCCGGAACCGGCGGTTTGCGCGATACGTTGCTCGACTTAACTCAAAAATTAGGAGTCGCAAAGCAAGTTCGTTTACTAGGATATAGAAACGACGTAATAGAGTTGTACAGAGCGTCTGATTTGTGTGTTTTTCCCTCAATCCGCGAAGGTTTGCCTATATCCCCCTTGGAAGGTATGATCTGCGGTTTGCCTCTGCTTTGTTCTGGCAATCGCGGAACGCGAGAATATGCGCAAAACGGAGTCAACGCTTTGGTTTGTCCTTGGAACGACGTCGACGCCTTTAAAAATGCGATCGATGCGTTCGTCAATAAAAACGCCTTGAGGAATTTTGACCCGATATGTAACGTTAGTTTCGTCCAGAAGTTTGAACTTGGAATCGTTAATCGCAAAATGCAAGAAGTTTATAGTTCGCTTTAATTAAAATTGCGAAAATAAGTTTGATTCGTATGGAACAAGAACCGCTCAATTATTTTATTTTGACGTCAATACTGCTCGCCATCTTGTTGATGGGCGCGCAGAATTTGTCTATGTTGAGTGGAAAATGGCGTAATTACTATATTTTGCTATTTTTTGTTAAAATCCTGCTGACGTCAGTTAACGCCGCTTATCCCGGCAAAGTTCCTATGTCGGGCGTTGATTGCTGGAACTATATGCTGTTTGCGACAGGAATTTTAGCGCAAAATCCAGATAGTATTTTGGGAATTATTCGATCAGATCAGAACTTATTTGTAAAGGAGGTCGCCGCAGTATATTATTTCTTTGGGATCAACAATACCTATATGTATTTTCTCGTTTGTTTTGGTTCCCTGATCGCCTTTAAATATATGGTTTTAATGGCGAAGGAGATGACTGAAAACGACGAATTAGCGCAAAAATGTGGAATACTTTATCTTGCTTGGCCTATTTTACTCATATATGCGTCGACTTTTTTGAGGGAGAACCAAAGCCAGTTACTTTTTATTCTTTCCTTTTATAATTTTGTTCGATTTGTTAAAAGGCATAATCAGTTTGATTTCGTTTGCGCTATTTTCTGGGGGACACTGGCGGCAATGACTCACTCGGGTATGATCGCCTTGGTAGTGTGTTACGCAGTCCTTGGTTCAATGGTCACTAAATCGGGAGAAATTAAATTTTCGCCTGTAAAATTGGTCTTTGGCTTTATTTTGTTGCTAGCCCTTATGGCGTCGCCTTTTGCTTCCAGTATGACTGAGAGATTTCAGTTTGCCGAAGACGCGCAATCTACGGAAGAACTAGCCAATACAGTTTCGTCGATGAACGACGTAGGAGGCAATACAAGATACTATGGAAGTTTGCCAACCAATCCGATAATGCTTCTGTTGTTGGAACCTTATTTATTCCTGATGTTTGTCTTTGCTCCCCTTCCTTTTCAAGTTCACTCCTTCGGACAAGGGATTGCGTTTTTGATCGACGCCGTTCCACAATTCTTTCTTGTTCACGCGACTTATCAATACCTTGTCGTTGAAAGAAAAAAGGGAACGCCGCAAATTATGGGATACAAAACAATGGGACTGTGGCTCCTGTTGCTCGTCTATTTCATTTTTTCTCTTGGCGTATCATGCTATGGAACGGCAATGCGTCATCGTGCAAAAGTCGCGCCGTTGCTGATCGTCTTCGCCGTGATGTATTATGCGGAAAAGAAAGGAATCGTCGTTGGAACCAAAGAAAACGAAGAAGAAAAGAATTATAAAAAAGCCTTGTCTCGGATTCCCGGAAGAGTTTTGGCGCGCATTGCGACGCCTTTAAGGAAAATCCTTTTTCGGAACAGATTGTCACATATAAGCGCTTCGCGCCCGGTGTTGATTCAGAGGCGTCATAATCGTTTTATTCCAAGACAGCCAGGGCGCCACCTTCCCAAAAGGATATTGCCTTTTCGACCATACGTCCCGTTTGGTTCTTTTCCTCAAAAACAGGGAAAAGAGCAACCGTTTGACGACTCGTCTTTTGGACTCGACGGAAATTCGACTCGAACTGATCGGTGTTTCGTTTCGCAGGATGCAGTACGTCAAACGGACAATGATTTCGACTCTCGTAACGAGGAATAGTTGGGGTCTAAACCAACCTTGGGTTCATTTTATTTCTTATTTATTTCTGATTTCGATAGGAATTTCAAAAATTTAAAAAAGCGGATGGGATGGCGGCGATTATGGACGAACCTATAAGAATACTGCAGGTCGTTACAACCTTAAATAAGGGCGGGATAGAAAATTTGCTAATGAATCTCTATCGAGAGATAGATCGAACAAAGTTTCAGTTCGATTTTCTTGTTCACTCGCTGGAAGAATGTTTTTTTAATAGCGAGGTCGAATCGTTAGGGGGAAGAGTTTATCCTATTCCTCGATTTAGCGTTTGGAGATTTGATAAGCAGTTCAAAGAGTATGATCGATTCTTCAAAAAACATCGCGAATACAAAATCGTTCATTCGCATATTGATATGAGTAGTCTAGGCGTGTTAAGAGCGGCCTGTAAGGTCGGCGTTCCGACAAGAATTTGTCATATGCATCTTACCAACGCTTACGAAAAGAAGACTCCGTTGTCGTACCGATGTAAAAAAGCCGTTTTCCCGTTGACTTCTCGGTATTTGACACATCGTTTTGCCTGTTCAAAATTAACGGCTAAGGACGCATACGGAGTCAAACGAAACGACGTGTTTGTGTTAAAAAACGGCGTCGATACGAAAAAGTATCAGTTCAACGTAGCGGACAGAGATAAAAAAAGAAAAGAATTGGGATGGAACGACAAGTTGGTCGTTTTTAACGTCGCTAATTTTGTTCCTCATAAAAACCATTCTTTTTTAATCGACGTCTTCAGCAAAATCGCGCGACAAAACCCAAATGCTGTTTTGGCGTTGGCTGGAGGCGGTTGCTTACAAGCTCAAATTGAAAGTCAGGTCAATAGTTTAGGTTTAAGCGAACGCGTTCAATTTCTAGGAATTCGAAACGACGTTCCTGATTTACTCAAGGCAGCCGACGTCTTTTTGTTTCCTTCGTTATACGAAGGATTCCCTGTCTCGCTGATCGAAGCGCAAGTAGCCGGGATTCCGATAGTCGTCTCCGATACCGTAACAAACGAAACCGACGTGACAGATTTATTACGGTTTGTTTCCCTTAATGAGTCGCAGGAACAATGGGCTCAAATTGCGCTGGAAGAGACAAATCGAAAAAGGAAACCGCGAGAATCATACGCTGAAGTCGTAAAAAACGCGGGTTTTGACATAAGCGTTTCCGCAAAAGAACTGACGGATTTTTATTTAACCGAGTATCAAAAGAGTTCGGAGAACCTTGGAGGACGTAGTTGTGAACGCCACTGAAAAAACGCGCGTTCTTCATGCGATATCCAGCTTTGACGCTTACGGGGGAGTCGCCGCCGTCTTTGCCAATCTTTGCAAATACAGAGACCGCAGTCGTTTTCAATACGACTTGGCGTTGTTTGGCGACGAAAACGTCCAAGGCTTGGAACGTTTTCGCGATTTGGGTTGTGAAATCTACGTTCTTCCGAAAGCGAAGCTAAGTCGACCTTGGACGATCATAAGGAATATTAGGCGTTTTATGAAAGAAAACGCTTCGAAATATCAGATTTTTCATCATCATCAAGCCGGAATCCTCGCTTGGATATGGTTGGGATTTGCCAAGAAATATGGGATTAAGAAGCGAGTTATTCATGCGCACACGACTATACCGATTACCAAATGTAAATTAATTTATCGACTTTTCATTTCTCCGTTAAACAATACGCTCGCCACCGACTATTGTTCCTGCGGGCGTCGCGCGGGCGTCGCGCATTTCGGCAAACGACCGTTTTATTGGATTAAAAACGGTATGGACTTGACTCGATTTGAAAACGTTACGGACGAACAAATCAAAAACGCAAGAAAGGAATTCGGAATAACGCGGAACGATCAGGTCGTAGGTTGCGTCGCGCGTTTCGACGTTTATAAGAACTACGATAAATCGGTCGACTATTTCAATCTCGCTTACCAAAAAAATCCAAATCTTAAAGCGTTGTTCGTAGGAGACGGAGAGGAACGGGAAAAAATACAACGACAAGTCGACGAGTTAGGTTTAACCGACAGAGTCGTTTTCACAGGAAATCGTTCCGATGTGCCGACCTTATTACGACTAATGGACGTCTTCTTGCTTCCTTCCGCGTTTGAAGGATTTCCAGTCGCCGTAACCGAGGCGATCGCCTCAAGTTTGCGTTGCGTGATTTCCGACGTTATCGAATTTCCAAGATTCGAGAACCGCGTGTTTGATCTCAGTTTAAACGAGTCCGATGAAACGTGGGCTGATTTGATTCTGGACGTTTTACAAAAGCCTAAATTAAACGACGGAATTGAGTTAATTAGAAAAAGTGGATTCGACGTCAAGGACACGGCTGAAAATTTGGAGCGATTTTACAATAAGTTGTTCTCGGAAATATACTGAAAAAAATGTAAAAGACGTCCATTTTAATGGGAATGTCCCAACAAAAAAGAAAGGCGTCTTAGTAAGGCTTGATCAGAATATTCGCGAATACCAATACGTCAAGAAAGCGTAGGCGTATGCACGTAGATAATCCCCAAGTGTTAAACGACAGGAATACCCCCGATTTACAGGAGGTTTCAGCGGTTAATGATTCAAATGAAACACCCGTTCTGTCGATCATTGTACCCGTATACAATACGGAAAAATATTTGAAAGATTGTCTGGACTCTATTCTAGCGCAAGAGTTTGCAGACTTTGAGGTCTTGTGTGTCGACGACGGTTCTACGGATCGTTCTCCGCAAATTATCGACGATTACGCACGACGAGACTCCAGAATTAAACCGTTCCATATTACTAATCAAGGAGTTTCGCACGCGAGAAATTACGCGCTTGAAAGAGCCGTAGGAACTTATATCGGTTTTGTCGACAGCGACGACTGGATCGATTCAGATCATTTCTCAATCTTGATGAAAGGTTTTGACGATCCAAGCGTTGATTTGAGTTGTAGCCAAGTTGCATTAGAAAAAGAGGATACGAGTTTCGAAATTCGTCGTCAGGAAATATCAAGGGACTACGCGATAAAGGAATTGTCGAAAAAAGAGACGTTTGAAGCGTTTTTTTTTGACGACGGTATTCGTGGGTATGGTGTTGCCAAGATTTTCAAGAAGGAAAAAATAAGAAACGTTTTCAACGAGAATATTGCGTTAGCTGAAGATTTGCTTTTCTGTTGTCAGTATGCGCTTAACGTCAACAAAACAATATGCGCTAAACGTCAAACGTATCGTTACCGAAAGAGCGATTCGGACGGGGCTTTTTTGTTTAAAACGGCGAATCGTATTACCGGTTTGAAAGCGGAAATTCTTATCGCCGAACTTCTACTGCAAGATCGCGATTTGTCAAAATGTAGCAACTGTGCGATGAGATACTTGTTCGACTATTATGTTGCTCTGGTCTCTCATCATAGTCATACAAGAAACGTTGAAGCCTTGACGACGTTAAGAAATTATAAACCTGAAGTTCATAAGTACCTTCGTTTATATTGTTCGTCTCGAGATTGTAGTAATCTCGAAAAACTTAAGGCGTTGGTTAAAGTGAACTTCCCCAAATTAAGCGCGACGTTATATCGTTCCTTCAAAGTACTTTTAATGAAGTAACTATTATTGTCGTTACGTGTGCGTTAAGTAGTGCAGATAATTCACAAAGCACGATGTTTAGGGCAACTGTAACGCCAAGGGTATTATACGAATCTCCTTGGAATTCCTGTAATCGTTCACGAGAAGCATAGGAATGACGTAAAGACGGCGTTTTTTACGCAAAAATTTTGTAAGCGTTCACGAAATTATCGTGTTTGAGAAATAACCAACGTAAGTGTCGACGCGCAGAAAGTTTACGTTTTTGGAACAACGACGCGACAGGGCGTTTTGGATCTTTATGTTGTGTTCCTATGAATGATTGCAACAGGGCGAGTTATTCGTGGATTGTTGAAGTAATTGCATAGTTTTTGGAAGTCGTTATGAATGATAAAATTACGTTTAGCGTCTTAGTCACGGCCTATAATGTCGAGAAATATATAGAACGTTGCATTGAATCGACGTTAGCTCAAACTTTTCAAGACTTTGAGCTTGTTATTGTCGACGACGGTTCGACGGATAAAACTGAAACAATCTGCCGGGAGTATGCGCGAAAATATTCGAAAATAACGTTCATTCGTCAAGAAAATCGTGGCGCCGTTTATGCGAGGCGAGTTTGCATTCAACAAGGGGTCGGAAAGTACTACGTGTTTTTAGACTCTGACGACTATTTGGAACAAAACGCGTTGGAGACAATACAAGCGACTTTTGAAAAATATAGTTGTGATTGCGTTGCTTACGGTTATAAAAGTTACGTCGAATTTGAAAAAAGATTTGAAGAAAAAAGGGAAAAAATCGACGCGTTACTTCCACTAATCTCAAACGATAGGAAGACCATTGTTTATCATTTCTTGATGAGTGGAATCTTCGAACCTTTGTGGCGAAAAGCGGTTAGAGCCGAAATACTCCCTAAAGAAACGGATTATTCGTCCTATTATCACATATCAAGAGCCAACGATTTGTTACAATCCCTTGAGGCGTTTAAGAACATAAATAGCGTTGCGTTTATCGACGTTAAGCTTTACGTATACGTAAGACATAACGACAGCCTTACGCTTTCTTTCAATATTAACCGTATGATGCATTTAATTGAAGTTTTTAATGTAACGTATGATTTCATACAAAGCGACGTCATTTCGTTATTTACGCCTAGCGAGCTATCCGAAATCATTAGGCAACGCGTATTGATTCCGTTTTTCCTTCAAATACTTTTTGTCTGTTGCAGTAAGAATAACGTAACTGATAAAAAGATCGTTTTAGAACGGATGTATCAATCCGAATGTTTCGTCAAGGTAGGTCGGGAGTATCTTAAACAGAAAAAGCAATTGGCCTTGCACCATCAACTTAGAATGTTCCTCTTTTCTCGTAAAGCCTATCGGACGTTGATTTTGTTCGATAATATTTTTAGTTGTATTAGTAAGATTCGTAATTCGTTATTTCCTCATTAGAACGAGTCGACGCCTTTGTTCAAATAACGAAAAACGTTAGTGAAAAAGTCCGTATCCAGAGTCAACAGTGTTACATT
Organism: Thermoguttaceae bacterium; assembly: GCA_045599865.1. Classification (GTDB taxonomy): domain Bacteria; phylum Planctomycetota; class Planctomycetia; order Pirellulales; family Thermoguttaceae; genus RUG369. Next base: position 8,176 of record JAZRWW010000237.1, read on the forward strand.
ATTATGATTACTTGGCGTTGTTATCCACAAACTGAATAACCTTTATCCACCGTCTAAAGACGGTGGTATTTCTCTCCCTCACTACGGGCTAAAGACCTTACGTTCGGGAGTTGAGCTAGTCATACCGTTTAACTAACCGAAAAGTGATCATCACCGTTTTCCAATGGGCGTTCATTATCCTGTTCACGTGTATACTCGGCGATGATTTCATCTTCAGGTTGCTGACACAACTCACGGAATAATGTCCTCAAACGATACCCAACCTCGTCCCTTAGTATGGGTTTACGGTATTTCGTAACCCAAACGAAGTGGTATTTCAAGCTAAAACGACAATGGGAACTAATACGAAAATTTTCAGTCATACCTCCTATTATACAAGTTCAGCGGAAAACCTGAAGGTTCCGTCTGAAAGACGGGGGTTTTAGACCCATTGCTTGGAAATAAAGACACGACCCCGTATACGGAAATGGGCAAGTCGAACGTCGTCTTCTGCGCGGGCGATTCGCCTAGAACCGCTTGTTACGCCGATAAATGGGACAGTCAAGACCGCAACCGTACCTCGTCGCGCGGTATGTTCCGTTGCGATTGTTGGCATTCGTTGGCGTTTTGCGTCGACGGCACGAGCAACACGGTCGCAATTTCCGAATGTTGCGCCGGCGACAATTTCGAAGAAAGCGTTAAAGGCGGACTTGGCGTAGTGCAGTCGATGGCGCCCGCGCACTCCGGTCCGTTAGACGTTTCGGTCTGCTTGTCCGCCGGTCCGCGTTCCGACAATCCGAATATTCTCAATACGCCTTCAAACACGTGGCGCGGCACGCATTGGCCGGACTGCAGAGTTCCAAGCGCGGGGTTTACCTGTAATCTTCCTCCCAACTCGCCCGCTTGTATTTGGATGAACGAGACGCCGTGGGTCGCCGGAGGTTCTCAAAGTTATCACTCCGGCGGCGTCAACGTCGGTCTGTTAGACGGTTCCATTCGTTTCGTCTCCAATACGATCGACTGCGGCGCGATTAGTTCCGACCAAGTCCTTTCGGGTAAAAGTCCGTATGGAGTTTGGGGCGCGATGGGGTCTCCAAACGGCGGCGAAACCGTTTCCTTCTGATTCTAACGAGGCGCTGAGAATAAGGCGCTGAGAATAAGGCGTTGAGAATATGTTAAAAAATTTATTCTGCTTGGCGCTTATATGCGCGTTTGCGTCGGTCTCCGTCTCCTGTAAAAAGGAAAAACGACCCGAAGGAATGCCCGATATTTACCCCGTAACCTTGAAAATAATTCAAGGCGGTCGGCCGTTGGAAGGCGCCGAAGTCTCCTTGTCGTCGGACGATCCTATCTTGGTAAAATATCCCGCAGGGGGAATTTCCGACAAAGACGGACTTGCGCGACTCAAGACGCTCGGTTTTAACGGAGCCCCGGCGGGTAAGTTCAAGGCGACCGTCGCAAAATACGAGGTTCTTAATCGACCGTCGAACTTCGAAGAAGCGCAAAAGTTCCAGGCGGAAGGTCTAAAAGAGGAGTCGTTCGATTTGGTGGCGCGAGAATACGGCGCGAAAGCGACGACCCCTTTAACGGTCGAAGTTCAAGCGTCGAAAAGCGCGCAAACGTTCGACTTGGACGTCGGCGATCCAATTAGGGAGTCGCGCGAAGATTTAATGCGTTAAATTTTTTTGTTGGTAAAGTTGGGGCGCGTTTTCGCGTTCCAACTTTCACTGTTTTCACTTTGACAATGTTAAACGAGTTGACCTCATATGAATAGACGTACTTTTTTGAACGCCGGCGTCGTCGGCGCGCTGGGCGGAGTCCTTGGAACCGCGAATTGGACAAAAGCGGACGAAGCCCCGAAAATTCAAGGTTTTGACGAGACGGCGACCGATATTGACGAATCGCAAGTTTGGAAGCCGATTAGCGACCGAAAAATTCGCGTCGGAATCGCAGGATTTGGCGCTTGTCAATTTGGCGCCGCGTTTGGATTCCAAAATCACCCGAACGTTGAAGTCGTCGCGGTAACCGACCTTTTTGAAGACCGTCGCGCGGGTCTTGCGAAGGCTTGTCGTTGCGAAAAGACTTACGAATCCTTGGAAGAAATGGTCAAAGACGATTCGATCGAAGCGGTATTCCTTGCGACAGACGCTCCGCATCACGCCGATCACGCCGTCTTGGCGCTAGAACGTGGAAAACACGTCGCCTCTTGCGTCCCCGCTTTCTGGGGCGGAACCCCGGAACAAGCCGACAAACTCTTCGAAACGGTCAAAAAAACGGGGTTGCGCTACGGCATGTTCGAAACGAGCGCGTTTCACGACGACGTTTACGCCGCGCGTAAAATTTATCAAGCGGGCGGTTTCGGCGAGATGGTGTATTCCGAAGGCGAATACCTCCACTACGCGCCCGTCTCGACTCCGTCGTATAACAACTGGCGCGTCGGCATGCCCGTTATGTGGTATCCGACCCACGCTTCCGCGTATTATACGTGCGTCACGTTCGGAAGTATGACGGAAGTTTCTTGCTTGGGTAAGAAGAGCATTAATTTCTATCGTCAGCCTGAAAACAACGCTTACGGAAACTGTTTCGGCTCTGAAATCGGGCTGTTCCGCACCTCGGAAAACGGCGTCGCGCGAATTATGGTCAGTTTCGACACGCCGGGTTGGAGCGGAGAAGTCGGGCGTATGCGCGGACAACTCGCTTCTTACGCCGAACAAAGCAAATATTGCGGCGCCGTTCCCGAAGCGCAAGCGATCGTCGACAAGCTCAATTTGCGCAAGCCCGCGTTGCCCCCGACGGTCGATTCCGGAGGACACGGAGGTTCGCACGGACACTTGATGAACAACTTTGTCGAATCTATCCTGAAAGACGAAAATCCGCTTGTGAACGTCGCCGTCGCGCTCAATACGACGATGTGCGGCGTTATTGCGCACCAGTCGGCGTTGAAAGACGGAGAATTAATGAAGATTCCTCAATACGTTCTCTAAAAATTCCGCAAGATTTCTAATTGAACGCGGCGCCGTAGCGCGTTGCGTAAGAATTATGGCGTCCGTCCCGACCTTCCTCTTGATCGGAAAGTTCGGGACGGTTTTTTTTCGTAACCGTTCACGGAAAGCCGCGCATCAACGATGCGCGGATTCGTTGAATTACCAAAAGACTTCCCGAACAGAGAAAAGCAAGCGCTTGACTGCGTTCTTACTTTCTAAGTATAGGCGACGTCTTTAAACGAGTTTTCTCGACCCGAACGTATCCGTGCATCGCCGACGCCCGGCTTTCCACGAAAAAACGTCTTCTCTCTACAAAATATTACTTTTTTTCCGCGTCGGGGGATTGTATTTTTTTTTTTGATAATAGTATTACTGTAGGAATTGTCGGCGTCGTTTTGCAACGAATCGACAAAACGTAACAAACGCTTGATTTGCCGACTGATTTTAAGAAAAGACGGCGTATGTTTCAACATTGGGAGACGATCGACTAAAATGACGACTTTATTTGGCAAAAAACGCGCCGTCAAGGCTTGCGCCGCGAAAAATATGCAATGGAAATCC
>JAZRWW010000238.1:0-6060 GCA_045599865.1 Thermoguttaceae bacterium
TAAGCGGCCCACGGTTTTCAAGTGAAAACGCTCGATTCAAGCGGCAAAGGTCGTTACAGTCGTAATAAAAACGTCTCGCGTCGACCCCATCCGCCTGCAATGCAGGCGGCTTTCGCGCGTTTTTCGCTTTCGCGAAAAACGGATCCTCACGCGTCGTTTTCTTCCTGTCCAACCGCAGATTTTTTGGGAATACTTTCCGTGAACGCTTACGAAATTCGAGCGTCGTTGGGAAATTTGCGCGACGCTCCGTGAACGTTTACGTTTTTTTCACGTCGGTCGTTGAAAGTTATGTTTTAACGGATATACAAAACGCGGTTTTTCTATCAAAGCTCGTCTATGTAAAGAAGCGAACGCCTAAAAACGTCCGCCTCTTTTTTTCGCAAGGCGTCGCTTACCGTTAAATCAAGGGAAACAGTCTACTCAGCGCTAAAACGACAACAAAACCCGCGACGCCCAATAAGCCCGTGCCAAGCGTCCAAGTCTTCAAACAGTCGACTTCGGAAATTCCCGAACTGCGTGAAAAGAGGCAAAAACCGCTGTCGTTCATCCAACTTGCGACGGAAGACCCGACGCCGATCGTCGCGCCAAGATATCCGATATTGCAGCCTAACGACTCGCTTGTAAGGTTCATCGACGCAAAAATCGACGCGGCGGTAATCATCGCCGTCGTGCTAGAGCCTTGCGCCGATTTTAATAGAGCCGTCGATAAAAACGCGAGCGTCAAAGCCGTCGCGCCGCCCAAGCCGCCGCAAGACGCGAATAATTCTTGAATACGATCCCCGATTCCCGATTCGCGCAACATAGTTCCGTAGGCGCCGCCCGCCGCCGTAATCAACACGATCGCGCCAGCCGTCGTAATCGCCGCGTTAAGTTTCGATTCCAACATAGAACGATTACAGCGACGTTTGCGCGAAAAAAGCGTCGTCAAACACGCGACGATCGACGCTAGTCCAAGCGCGACGGTCGAATCGCCGAGAAATTCGATCGTCCTGTGCGTAAGAGCGTCGGGCGAATCGGCAAACGCGCCCGAAGCCTTGACGATCGACGCGAAAGAAATCAACGCGACGGGCAGAACGATCGGCGTCAACGCCAGCCATAAAGGCGGCAAATCGTCGACGTTCGCGCGCGTCAAGTCGACGGTTTTATTCGCCTCGTCGTTCGACTTGTCCAATCCTATTTCGTCAAGAATAATCGGATCGATTTTCGGATTCGGCAAGATTTTGTTCAAAAGCCAAGCCAAAACGAGCGCGACGGGAAAAAGACAGACGCCGACGGCTAGACCAATTCCCAGCGACGTCGAAAGAGGCGTTCCGAGCGTTTGAGCGACGGCGATAGGACCGGGCGTCGGCGGAATAATCGTATGAGAAATCGTCGCGCCAAGTCCGACCGCAAGCAAGTATAGAACGTAATTCTTACGCAAAGAACGATAAACCGACTTCGCAAGGGGCAACAAAAGATAAAACGTCGCGTCGTAAAAGACGGGTACCGACAAAACAAACGCGCCGCCCGCAAGCGCCGCAGAAACGCGCTTTTCGCCAAAGAGACGACGACAGCCAAGCGCAATTCGGTCGGCGGAACCGGCGTCCGTCATACATTTCCCAATAATCGTGCCAAAGACGATCAACATTCCGATCTTTCCGGCGGTCGTTCCAAGCGCCTCGCCAACGCGCGAAACGCACAAAACCCAACTCTCGTTCGATTCGGAAAGAGCCGACGTCCAAAAACTTACCGTCAACGCGCCCGCCAAAAGCGCGATAAAAGCGCCGACGCGCAGAAAAATAATCGAGCCGACGACTACGACCAAACTAACAAGCAAAATTACGGTCGGATCAGAGAATAAAGAATTCAAGCGAACCTCCGCGTTGTAATATCGGGAACAAATCGCATCAAGGCTCCGACGTCTCCGGCTTCCAACTTACCGCGATTACGCGTCCCCTAGGTATCTTCAATTCGACTTCAAAAGCGACAAAATAAACAAAACGACGGTCGCAACGAACGAAACGCCCGGAAAATTCGTCCCCGTTCGTCAACCAAATTCGACCGAATCGAGACGAACTCGCAAACGCCTCTTTACAAAAACGTTCCTGCGATTCGAAATCAAGGGGCGGCAAAAAAACGATCGCGCGTTTTTGCGCGCGAGGATACTTTGAAACGACGCCTAAACGTCGATCTTCCGCGACGATTTCTCGTTCGTCCGCCGAAACGATCGCGCCGACGTCCTCGACGTCGCTAGGAAAAGAAAAAGACAAGCCGTCGTAAGAGACCAACCAAGCGTCGCTCGGATTAAGACAGTCGTCGACGTTGCAACCCCATAACAAAACAGTCAATAAAAAAGCCGTCAAACAACCGTCCTCTTAATATTGTCTCTCCGCTGATCGTCCAAGCGTCGAACGAACGACGCAATAGTAATGATAAGGGAAGACGACGCGACTTTCAAGCTCCTAAAACGTTTTTTCCAAAAAAAGACCTTGAAAAGAATTTTATTACAAAACAAGTAATCTGCGCAAGTTTTAACACATAATCTAATTATTTCTTTTTTTCTAAATATAACGCCGTCGTTAGACGATAATGGAAGTACGAGACGTTGAGATTCGAAAGATTCTGATCGTTCGTACAGCTAAAAAAACCCAAACGACGCGACGAAAGAAACGTCGTTATTCCCCCCATAGTTCGCTATGTTCTTGATCGCGTTTTCGCGAAAGGAACAAATCGACGACAGGAACCCTTATTTCATTGTTGCGAGGTCAAAATGAAAGGTTGTTGGAAAATTAATTCCGTCTTACTTACCGCGACGGCGCTTCTGTTCTTCGCAAACCAAACATTCGCTCAATACGGAGCTTGCGCTCCGGCTTGCGAGACGTCGGTTCAAGCCTGCGCGCCCTCCTGCGAAAGCTATCCGACCTGCTCGGCTCCTTGCGACGCGACTTGCGACGCGGGCTGTTACGCGGATTGCTACGGCGACTACGGTTGTTGCAATCCTTGCGACTGCTTTAGTATTCCGGCGCTTTTCAACGGCGTGTGTGGCGTCGTAACCGCGCCGTTCCGTTGGATTTGTTGCGGATTCACCGACGGAGTCTTCCCCGACTGCGGTTGCGCCCCGCGACCTCCCAAATCGAACTGCAATCCTTGCGACATTTGCGGAAATTATCAAGGAGGTTGCAACGATAATTGCGATTATTCTTGCGGCGGAACATACGGCGGATCTTGCGGTTCGTATGAATCTTGCGGGTCGTGCGGTTCCTATTCGACTCCGCAACCAATGAATCAAGGAAGCTACAACGACAGTTACTCGGTCGGCGCTTACGACGCCTACGCGCAAAACGCCCCGATTTTCAACGGCGCTAAAAATTTCGGCGTTCAAAAAAGCGTCAGTCCCAACTTACCCGTTCGAAGCGAGGTGGCGCTACCGTTGCAAGCGACGCAAACGAATCCTCAACGCTCGCCCCTTCGTTCCGTAAGTTACGAACAAAAAGTCGGCGCGTTCCGCCAAGCGGCTACGCAAGGACTGAATCGTCAAGCGGTTCCGTTGCAAAACGCCCCGCAAGTCGCGCGAGCGCGCCAAAACAACGCGAACGTCCAAGCGCCCCAAGCAGTAGTCGAACGAGCGCCCCAAGAAAACGCGAATGTTCGTTCATTCGGCATGTCGCGTCCCGTTCGTTAAAATCAGCGCGTTCATCAAAAATGGTATAGCGTCAATTTTCAAAATTTGCGATAATAGCGCGAGAGTTCGGTTTGTATGTTGCAAAACACGCAAGCCGAACGTCGTTTGTATTAAGAATCGCAGTCTTGATTTCAACGTTCCGACGTCGGAATCGGGCGCAAACGACGCCGATTTTTTTTTCGGCGCAACAAAAGGGACTCGAATTGATGCACAAGGATCATCGTTTCAATAAACGTATTGGACGCGCTGGTCGACTCGCGTTGACGATTTGCTTAATCTTCGTCGGTTCGACGGCTTTTGCGCAAAATAGGGATCAGATGTTGTCGCGCGTTCCGACGCAAGCCGACGTGGACGTCGACTATCCTTCCGACGACGAAAAGCCAAATTGCAAAGTCAAGGCGTTCAAAGAACCCGGCTATCAGGGCGTCGCGTTGTACAAGCCGGACGGAACGACTCTTCTCAGAGTTTGGTGCGCGCAAATTAAAGCGTCCGCCGGAAAAGAAACCAAAGCGACGGTCGAACAGATTCGATTCTATAAAGACGGTCAAGAAGTCTATCGCGACGTCTTAGGCAAAGAGGCGCGTTGGTTAAACCTTGGAGGTTCCAAACGCGGAGCTTTTGGCGCCGATAAAAAAACGATCGCAAAATGGCTCGCGATCTCGCCTGAAGAAGCGACGAAAGAAATCGTCGCCGCGCTCGCTAGCGCCGACTTCGCCCGTTATCAACGCGTCGCGTTATCCGAAAACGATCTCGCGTCGTTGAAACTTTCCGGCGCCGTCGCCGACGAAATTCAGAAGAAAGCGCAAGAAGTCAACGCCGACGATTTTGCAAAGTTGGCTCAAACGCTAGCCTTGCCCGAAGACGTTCGTTGGGGCGCCTTCAACACATCCGCGCCGGGAACGATTCCCGAAGGCGAAGGGTTTGGCGAAGACCTGACCGTCTACTATAATTCCGCGATCGTCGTGATGAAAGCGGACGACGCGACTCAAAGTCAACAAATTTACGTCGGCGATCTCGTCAAAATTGGCGACGCGTGGAAAATCGTCGGTCTTCCCTCGGGCGAACCTTTTGGACAAGCGACGGGCGCGGTCTCCGCTTCCTCGCTCTTCTTCCCCGCCGCCGGAGCCGCTAGCGCCGTCGACGTAGACGGCGCAAATCAAGTCGGAGAAATTGGCGCCGCGCTTACGGAAGCGTTCCAAAAGTTGGAAGCCGCCTCGCCCCAAGAATACCCCGCGTTGTGCGATCAAACGGTCGACTTAATGCTCAACGTCGCGGAAAGCAATCCGCAAACTCGCGAAGATATGATCTCGCAAGCGGTCGACGCCGTGTTTAACGGCGTTCAGTCGGGCATGTATCCGAACGGCGCCCAAAAGTTGCAGGAACTTGCCGAAAAATACGACGATTCGATTAGCGTCGGTTTGAAAGCGCGTATTCGTCATCGACAAATTACCGCCGATTTCTACGCCGTCGCGCAAGCGCAGCCCCAGCCGAAGCCCGCCGATTTGAATAAGGCGCAGGAAAAATATTCCGAAGAATTGACGGCGTTCGTCGAAGAATACGCGTCGACCGACGCGGGCGCGGAAGCGGCGATGAATTTGGCGCTCGATCAAGAGTTTATGATGGACAATGAAGCCGCCTTGTCGTACTATCGACAAGTCGCTCAAAACTTTGCCGAATCAACCGTCGGAAAAAGAGCCCAAGGCGCGATCGCAAGACTTCGATCGGAAGGCGGAAAGCCGACCTTGCCCGCGATGAAATATTTCGGAGGCGGAGTCTGCGACTTAAACGCCCTCGTCGGTAAGCCGACCGTCGTCTTTTGCTGGGGAAGCTGGGATCAAGAAAGCGTGAATACGATGAAAAGACTCGCGACGAAAGTCAACGTCGTCGGTTTGAACGTCGACACGGCGCCCGATCCTGAAAACGCGCAACAGTACTATCAACAGATTTTCCAAGGGTTGCCGTGGAAAAACGTCTGCGATCCCGCCGGATTCGACGGAGCCCCCGCCGTCGCCTTGGGCGTTCAAACCGCTCCTTGGATCGTTCTTATCGACAAAGAAGGAAACGTCGTCCGCGCGAATATTACGAACGTCGACGACCTCTCCGATATTGTCGACGAGATGAAATAACGCGCGATCCGTTCCAATAACTGATCGTCTTACGGCGGCGGCGACGTTTTATTACGTCGACGCCGCCGCTTTTGTAGAAACGTCGGAATAGCGGCGATTCCTACGCGACGTTTTTCCGTGAACGCTTACGATAAAGTTTGGAGCGAAACCCCGCCGATAGGCGGGCGTGGAAGCCGCCGATTACATATCGGCGGACGCCTTCATAACCCAAAAACTTCGATTTTAAACGAACGTCGTAATAACTGATCGTCGCGTTTTTATCGCGTCGTTGAA
>JAZRWW010000239.1:0-3746 GCA_045599865.1 Thermoguttaceae bacterium
TTTTGTCCCGTGTAGATATACGCCGCCCATAGATATCCGGCAAGGAAGACGATCAGAACGCCCCAGGGATTGACGTCCCCTTCGCCCGTCCAAGGCACGATCAGCGAGACGCCGAGTCCGGCAAGAAACGCCCAGAGAAAATCTCGCGGCTTACGCGATCCGATCAACGCCAAAGTCAACGGACCCATATATTCGACCGTAACGGCAAGTCCCAAGGGAATCAGACGAATGCCGTAATAAAAGACTAGGTTCATTCCGCCGATCGACAGACCGTAAAACAGAATATACAACCATTCTTTCCGGGTAACGTTCCTAATATTCGGACGACGAATCAACCAGAGTATAAGACCGGCGAGCCCCGTTCGCAACATCGCCACGCCCGACGGTCCGAGAGAATGAAAGAGTATTTTAGCGACCGAGGCTCCGACCTGAATGATCGTCATTGAGGAGAGACTCGCAAGAATCGCCCATTTTCGTTTTTCGTCCATAAATATCGTCTTTTGACGTCCTCAAACGGGCGTTTCTCGTTTAATCAGGGCGCGAACTATCGATTTTCCAATCTTTTTTTCGCGGTTTCTTCAAAGAGTTCAAGTCGCGCCTTGATTTCTTCGAGCGAATCGCCGCCGAATTTTTCAAGGAGCGCGGCGGCAATTTCAAAGGCGACGACGTTTTCCAAGACGACGCTTGCCGCAGAGATCGCGCAGGCGTCGCTTCGTTCGACGGAAGCCGACGACGTTTCCTTCGTCGCAAGTTCGATCGAACGCAACGGCTTCAGCAACGTCGGAATAGGCTTCATCGCGGCGCGAACGACGATCGGCTGACCGTTGGAAACGCCGGCTTCTATTCCGCCCGCGCGGTTCGTCGGACGAACGAAGCCGAGCGTTCGCGTCGAGCGCGCGGATTCGTCCCACAAAATTTCGTCGTGCGCCAAGGAGCCCGGACAAGTCGCAAGAGAGAAACCGTCCCCGATTTCGACCCCTTTGATCGCTTGTATCGACGTCGCCGCGCGAGCCAAACGCGCGTCGAGCTTTTCCGTCCATTGCGCGTGCGAGCCGAGCCCGAAAGGAACGTTGAAAACGCGCGTTTCAACGACGCCGCCAAGCGAGTCGCCCGACGTTTTCGCGTCGTCGATCGCTTGTTTGCCCGCGTCTTCCCAATCGGGCGCCAGCGAGTATAATTCCGTCGCGTCGCGCGTCTCGCGCAGAATTCGCGGCGTTTGCGCGAGAACTTCCGGCTTGGGCGTCAAGTCGACCTCGCCGACGCTTCGAACGAAGCCGACGACTTCGATTCCAAGTTCGCGCAACAGAAGACGCGCAAGAGCGCCCGCCGCGACCCGCGCCGTCGTTTCGCGCGCGCTGGCGCGTTCCAAAATAGGACGAACGCCGCAACCGTATTTAATCGAACCCGAAAGATCGCCGTGACCGGGGCGCGGTCGCGTCAACTCGGGCATGTTTTCTATTTTATAATCGCGATTCTTCACCCAAAGGAGGATAGGCGACCCGATGCTGACGCCGTGCAAAACGCCGGTCATAATTTCAACCGCGTCGGTTTCGATTTTCTGACGTCCGCCTCGTCCGTATCCGCCTTGACGACGGCGAAGTTCGGCGTCGATAGCGTCGACGTCAAGCGGAACGCCGTAAGGAAACCCGTCGATAAGCGCCGCGACGCCCTTGCCGTGCGATTCGCCCGCCGTTTTGTACGTTAGCATATTTTCCTCTTTCAGGGGAAGAAAGCGATTGAATTGGAAGTCTAAACGCGCAAATCCTCTTGCGCGACTTCGACGGCGCCGTAACGTTTTCTAATCGGTTCGACGACGCTTTCGATAAATTCTTCAACTTGCTCGGGCGCGCGACCGACAAATTTTTCGGGACTCGTTTCCGCGTCGACGTCGACTTTTGCAAAGGCGGGGTCTTTTCGCAATCTTTCGAGCAAATCGTTCTCTCCGCCTTCGATTTTGACGACGTTTGCCGCCGCGACGCTATGCACGCGGATGCGTTCGTGCAGGTCTTGTCTGTCTCCGCCCGCTTCGACCGCCGCCATCAAAATATTTTCCGTAGCCATAAAAGGCAGTTCGGCGCGTAAGTTCTTTTCGATAACTTTAGGATAGACGACGATATTTTCGACGACGTTTTGCATAATGATCAAGATCGCGTCGATCGCGAGAAACGCTTGGGGCAAAGCGAGGCGTCGGTTGGCGCTGTCGTCAAGCGTTCGTTCCATCCATTGCGTCGCGATCGTCATCGCCGGGCTAGACTGCAAGCTCATTACGAACCGCGCCAGCGAACAAACGCGTTCGCAACGCATTGGGTTGCGCTTGTACGCCATTGCGCTCGACCCGATTTGATTCTTTTCAAACGGCTCTTCAAGTTCTTTTTTATGCGCGAGGATGCGCAGGTCGGTTCCGAATTTGTGGGCGCTTTGCGCGATGCGAGAGAGAACGTCCAAGATTTGCGCGTCCAACTTGCGCGGATACGTTTGTCCCGTTACGGCGAAAGGACTTTCAAAACCGATCTTTTGACAGACGCGGCGTTCTAACTCGCGCACTTTTTCGTGATCGCCGTCGAACAATTTGAGAAAACTCGCTTGCGTGCCCGTCGTGCCCTTGTTGCCGAGCGTCTTGAATTTGGAAAGACGATATTCGAGGTCTTCCAAGTCCGTCGCGAGGTCGTAAGTCCAGAGCGTCGCGCGTTTGCCGACCGTCGTCGGTTGCGCCGGTTGAAGGTGCGTGAGACCAAGGCAGGGAAGGGACTTGTATTGACGCGCGAATTTCGCCAAGCGATCGATTACGACGACAAGACGATCGCGAACTTTTTTTAACGCGTCGCGGTAAAGAACGCAGTCGCCGTTGTCGGTTACGAAGCAACTCGTCGCGCCAAGGTGAATAATGCCGCGCGCGTTCGGGCAAACGTCGCCGTAAGTATGAACGTGCGCCATAACGTCGTGGCGCAATTTTTTTTCGTATTCGGCGGCGACTTCGAAATCAACGTCGTCGACGTGCGCTTTGAGTTCGTCGATTTGTTCTTGCGTAACGGGCAGACCGAGTTCGTGTTCCGCTTCCGCAAGCGCGACCCAAAGGCGACGCCACGTCGAAAACTTCTTTTGCGGTCCGAAATGTTCGCACATCTCGCGAGACGCGTAACGTTCGATTAACGGATTGTCGTAATTTAAGCGATTTTGAATCATTGTAAACCTCGTTCGGACGACGTAAGGACGGATCGACGCCGCAAACGCTAACGCGACCCGTCGGCAATCCTATTCATTACCTTTTTTGTAAGCGTTCACGGAAAGTCGATATTCAAGCGGCGCCGATCAAATAAACGCCCGACTTCGACCGCAGAGGAACGCGCCGTTAGTCGACGTAATTTGCCAATTCCGCAAGGAAAGCGTCGTAATCGTCGCATACGGCGCTCAAATTGGAAAGTCTATCCATCGTTTCTGAAGATTTGATTTTGTTCAGACGGACGGTTAAATTCGCAACGGGCGCGCCAAAACGAATTTGCAACATCTTGGCGATCAATTTGCGCTCCGAATTCAACCTCGACGAAATTTCCGCCGTCAAGGAGGAATTCTCCGCCGTTAAGGAGTTAATCTGTTTCTCGTATTCTTCGTAATCCTCTAGAACGGACGCTCGATCATGCCAATATCTTTCGCGCGCGCTCCAGAACTCGTGTTCTTCTTTCGTTCTTGGAAACATTTCCGCCTCCCGACAAAGTTCGGTTACGCCCGAAGTCGACTCTTGAATCCTC
>JAZRWW010000240.1:0-5307 GCA_045599865.1 Thermoguttaceae bacterium
CCCCGCGTCGACATTGCCGACGATGTATCTCTAGCCCCAACGTCGGGGGGCGCCGCTTCCGTCTCGTCTAGTTCAAACTCCGAACGTCGGCGCCAAAGACGCCGTAGATATAGCTTTCCAACTATTAACCGTTATAATCGCAACACTAGGCAAAACGACCGCCACCCGCTCAAAAAACGCCTCGTATCGTATAGGACGCAAAACGACCAACCGCAAACCCCGTATTTTCCCGAACAAAAACAACTTCGCTCACAATCAACGATTAGACCCCGCCTTGAGTATTTGGTCAAGATTGCAAAGAAGCCCCTTAGAACGCCTCCTAGACCCCTTTAAAACGATCCGTCAATATTCGTCTCAAAAAGTCATAGCGTTACTTTGGTTTACACTAGTGTTTTTATAAAAGAGCTAGTGTTATTATAAATTCAATAGTATTTTTATTTACGCTTGCTTTTTTATAATTTCTCTTGTTTTTTCATAAAATATTGATACAATCTAAACAAGGAGGTCATACAATGAACCAAGAACAAATCAAAAATCTGTTTGTCGAAAAACTACATAATCGGCGAACATACGCAGCAATAAACGACGCAATCCGCGAAACAATCACTACTAATAATTTCGCCTTACCAATCTTTCAGACGCGTCTGAAAACAATTGATTTCTATGAACGTATTTTGACAAGAACGAACCTTTCAAAAATCGCCGTCGAAAACGTCGCTAACAGAATCTGGAAACACGAACAGTTAAGCGAATCGGAACTAGTCGTCATAGTTCGCGCGCTTGTTCGTAACACGATCGAACAACTACCAAAGTTAAAACCCGGACGACGCGCAAGGGAACCATTACAGCAGTTGGCTATATCAATCAACGCCGAAATATACCAACTACTAGACGAACGCGCTAAATCAGACGGAACCACGAAGACGGCGATAGTAGAAGCCGCGTTAAAAGAATTTCTTTCTAAGAAAAAAGAAAAAATCAATCAATGAGTTTGTGATCGCAACGCAACAAACGCAATTTTTCTAAACGACAAGAAGAAGAGAAGGGCGCCACTGTTAAGGCGCCCAACGTCAACCCAACAAAAGAGTAATTTCAAATCCGCTAAACCGTAAATCGTTAAACGTCCGCTTCACATTGTCTACTAAAAACGCCGGCTGATCGTTGACGTCCCGAAATATTTTCAAGCGAGTAACAGGGCGAACGATCCGACCAAATTCTCGCCAAGGAACGGCGAACGCATACGACGGCAAATTATAACCGCAAACAGGCGTTTCTAAACGTTGACCAGCCGTCTGATCGATTATCCGTCGCCAATACTGACTAGCGAAAAAGTCCTTAACAACGCCTCTATAAAGCCCGTTCCGTCGACAAACGACGTACAAATTAGATCGATCCGTTTTCATTTAATCAGCCTCCTTTCTCGTTCCAAAATAACGCCTAAACGCGCTTGTAAACTCTTTACATAATCAAAACACTGATCGTCTGATTCAAAATACGCCGTATTCAAACCCCAACGATCAACGTTTAAGGGAATCATTACGTCGTCAAACATCTTCGAAAATTCAAGCGACGCCGCCTCGTTAAACGAACGTAAAGCATACAAATATTTATTATCTTCCCATTCATAAAACGTTATACATTCGCGCGGTTGACGGCTTTTAACAGTTACCCATTCCTCAAGATAATAACGTTTCAGCCATAAATAAAAGTCAAAATACTCCGATCTCATCATTTTTTAACTACCTTAGATTGTACAGGACGAACACACAGCCATATTGTAGTTACAGTTCGGTCTTTCGAGTCGCGAACGCCGAGAAATTCTAACGACCGCGAACGACGACGAGACTCGACGCTAGTTAAATAATACATTTTGCCAAGTTCAAAAGATACGCCCGTATAATCTAACGACGTCGTAGTCTTACTTAAATCGTCGTTACCAAAGGACGAGTCCTCATATTGTAACGTCATATTTACACAGCCGTTTGTTGAACGTATAGGCATTAAATCAAGACGCAATCCGTCGTTATTAGTCGAATAACCGCTGACGGTCGACGTTCCTTGATCGGATATAGCCCTTTGTTCTCTCTTGACCTCTCGACCAATAGAAAGTCTAACAGATTTTCCGTCGGTACAATATAATTCTTGATCGACGTAATTATAAGAGCGAACGTCGCCAAGAGAAAAAAAACCAGTCGCCTTAAAAACATCCCATAATTGAACGCCTTTCTGAATTAAATCGACGGAAGTAACCTCTACTTTGGCGCGTATATCCGATAAATTATTTTCCGAAACGTCGACAAGAATTAAATCTATATTGTATGACTGCGGATTTTCCGACGTTTCCACTATCATATCATAGGCAAGCCGAACACGTTTACAACGCCCTGTAATCGTTAATTTATTGGACGTTCGAACAATCACAACGCCATATAAACGCGCTATTTGATTGACGCTCGATTCGTCTAACGACGTTTCAACCGTTGCTGTAACCATATAATCTCGCAACGATCCGCCAATATAATAACGATTACCGAACATCTCCCAGTCAAGCCCCGCTATCGACGATATATCGCGTACTATTTCGTCTATACGACCGACAAATAATCCCGTAATTACAACATCATCAGCCGATTTAGGACGCGCGGAACCAAACCCGGAAGGCATACTAAACGAACCCGTAACTTCAGCGGAAGGGGAAGGGACGCCCAACGATATAAATTCTTTATCAACACCAACTGACGACGAAGAAGACGAAGACGAACCAACAGAAAAACCGTCGGAAAACGTTTCAGCGACTCGCAAATCTTGCACCGCCAAATATACGGTAAAATCTCCAGACAATCTGTTAAGCGAATCAACAACGTCACGAAGTTTAGCGCCTTCAAATTTTATTTCGTACTCATTAAGATCAAGAGAATCGACGCCCGTTAAAAGTCGTTCCTCTTGATAATTATCGTAAACGTCTGTAAATTTCGCCCCGTTCTCATACGACGCCGTTTTACAACCGGCTAAAATTGCCGTTAAAATCATTATTATCGATAAAAGTTTAACATTCGTCATTATAAAGCCTCCCTGCTTTAACAATTTTATCGGCAGTTAAGGCACTTAAACTAATTTTTATTTCCTTTTAATCATACTTTTCTTGACTATCTTTTTGCTTTTGATAAATAATCCGATCGAAAAATCGTCTGTATAATTCCGACTGACGTAAAATACGATCATACTCTAGCCCAAGCGGCTCTAATTCAACACCATAACGCGGACTCGCCTTTATTATTCGCTCCTCTCCTATTTGATCGCCAACGCGATACTCGCGACCGTCAACACCGACAACAAATTCTTCACACACCATCACAAAACTGAGCGCTTGAGACGTCTCAACAAGTTCCAAATTATTCTCTTGACCATTAACTACAATATCTACCGGCTCGGGATATTCAACAGATTCCTTCATAGACTTTGACGAAGAACCCGACGAAGAACCAGAAACAAGACCCGACGAAGAAGAAGCCAAAGCAGACGAAAAAAGTTTAAAACTTTCGGGGTCTTTCAAAAACGCCGCAACCCGAAAACAAATAAAGAACAAAAAAAGAACGACAGCAAGTTTAAGCGACAAATGCCAGGCATGGACCGATAAAAACCATTTGACAGCACGCCAACGCGAACCCGGCCCAAGTTCAAAGGGAAGCTCGCTATCAGAACTATCTGACAATGACGCCGTTTCTTCAGTGTTTTTCTCAAGCAAAGTATGAGTCGAATAAAGAGCAAATATTTCTTGACTCATTGCTACTACTTGAACGCCACCCTCCCAATAAACTCTATATGAACCGTCTAAAGTTCCTTCGCGCACTCTATATACTTGACGTTCGACGCCGAATCCCTTTAAAAGAGTCTCAACGTCTTTTAACGGTATGCTGATCGGAAACCCAATATACGCATTTTTAGCGTTAAAGACCTCGTACACAGTTTGAGCGCATTTACGCACCGTTACATTTATCGACGTCATCGCCTGCGTAATTATTATCCATTCATGCCGATGATGTCGGTGTTGGGTAAAATAGTTAGTTAGAGATTGATTCTCACTCTCGCCATACTCTTTGATCGAACCTACATATTTTTGAAACTCGTCAAGCACAACAAAAGCGCCGTCAGGCAAACGGTTCCAGAAATACGCGGCGCTACTTGGGTCGACAACTTCATATACACGAAAACCTCGCTTTTCTTGCTTTATATCCGTCGGCAAAAGTTGCGAACGATCAAACATCAAAAACGAATCGTCAACTAATTTAACATGAGACGCGACAAAATCAGACACTCCTGTATAACGACTAACGTAAGCCTCTAAATTCTCTAAATTTAGGGACAAATTAGTCACAATACAAGCGTCTGTCGAAGATTTCCGCGCCCACGAACATAAAACTTGCGCTATTTTCCGAGTAGCGTGATAACTTTTCCCGCTTCCGGGTTTACCTAATAATATAGAAATACTCATTTTACGGTATTATTGATTTAATCCAACCTAAAATATAATGTATTGCCGCAATAACAATCTTAAGAACCTCCCACGAAAGAAAAAAAAGTATCACGGAAAACGTTTCAGAAATCGGAAGTAGCGTATTCCAAGCGACAACTTGCTCGCGTATATCAGATAAAGTATCTGTATCTAATGTCCCAAAACTAGGCAACAAACCAAGAAAAAACTGTACAATACCAAAAACAGCCGATATCACAAGTTCTTGGACATAGTTATAAAGATCAATAACCCAAGAAAACATATTCTTGAGAAGAACGGCAATTTCACGCCCTAACCAAGAAAAAAGATTATATATCGACCGCCGTATACTATCTAACCAGTCCTTTATCATTAAGACGCCTCGCTCACATCATTAGAAGCCCCTTGAAAAAGCACACCATAAAAAGACTTAAAGAACGCAATAAAAGCAAACAAATAAATCAACAACGCAAGTATTGAACGCATAAACAAAAGCGACGAATAAAAAGACATATCCTTCAATTCATTAAAATCAAAGGTCACCGTCCCCAAAACTGAACTAGTAAACGAATAACTCGGCAAGTCCTTAGATTGCTCGGAACTTGTAAGAGGAGACAAAGCATCATTAACAGAACCAAGCGGAACTTTTGTATTTAACGCTGATTCTACTTTTGCTTGAGACGTCGATTTATACTCCTCGCCTTTGAAATTTTCCAAATTATGTCGTCTGCGGGATGATTTGAAAATTTTCAGCGAATAGCGTAGCTAACTCTTTCGAAAAGCTGTTTAGGTTTCCGAAAAAGTTTTCACAAGCG
>JAZRWW010000241.1:0-1407 GCA_045599865.1 Thermoguttaceae bacterium
GACGCCTTCGGGCATATTTTCCTTCTTTGAAAAGAAATCGTCGCCGACGCCTTGGCTTGCCGACTGAATACTCGCGCTTAACCAGACGAACAATTTGGCGAACGTCGAAGCGAGATCGTCTTCGTCGCCTTCAATTTTAAAGGTTTTGTCGGCAAGTTGATTTAGAAGACTGTAGTCTACCGCGTCTTCGTCTCCGCAGCCGATCGCGTAAACGTTCGCCGGGCGAGGACGCAACGCCTTGAAACGCGCAAGGGGCACGCGCCAGTCGTCCGTCGGAACGCCGTCGGTAAAGAAAAAAACAAGCGGTCGAAAGTCGCCTTTGTCGTCGTTTGTCGCGCGGCGAACTTCTTTTTTCATCTGACTCGACAACAAATCGATCGCAGCGCCAAGCGCCGTGCCAGGTCGAATCTCAATATTCGGCGCTTGAAATTCTATTATGTCGGTTAACTGCGTCAAAACGCGCGCTTTCGCGTCGAAAGAGATCGTCGAAAGCCAAACGGTCTCCAACGCGTAGGGATTTTTACGCAAACTTTCAAGCGTCTTGCGAATTCCCAAATTGATCGCGGCATTCGCGGCGCCGATCGTCGACTCCGAAGAATCGACGACCAAATACACGGGCAGTCTTCTCATAACGGCGGCTCCTAAATATGCGCGCGACTCAAAGTCGCTTTAACGATCATTAACAATTTGCACGTTGACGACGCGCCCCGTCGGACGCGTCGAAAGTTGAAGCTGAAGCCCTTGTTTCAAAACGACGCCTTGTCCGACGGGTATCGGCTTATTTTCCGACAAATTTTTCATATCGGGAACGCGTTCGTTGACAAGAACCCATTTTCCTTGATAGAAAGAAAAATATCCCATACGTTTTAACTGTTCTTCCGTAAGGCGTTCGTTTGGCGTAATCGTCCGATCAAGGCGCCACTGATAAAGGGACTGACCGCTAAAAATCATCATACGACGATTTTCGGGACGAAACGTCTTTCCGTCGTAAGAAGAATAAAAATCAAACACGGGCAAGGCTTTAGTATAAGGCGTTCCGCAATAAGGACAACAGGGCTTCGTCGAATTGTCGAATACGAACCATTTTTTAACGCAGTCGGGGTTTTCGCAAGGCTGAAGCAAGTCGGTAGTACGAACCAACGCGTCTTCCCACTCGTCGGCGGTCGGACGCTTCGACGGCTCGTGGAGACCGTCGATAAAAGCGCGATCAAACAACGTCTTTAAATAAGACCCCAACGTTTTATAGGGCAATTTCTCAACGTCGACCCAAGGAAGACAAACGCCGTCGTTCTTGCCAATTTTCGGACGATTGCTCTTGTCGGCAGGATTTTCGACAAAAAGCGCGTTCTCGCCCATTTCCAGACGTTCTTGAACGTCGACTTCGGACGAGTGAACCTTTCCGCCGCG
>JAZRWW010000242.1:0-1367 GCA_045599865.1 Thermoguttaceae bacterium
CGGAACCTTTCGAGTTCGTCCCTCCGACTCCTGAAGAGGAAAAGGCGCGACTCGTTGAGAAAATGGACGATTGTCTCGCGATTTGGCAAGATTGGGAGATCGACCGCGCGTTCGAACTCGGGCTCATCACCAAAGAGCAAGCGGATCAAATGCACGACGACTGGTCTACCGTTGGTGAAGAATCCGACGACGATTCCGACGATTCCGACGACGAAACGAACGTCGGCGCGGCTATCGTAACGCTGGCGGCTATGCTGGGCGACCATTCTTGGGAAGACCATATTCTGGCGTGATCCAAGGCGCAAGGGGGGCGCGTCGCGCCCTCCGTTATGTTCTTACAACACCGACGACGCGTCAACCTCGCAGGGCGGTCGTCAACCCCGGAAGCGTTTCCGGGGCGTTTATTTCGCGGCGTCGCTAGTCCCTTAGCGGCGTCGCAAGGGGCGCGCCGTATTGGAGACGGGGGGTCGACGACGGCGCGCCCCTCCTAGACTATCCAAAGGGAAATTATGAGACGCTACCCCAAAAAATGGGCGGAAGCTTACGCTTCAGCCTCCGAACAAAAAAAACTTCGGCGCCGCGCGCTTGATTATATGCGTTCCGTTGCGCGCCCCGTTGATTTTTGGGAAGTTGAAAAACTCCTTTCGGACGCCAATTTCGCCGCCGTCGCGCTGGTAAAATTACAAAATAGGGGGCGCGTTCGTCGATCAAACGCCGGGCTATACGTAATAAGCGGCGTTTACGTCCTCACAAAAAAGAGCCGAAAAAGAACAAAATGAAAACGCTAGACAAAAATTTATACGGCGTCGCGACGTCGGGCGCGCGGTTGCAACCTAGACAACGATTAACGACCTTGCAAAACACCGTCCTAAATTACCTTCGGCGCAACTCCGGCTTTTGGATCGCGCCGGGCGAAATTGCAACCGCAAAAGCTATTAACGTGATCGCGATTAGAAACACGCTTTCCGAACTTTGCCGTATGGGCAGGGTCGTCCATAATGGGGACGATCCCGCGTTTCGCCGCTATAAAATATACTCCGTCAACGAACATAACGACGCCGTGTTTGATCCGCCAAAATTCCCGCGCCGTTCTTCGGCGTCGTGTTTAGACGCTTGAAAATCGATCGATCGGGAGCGCAACGAAAGGCGCGCGTTTGAACCGACGCCCGTCGGCGTTTAGTCGGGCGTAAAATCGCTGGTACCATAGCGAGACGTCTCTTGACGTCATAACGGCGTCGTTGATTACTGCATTTTGTAGTTCCTTGGGGCGTCGCGTTCGAAAGGGCGCGGCGTTCCTTGCGGGGGAGCGCGACGAAAGAAGCGCGATTGGACCTCCGACCGTAGGCGTTTTGTCGGTCGTTAAATTG
>JAZRWW010000243.1:0-15327 GCA_045599865.1 Thermoguttaceae bacterium
TAATCGGATTCCAAAATTCAAGCGTTTTGAAGGTTCCGCGTAAAGTCGCGACAAAATCCGCCGGATTATTCGACGAATTCGCAAAGAAATAAACGTCGAGTCCGTTTTTGACTTTGTGCATATATTGGAACATACCGTCTATTTCATAATCCCAACGAGGCGTAACGTTCAAGACGGGCATTTCCGTTCCTTCGACGGGCTCGATACGAACGTCGGGCGTCGGAATCAAATAATCGGCGGCGGCGCGCAAGGCGTCGGTCGTCGGACGAGGCAAAAAGACGGCGCGATCACGGTAGATCGGCTCTTCATAAACGACGTCGGCGACGCGCGGTTGGACGTATTCGCCCGCCTTGTTGATTTCGCGACACTTAACGAAATTGGAAGGCAAGACGATATCCTCTTGCCCCGTCGCGATCGAGTCGCGCAACGCTTGCGTTCGCGGGTCGATTCCGAAAATTTCCTTAATGGCTTCGCAAATTTTCTCGTTAAATTCGACCCCTTCGGACGCCATAGAGGGCAAACGCGTCGTCGCCAAGACGCGCCCGCCCGCGCGGTAATACGCCAATATCTTTTCGAGATTTGCCCAAGAAACGACGTCGGCGCCGGTAAGAACGACGCATTGGTACTCTTCCCAGTTCGACGCGTTGTTCAAACGGAAAACGACGTCGCCGTCTTTCTTTTTGATCGAACATTTTTCGTCGATCATATCCGGGTGAACGAAGGTAAAATCGCGCCAAATTCGCGACGTCAACCGGCTTCCTATCGCCAAATAGTCGGTTTCGCGAGAAACCAACACGCCGTAAGGATGATCGCCCGTTATGAACCCGTGTTGAAAATGAAAGAACGCCTTAAGATTGTCGATCGGATAAAGAACGCCAAAATCGGCGACGTGTCGCCCGCCCTGCATTAACAAACTATTGCGCGAAACGAACTCGCCGTAACCGGGCAAAAAGCCTTCCAGTTTCGGATTGCGCCAAGAAATCTCCGGCGGAATATAAACAGTCGCCGGATCGGTCCAAATTCCGTGCGGAAGCAACACGTTGCCGCCTCGCGCGTAAATTTCCATAGCGGAGCGCAACATCATATTTTTATCAAACGAATTGTCGCGATAATTGCCGTAAATCTCGACAAAGCAGAAAGGAAAATCGTAATTAAAAGCCGCCGACGTCGGAATTTTGAATCCGTCGCGTCCGTGTCCGTAGTAGTGAATAGAATCGAAAAGAACCGCGTCGGAGCCCCGTTGCGTCGCCATAGCGTCCGCGCACATATCGATCGGCTGGATCACGTAAGGTCCTTGCGGATGCCCGGTCGCTACGACGTCAAGTCCCTTCGATTCGCGCCATTTTTTGACCATTCCAGGATACCCGTCCGCAAAAAGTTTGTTGCGCGTCGACCACAAACGAAAACGCGCCGAGGGCGTTTCGTCGCCGATCGGATAGAACAACGCCGGATAATCAAGATCGGGGTCTTTTCCAAACAACGCTCGATACTTGTCGTTAAATTCGAGCGCCCAGTTTCTCGAGCCTTCCGTTTGAGTGTTCGTAATGTCGTCAAAAAAAATCGCGGTGATCGTCGAACCAAAATTCTTCTTGAACTTTTCATAGAAACGATCATAAGTCAACGTAAAGAAATTTTCGACGGCTTTGGGCGACATATAATCGACGAGACCGTGCGAATCGGCGACGCAAACAAACAAAAAAACTTTCCAATTCCCTTCGGGCGCGTCCCAAACGACCTTGCCTTCTTTGTCGACGCACTCGCGTATATTAACGCGTTCGTTCGTCTCCATATTCATAGCGACGGCGGCTTGAAGAACGCCGTCCGGCTTGCCGTAAAGAGCCTTGTCGCTCAGCGGAACGGGGCATTTTTCGGTAAATTTTGCCGGTCCTTTGATTTCCCATTCGACTTTGTCGAGTCGTTTTAGCGTGGAATCAGGAAATTCCGTTTGCATACGCCAGCCCGCGCTACCGCTGGGATAATCAAGGTCGTCGTAATAGATTACCTTCATATCCAGCTTGTCGGCAAGTTCCAGCGCTTTGCCGTATTGCGTGAAATATTCCTCGGACAGATATTTGGGCGTCGTTTTGGTAAGAGGCAAAAACGTAATCCCGCCAAATCCGTTTTCCTTGCCGACTTCAAAGATTTCGCGAATAATCTCGTCCGTTAATTCGCCGTTCGTATGCCAAAGAGGCTGACCTTTAAGCGGAATTTTAGCGCCGGGTAAAATCGAAGGCGCCTCTTTAAACCACGCTTTGATTTGCGCGGCGTCGGCGTCGACGGCGCAAGAACCAAGAGACGCCTTTTCAAGCGTCTTGCCCGCGTCCTCGGCAAAAAGAGCGGCGTTCAACGTCAAAAAAAACGCCGAAAGCGTTCCGAAAACAGAAAGAAGAAAAGTCTTACGCATATTCTATTCCTTTACGTCGTAATAAAGAAAGGTCGGCGCGTCTCGCAAACAAGCCGAACAGTCTGCTAAATTATATCAAACCAGAGAATAGAGGTCAAATTAATTTTAACGTAATATTCGACGATTTGCCGTCAAAAAGATAAAGCGAACCGATTCGGATGGTCAAAACGTGAAAAATAACCGACAAACTCGCAAAAAAACAAGAAAAACGATTATAAACAGCGTAAATCAGGACGCCTTCACGAAAGAAACTTACAAACAACGCCAGAAAAAAGGCGTCTCTTTAGAACAGTTTTAATCTTTATAACGTCTGTATCAAAATATACAAGATAAAAAATCTAAACAACTCATAATAATTTGTAAAAATACAAAAAAAAAGTAATTTGTTTGGGTATTTTTAATTGACAAAGAAGGGAACTTTGCTATATTGTGTGAAATTAAAGAAAATCAGTAAAGATTTTCAAAAAAACAAAAGGCGGCGTTTTTCTAGGAAAAACGAATTTGTTGGAGAACGACGCCGACAACCCCCTTGTTAGGAGTATTTTCAATGAAAAAATTTCTGAGTTTACTCGCGGCGTTGGCGCTCGTTTGTTCAGCTTCTTTCGTCTCCGCGCAAGAAGCCGAAGCTCCGGCGGAAGATCAAGCCGTTGCGGAAGCCGCCGTTGAAGTTGAAGAAGCCGCCGTCGAAGTCGCTCCTTGCGAAGCCGTTGAAGCTTGCGTGCCCGTCGCCGAATGCAATCCTTGCGAAGCCGTCGCTTGTTGCAAGCCTTGCTTCCGTTTCTGCTTCTTCAAGAGATTCTGCTGCAAGCCTTGCGCGGTCGCTTGCAATCCTTGTGTTCCCGCTGAAGAATGCGCTCCTTGCGAAGCCGTTGAAGCCTGCGCGCCGGTCGAAGCCTGCGCGCCTGCCGAAGAATGCGCTCCTTGTGAAGCCGTCGTCGACTGCGCTCCTTGCGCGCCGGTCTGCAAACCTTGTTGCAAGAAGCCCTGCTTCTTCAAGAAGTTCTGCTGCAAGCCTGTTTGTTGCAAAAAAGTTTGCAAGCCCTGCAAAAAGATCTGTTGCAAGCCGGTTTGTTGCAAGCCCGTCTGTTGCAAGCCCGTCTGCAAGCCTTGCTTCAAGCCCTGCTTCTTCAAGCGTTGCAACGTTAAGCCTTGCGTTCCTTGCGCGCCCTGCGCGCCCGCGACTTGCGCTCCTTGCGCGCCCGCCGCTTGCTAAGTTCTAAGATAATCCTTACGTATCGGGTTGATTGAGCGTTCGACTTTATTTTCGATATACGAGGTCGACGCTAAATGTTCGAACGTTCGAAGTTACGCGTCCTAGCGATAGGGCGCGTTTTTTTGTTGATAGTTATCAACCGTTTCGGTAACGTCTTCAAAAGAATTCTTTTCCAAAAGCATCGTTTTGTCGGTCTGTTTACGCGAATTTTAAAACGACGTCTATTCCGAACGTTTCTGAAAACGTCGATCAACGTCCTTCGGCGCGACTAAATTTCATTATTTCGGCGGGTCTTTGAGAAGTACGACGATCTATTCGCGCGCCAACGCAATCTTGTTTTTAACAGTCTCAAAGCGATAGAACGCGGAATCTCTTTCAATCAGAAAACCAAGAAGAAAACGTATAAAAAAACGCGTCGTCTTCCGCAAGACGACGCGTCGCGTTTGACCATAATTAACTTTTGATCATAATTAACTAAAATATCAGGCGTTTTTCTTCGCAAAGTCAACCATAAAGTCGCGCAACGTAACGACGCCCTCGCGCGGCATCGCGTTGTAAATAGAAGCGCGTTCGCCGCCGACGCTACGGTGTCCGTTCAAGCTAACCAGCTTATACGCCTTAGCTTCTTCTTGGAATTTCTTATCGAGTTCTTCGGTCGGCAGACGGAAAGAGACGTTCATTATCGAGCGATATTCTTTTTGTCCGTGAACGCGATAGAAACCGTTGGAAGCGTCGATAACGTCGTAAAGCAACTTTGCTTTTTCGACGTTCTTTTCGAACATTGCCTGCAATCCGCCTTGTTCTTTAAGCCAATCGGTGACCAGCTTCATAATGTAGATTCCGAACGTCGGAGGCGTGTTAAGCATTGAATCTTTTTCAGCCAACTTCTTATAAGAGAACAAAGAAGGCAGATCGTCGCCGCTCATTTCGACGAAATCGTCGCGCATAACGACAAGCGTAACGCCCGCCGGTCCGGCGTTCTTTTGCGCGCACGCGTAAAGAACGCCGTATTTCTCAATGTCGACGGGACGACTAAAAATTTCGCTCGAAGCGTCGCAAACGAGCGGAATATCGACTTTCGGCTCGCGAGGATACTGAATGCCTTCGATCGTTTCGTTCGCGCAAATATAACAATACGCGGCGTCGGCGGAAGTATGAAGTTCGTCGTCGGTCGGCTTGCGAACGTAACCTTCTTCTTTGCCGTCCCAGATAACGTTGACTTTGCCTTGGGTTTTCGCTTCCGACGCGGCTTTCTTACTCCAATTGCCGGTCAAAACGTAATCGGCGGATTTGTTCGTATTGCGAATGATATTCATCGGAATCATCGCAAATTGAGTCAACGCGCCCCCTTGAAGGAACATAATTTTATAATTTTCCGGAACGTTGAGAAGCTCGCGGACGTTTGCTTTCGTTTGAGCAAGAATTTCGCCGAATTGCTTCGAACGATGACTGATCTCAAGAATCGAAGCTCCGCAACCGGGCAGACAGAGCAAGTCTTCTTGAGCCTTTTTCAAAACGGAAACCGGCAAAACGGCAGGTCCGGCGGAAAAATTATACATACGTTCCGACATTGAAATTCCTTTCGACGAACAACGACGAAGTTCTCTATACGCGATAAAATCGAACGGCTCAAAACCGCCGCACAGGTCGACGCCCAATCGCGACGACAGACGTCAACAAACGCAAGAATTATAAGTCTCTTTTTAATTACCGACAGGGGGGGGCGCGTCTTACGTTAATTTAAGAGTTCAAACGTCGTTTTTTTTCTCCTTTAGACTGGTGGGTTCTCTTGACAAAACTTACAATTTCTCTTAGATTTAATGATTAAACGAGTTTTTTTACTCGTTCGTTTCCAACGGATGTTGGAACTTGTCGATTTAGTCGAGGGAAGCGATCGCTCGCTCGACGCAATGCCCTAATAGTAAATGGCGGACGCGCAATTATGATCGAACCTATTACAGTCAATTCCGTTTCCTTGTCACGCGACCTTGACCTGCCCTTGGCGCAAGTAGAAGCGACGATCGCTTTGCTTGACGAAGGGTATCCCGTGCCGTTCATCGCACGGTATAGGAAGGATCAAACGAAAAATTTGGACGAAGACGGCGTCGCAAAAATCGCCGCCGCGTACCAAAAGCAACGACAATTAATGGATCGTAAGTTGTCGTATTTGAAGACGATCGAGTCGCAAGGAAAATTGACGTCCGAACTTGAACGTCAGATTCGCGAAGCGCGCACTCCGCGTCGACTGGACGACCTTTACTTGCCTTATAAACCGAAACGAGCCACGTTGGCGCAAGCGGCGCGAGAGAAGGGACTGGAACCTCTTGCTCAGGCTATTCTTGCCGCGGCTGACGAATCTATCGATTTGAACGCGTTGGCGGCGTCTTACGTCGACGAAGCCAAAGGCGTCGCCAACGTTGAAGAAGCCCTTAAAGGCGCCGCCGAAATCATTACGGAAAACTTCGGAGACGCGTTCGAATTGCGACGCCGCGCGCGCGAAGTCGTGCAACATTCGGGCAAATTGGTTTCCAAGAAAATCGAAAAGAAAGAAGCGGAAGAAACCGCGAAAGAGACCGTGAAAGAGGTCGTAGAAGAAGTCGTTTCGCTCGAAGGCGTTGAAACAACGGTCGAGAGCGAGGAAGTCGCGACGGAAGAAAACGTCGTCGAAGGAGCGACGGAAGAGTCCGGCAAAGAATCGCTCGAAGAGACGACGAACGAAGAAACGGCGATCGAAAACGCGCAAGAAACCGACGACAAAAAAAAGAAAAAGAAGACGTTTAGAGAACAACGCCAAGAGGCGCTTGAAAAGCAATTTGCCGACTACTACGACGCGTCCTTCAATCTGCGCGGTTGTCCGCCCCATCGCGTTCTCGCCTTGAATCGCGGCGAAGCCTTGAAAATTATTGCCGTAAAACTGGACGTCGATCTTGACGCGCTCAAGCAAATAGCGCGCGAAACGTTGGTTCCTTCCGGGCGTCCTTTCGCCTCTTTCCTGAACGCTTGCGCGGAAGACGCGTTGACGCGCTTTACCTTGCCCTCTCTCGAACGCGAAGCGCGTCGCGAACTGACGGAACATTCCGAGGAACAAGCCGTTTCCGTATTTGCTAAGAATCTGCGCAACTTGCTGATGCAACGTCCGTTGAATCGACGTCGCGTTTTGGCGGTCGATCCCGGATTTAAAAACGGCTGTAAATTGGTTGCTCTGGACGAATTTGGCAACGTGTTAGATTACGACGCCGTGTTCCTTCAAGGTTCCGCCGAACGCCGCGCCTATGCCGCCGACAGGATGGTCGAATTAGTCGAAAAGTTCAAATTAAGCGTTTTCGCGATCGGCAACGGCACGGGCGGACGCGAAGCCGAAAATTTTGTCGCCAAGCTCGTCGAAGAAAAATTTGCCGATAAAGACGTCGCCTATATCGTCGTCAACGAGGCGGGCGCCAGCGTCTATTCGACAAGTCAAATCGCCAAAGAAGAATTTCCCGACTACGATCCGCTTGTTCGCGGCGCGATTTCTATCGGACGGCGACTCCAAAATCCGCTTAATGAATTGGTCAAAATCGACGCCGAACGCTTGGGCGTCGGCATGTATCAGCACGACGTCAAATCAAAGACGTTAAAAGACGCGCTTACGACGGTCGTTTCGTCTTGCGTCAACAAAGTCGGCGTCGATCTGAACGCCGCGACGCCCGCTATTTTGCGTTACGTCGCCGGGTTAAATCAGCTGACTGCGAAACGCGTCTACGAATATCGTATGGCGAACGGTCCTTTCCGAACGCGCGAACAACTCAAAGAAGTGTCGGGACTTGGCGAAGTTTCCTTTGCGCACTGCGCCGGGTTCCTAAAAATCGACGACGGATATAATCCGCTTGACGCGACGTGGATTCACCCGGAAAGTTACGAATTGGCGACGAAAATTCTAGAAAAGCTCGGGTTCTCCGTCGACGATCTGCGCGACGCCGCCAAACGCGCCGAATTGACGGAAAAAATTAAAACCGTCGATTCCGCCGCGCTGGCGCAAGAATTTGACGCCGGACAATACGCCGTCGCCTATTTGCTCGAACAATTCGCTCGACCGGGACTCGACCCGCGCGAATCTTTGCCCGGTCCGATCTTCAAGAAGGGCGTCCTCAAATTGGAGGATTTAAAGCCCGGTATGGAGCTTACGGGCGTAGTTCTCAACGTCGTCGATTTCGGCGCGTTCGTCGACGTCGGCGTTCACGAATCCGGATTGATCCACATTAGCCAACTTGGTTCTTCCTACGTTCGCGACGCCAGCCAATGCGTTTCCGTCGGCGACGTCCTGAAAGTGTGGGTGTTGGAAGTCGATTCTCAACGTCGTCGCGTTTCATTGACGGCCTTGCCGCCGGGAACGGTGAAAGAACGTCGCGCCGAAGGCGGCGCGAGTAGACGACCGCAACGCGAAGGCGCGTCCTCAAGCGAATCGCGCGAGCGTCGCGCGCGTCGAAACGACGAAGGAAGCGCCAACGTCGGCGAAGAACGACGCCGAAGTTTCGAACGAAACGAACGCGCCGAGCGCGGCGAGCGTTCCGAGCGAGGAGAACGCAACGCGCGACGCGAAGGTCGAGGACGCGACGACCGCAATCGCGACGATCGTTTTTCGCGCGCGCCTCGAGTCGCCGTCGCCGCGCCGAAGGCTAAGAAAATCACGCCGATTTCCGACGAAATGAAGTCGGGAAAAGAGCCGATGCGTAGTTTCAGCGACCTCGCGCAATTCTTGGGACGCGTTCAAGCGGACGACGAGCCCGAAAAGAACGCGAAAAAAAGCAAGCGCCCCAACTAAATCAAACGACCGAACTCCGTTGCTGGATTCTAGTCGTTCGGTTTGTCGGTTTTTTACGAGAGTCGCGCGTTTAGGCGCGCGGCTTGCGCTTTGTCAAACGGATTCAATTTAAAGCGAACCTTTCGCGTTGAGAGTTGTTGTGAAATCTGCTCAAATCAGGAGCGTCGCCGCTTATTTACCCGAAGGACGATTGGACAATAAAGAGCTTGCGCAAGTTTTTTCCAATTGGACGGAAGAAAAAATTACGCGTAAGTTGGGAATCGCGACGCGTCCGATCGCCGACAAAAACGAAACGGCGGTCGATCTTGGCGTTCGCGCGTCGGAAAGACTGCTGGCAAGCGGCGTGGTAAAACGCGAAGAAATAGACTTTCTCGTCTTTTGCACGCAGTCGCCCGACTATTTTTTGCCGACTTCCGCTTGTCTGATTCATAAGCGGCTCGGCTTGCGAAACGCTTGCGGCGCTTTCGACGTAAATCTTGGCTGTAGCGGCTACGTTTACGGTCTGGCGATTTGCAAAGGATTGATCGAGTCCGGCGCCGCGCAAAAAGTTCTGTTTGTCACGGCGGAAACTTATTCGAAATATATCAACGAAAAAGATCGTATGACCCGTCCGTTGTTTGGCGACGGCGCGGCGGCGACGCTTCTTGAGGCGGCGGAACGCGACGTAAACGATCCTTTCGCGCCGATCGACGCCTTTGAATTTGGAACCGACGGCAAAGGCGCCAATATGTTGATCGTTCAGGCGGGCGCAAGTCGAACCCCGTCGACGCCCGAAACGGCGATTCCTTTCGCCGACGCCTTGGGGTCGTTTCGTTCTAAAGATCAACTTCTTATGCACGGACCGGGAATCTTCGCCTTTTCGATCGAAGTCGTTCCCCCTCTTGTTAAAAGGCTTCAAGAAACCGCGCAAGCAAAAGACGTTAATATCGACGCCTACGTCTTTCATCAAGCAAATAAATTTATGCTAGACCGTTTGCGCGACTTGTGCGAAATCGATCCAAGCGTCTATTTTAACAACGTCGAAACCCGCGGCAACACCGTTTCAAGCAGCATTCCGATCGCGCTGATCGACGCGACTCGCGACGGAATGGTCGTCCCGAAAAAGCGCGTCGCGCTCGTCGGTTTTGGCGTCGGACTATCGTGGGGCGCTTGCCTTGTTCGTCTGCCGGAAAATTTTGAAGTCGTTCCGCTCGAATGACGCGTCGTCGCGTCGTTTCTTTGCCGCCGTCGATTTCAACGTTGCGACGATCGATCTAATCGCGATAAATTATTCGCGGCAACGCCGTGCGCGTCCCAAAGCGTTCCAAATTGCAACGACGTGCCGTTTTGCCGCAAGATAAAAACATGACCGGAACTCGCCGCAACCTTGGAAAGGTCGTCGAGTTCGGCGAAAAAAGGAAACGTAATGTCCGAATCGTCTGAAAAAACCGCCAAGGCTTGGGGCGGAGTGTTTACCGAAGCGACCGACGCGCGCGTCGAACGTTTCACCGAAAGCATCAGTTTCGACAGTCGAATGTACGAACAAGACATTCGCGGCTCGATCGCGCACGCGCGTATGTTAAGCGACGTCGGTCTGCTGACTTGCGACGAATTCGCCGCGATAGAACGCGAATTGACCGCGATTAAAGAACGAATTGCAACGGGCGATTTCGAATATTCGACGGCGCTCGAAGACGTTCATATGCACGTTGAAAAAGCGTTGACCGACAAACTTGGCGACGTCGGGAGAAAATTACATACGGCGCGCAGTCGAAACGACCAAGTGTCGACCGACTTCAGGCTCTGGATACGCGACGCGATCGACGCCTTGGACGTCCTCCTTGCGGAAGTTCAGAAAGCGTTTGTAGGGCGTTGCGACGGCGATTTTGACGTCGTAGTTCCCGCCTACACGCACACGCAACGCGCGCAACCCGTTCTCGCGCCCCATATTTGGCTTGCTTACGTCGAGAAATTCCAGCGAGATCGCGAACGACTCGCCGATTGTCGCAAACGCGTTAACACGCTTAGTCTTGGCGCCGCCGCTTGCGCCGGCACAAGTCTCCCGATCGATCGAACGAAAACCGCCGCATATTTGGGATTTGAATCGATCGCCGCCAATAGCGTCGACGTTTCCAGCGACCGTGATTTTGCCGTCGAATTCGCGTTCGATATGGCGCAGATCGCGATTCACTTGAGCGTTTGGGCGGAAGACTGGATTTGGCAGTCGACCGTCGAATTCGATTTTCTCAAACTTCCCCAATCTTTCTGCACGGGCTCGTCGATTATGCCGCAGAAAGTCAACCCGGACGTTCTGGAGCTTATCCGCGGAAAAACGGCGCGCGTCGTGGGCAATCTTCAAGCGTTGCTCGTTTTGACAAAGGGGATTCCGCTCGCATACGACCGCGATCTTCAAGAAGACAAAGAGCCGATTTTTGATTCTTACGACACGGTGGCCGCTTCGCTCGCGCTTGCCGCGCCCCTTGCCGCCGACGCGAAATTGAAGCGAGAATCGATCGCCGCGCGACTCGACAAAGGCTATCTTGACGCGACAAGTTTAATGGAATATCTGATCCGACGCGGCGTTCCGCAACGTTCCGCGCACGGCGTCGTCGGGCGGCTCGTTCGCCAAGGAATCGATACGGGACGCGCGCTTGCCGAATTTTCGCTCAAAGAACTGCAAGACGCCTGCGAATTGGTCGACGAAACCGTCTACGACTATCTTGGCGCCGAAAACGCGGTCAAAGCGATGAAGAGTTACGGCTCGACGGCGCCGGAGCAAGTGCGCGCGCAAATCGACGCGTGGAAAAAACGACTCGGAATCTGAAATCAACGTAAGGAATAAGGAATTTCTATGTCGACAAATAATCCCGTCGAATACGACGAGAATTGGGACGAACTGGAACCGCTTGACGAACTTGAAACGTCGGAAAGCGACGACGCGTGGGTTCCGCCGACCGAAAAGCCGGGCGAAGTTGCAAAACGCGTCGTTTCCGACGCCGAGTCGGGTTGGAGACTCGATCTGTTCCTTGCCGCAAAATTTCCGCAATACAGTCGCGTCTTACTCCGTAAAGCGATTCAGGCGGAAGAAGGCGTCGACGTCGACGGCAAACACGGCAAGCCCTCGTTTAGACTGAAGCCTGGAAACGTCGTTTCGTTCCGACTCGTCGAACCGCCGCGCGAATCTCCGATTCCTGAAGAAATTCCTCTCGACGTCCTGTATGAAGACGACGATTTAGCCGTCGTCAACAAGCCCGCCGATATGGTCGTTCACCCTTCGCGCGGACACTGGGCGGGCACGCTTGTCGGCGCGCTTGCGTTTCATTTTCAAGGTCGTCTTAGTTCGAATCGCGGTCCGGCTCGTCCTGGTATCGTTCATCGACTCGATCGCGACACAAGCGGCGCGATCATTATCGCGAAAAACGACGTCGCGCACGCGAATCTTGCGGCGCTTTTCGAAGAGAAGCGAATACAAAAAGAATATTTTGCGATCGCGCTCGGTTGTGTCAACGGCGATCGCGAGATCGTCGATCAACCGATCGGACGTCATCCAAAATTTCGCGTCAAGATGGCGATTAATCCCGACGACCCGGAAGCCAAGCCCGCGCAAACTTATTTTGAAGTAATCGAAAGATTTCGAGGTTTTTCGACCTTTCGTTGTTTGCCTAAGACGGGAAGAACCCATCAAATTCGCGTTCATTTGACTCATTTAGGATGTCCGATCCTTTGCGACAAACTATACGGAGGGCGTTCGGAAATTTCGCGAGACGAAATCGCGGGCGTCGTCGACCGCAGTCCCAAAAGTAAAACGAACGCCGAAACGACCAAGCCGGAACCGATTCTCGCGCGTCAAGCGTTGCACGCGCGAAAGATTACTTTCGAACATCCGACGACTCGAAAAACGCTCGAAATCGAAGCGCCGTTGCCCAAAGACCTACAAGAAACGTTGGAAGCGTTGCGAGAATTTCGAACGCTTGAAAAATAGAACAATAATATCGCTCGTCTTTTGAAAAATTAATCATAAGGGAACTACTAATGCCAGACGTCGCGTCAAGTTACGACGTTCCGTTAAAAAACGCGGACAAATGGTCGACGCTTTTTCCTTTCCAACCGCGATTTGAAACGATCGGCGGTTATAAATACGCGTATATCGACGAAGGTCCGACAAATTCGGACGGAACGGAACGTCCCGTCTTGCTCTGTTCGCACGGAAATCCTACGTGGTCCTTTTTCTTCCGCGAAGTCGTCAAACGTTTTAGCGACAAGTACCGCGTGATCGCCGTCGACCATATAGGTTGCGGTCGTTCGGAAAAACCGTCCCTTAGAAAATATCCATACTCTCTTGCGCGACGAGGGAACGACCTGAACGAATTGCTCGATAAGTTGGGAATTAAAAACGTCGTCTTGATTGCGCACGATTGGGGCGGCGCCGTCGGTATGCGCGCGGCGACGCAACGTCCCGAACTCTATTCGAAGTTGATTCTGATGAACACGGCCGCGTATTTGAGCGATCGCGTGCCGAAACGCATACGCCTGTGTCACACGCCGATTTTAAAGCGCGTCCTTTTGCAAGGTTTAAACGTCTTTCCACGCGCCGCGACGACGATGGCGACGGCGAAAGGACTTTCCGACGAAGTGAAAGCGGGTTTGTTGGCTCCCTACGATTCTTGGTCGAATCGAATCGCCGTCTGCGAATTTGTCCAAGACATTCCGACCTCGCCTAAACATCGTTCTTACGACGCGTTGAAAGAAACGCAGGAAAAATTGCCGCTGTTTAAAGACAAACCCGTCGCGTTGATTTGGGGAGTCAAAGACTGGTGCTTTCCGCCCGAGGTCTTTTTGGACGGCTTTTTGAAATATTATCCGAACGCCTTTGCGCGCAAAATCGAAGACGCCGGACATTATTTGCTCGAAGATTCGCCTGAAGAGACGATCGCCGCGATTCAGGAATTTTTAGAAACGCGCTGACGCAAGCGACGTCTAAAATTTTCTTAAACAACCGTTAAGCGTCAAAGGAACGAAATGGAACGCCCCGAACAAGAGCAAACCTCGCAACCGGCAAAACTTTCGGCGCAAAGCCAGCGTCAAAATCTCGGCGCGTTATTGCAAGAATTTGGACAGACGCACGCGGCGATCGAAGCCGAATTGCAAAAAGTCGTCGTCGGTCAAAAGCAGGCGATCCGCCAAATCTTCGCGGCGATCTTTACTCGCGGACATTGCCTTCTCGAAGGCGTTCCGGGTCTTGCCAAGACGTTGACCGTCGCGACGCTCGCGCAAATTCTCGGCGTGAATTTTAGACGCGTTCAGTTTACGCCCGACTTGACGCCTTCCGACGTCACCGGGACGACCGTTTTGGAAGAAGACGGACAAGGCAAGCGTTCTTTTCGCTTTGTCGAAGGTCCCGTGTTCACAAACGTCTTGCTCGCCGACGAAATCAATCGAACTCCGCCTAAAACGCAATCGTCGTTATTGCAAGCGATGCAAGAGCGCGAAGTTACCGTCGGCGGAACGACGTATCGTTTGCCCGATCCGTTTCTTGTCGTCGCGACGCAAAATCCGATCGATCAAGAAGGCACGTATCCTCTTCCGGAAGCGCAACTTGACCGATTTATGTTCAACGTTAAGATCGATTATCCGACCTTAGAAGAAGAAGAAAAAATTCTTGCGACGACGACGCGCGGCGAAGCTCAGGAACCGCGAAAATTACTCAACGCGAAAACGTTGCTTGGCATGCAAAAATTAGTCGCCTCCGTAGCCGTCAGTCCATACGTGATTCAATACGCGGCGAGGCTGACGCGCGCGACGCGTCCGACCGACGAAAGCGCGCCCGATTTTGTGCGCGACTTAGTCGACTGGGGCGCCGGACCTCGCGCGGGTCAGTATCTCATTAACGGAGGCAAAGCGTTTGCGGCGATGGACGGTCGATTTTCCGTCTCGATCGAAGACGTCAAAGAGGCGGCCGTTCCCGTCTTAAGAAAAAGGATCGGCGCGAATTTTCAAGCGCAGGCGGAAGGCAAGAATTCGGACAAGATAGTGCAGATGTTGCTCGAAACCGTTCCGACTCCCAAAATCGAAAAATTTACGCGTTGATTTCAAAAAAAACTAGAGTCCAAACTTCCGCGTAAACAAAGAGAGCCGCCAACTTTTTTGTCGGGCGGCTCTCTCGCGTTCAGCGTTTACGAATTTTACGCGGCGTTTTGAAACGATCGGGCGTCGTTGGAATTATCAGTCTGAGTCTTCGCCCACGAAAACGGCGGTACTCGCGTCGTTCTTCTTTCTAATGTAGGCGCCTTTAAGAACGCCGTGTTGATTGCCGCTAGTCAGTATTAAGTCGCTCGTTTCAAAGGAAAAAACTTGGTAAGTCGGGGCGAAATACGACTCGCGCGCCTCTTCCGTCGAATACTTCGTTCGTTCATTGCGAACCTCGTTCTTTTCAAACGTCTCTTAAACAGATTCGCTTATGAGAATTAACTCACGTTATTCAGATTGCCTCCATTATTCAGATGACATAGGCTATCTGACATTTTGTTGTCGAAATGTTGTCGTCATCTTTCGATAGAGAACACAGTTTGGTATATAGTTCTATATATTTCAAATCAGAAATACACTGAAATATGTTTTCACAAATAACGCTTTGCATAATACGTTACAACTTCGTTTATTCTTTCAATCGGGGGATTCGTTAGTTAATTGCCTATGATACTCAACTGTACTTTCCCCACTTTTTCAACCGGCGAGTCCTAACAGGCTCGCCAAACGAAGAATTTCTTTTTGAATATCCTCTGGTTTTGCGCCAATGATATTCCTTGAAAAATTCTCAAACGCTATTTTTCTCGTTATCCAACCACGTTTGTTCTTATGAGACGGTCGTCGTTCCGCATCGTCCCACCGGGGTCGTAACGCAGTCAGTTCCGATGCGTTACGTTCCCACGT
>JAZRWW010000244.1:0-26930 GCA_045599865.1 Thermoguttaceae bacterium
CTTGGTCTTGGTCGGTTCGATAGTTTGTTCGCGAATCGTCGTCAAAAAACGGGCTTTTGCACCGACTTCTTGATTACAAGCGCCTCTTTAGGGTCGACGCGCAAAGTCGATAAAACCAACGCGCCGCACATCGAGGTAGGAAAGATATTTTGACCTATTTTCAACGCAATCTTTTCATTTTGAAAAAGAGGTCGACTCCGCGTTTTTCGTTTTAGCGACAAGAACCTGCGAAGACGAAAGAACGGCGACGACGACGATAGGCGTTCCTGCGGTTAAATCGTCGTCTTCGTCCGTTAGCGCGTCGTATTCTATGGAACGTTCTTGCTGAGTAACGATAACTTTGCCGATTCCTCCTCGTCTAGCCGGTATGCGAAGGTAAACGCTTCCCGTCGAATTAACCGTCGAATCCACGCGTATGGCTCCGTTCTGGTTAAAAGACGACGCCGCGCGCAGAAGGTAGAAAACAACGACGATCGCCGCGATTCCGCAACACACGGCGACGGCAAGGCTCGCCAACGTTCCCAAGCCCGAAGATTCCGCTATCAACCCGCCAAATCCCCAAAACGCGACTCCCGCCGTGAGCGTCCGAACTCCCAACGCTTTAATAAAGTCAAACCCGCCGTCGGAACCGCCGACGTCGGAGTCCAAATTTCCGTCGGAGTCCAAATCGGAACCTCCAAATCCCACCAGCGTCGCAAGAAATTGCAAAATAATCAACGCCGAACCTGCGATAGCGCAAAAATAGAACGTATTATGCATAGAATCGTACCCCGCTAATATATTAAACAAACGGTTCGTTCAACAGACGCCGTGTTTTCCCGCAAAAAGCGCGTTTTCCATAGTATTATACCACTATGAAAAACAAAAATCAAGAAAAAAATCGCCGAAGCGCTCTTAAGATTTGACCGCTTTTGTATTTTATCTATAATTCATATATTACACATTTTACCATAAAACTCGCTTAAAAAATTTTTTATCCGGGGAAAACTATAATGACTGACTTTACGCCGTTCGTTCTTCTGGGTTTATCAGGAGTCGCCGCTTCTTCCGCCGTTGTCGCGGCGCTTGTCTTTTTTGGCGTTTTGATTCTATTCAGCGCTCGTTACAAACGTTGTCCTAGTAATAAAATAATGGTAATTTTCGGGCGTTCGTCGAGCAAATCCTCCGCGCTGTGTATCCACGGCGGCGCCAAGTTTATCGTGCCGTTGTTGCAAGATTACGCCTATTTGAGCTTGGAACCGATGCAAATCGAAATTCCGTTGCGAGGCGCGTTGTCGATGGAAAACATTCGCGTCAACGTTCCAAGCGTTTTTTCGATCGCGATCGGAACGACTCCGGAACTTATGCAAAACGCGGCGATTCGCCTACTGGGAATGCAACGCCAAGCGATCGCGAAACAAGCGGAAGACGTCATCTTCGGTCAGTTGCGTCAAGTGATCGCGTCGATGAAAATCGACGAAATCAACCGCGATCGCGAAGCGTTTCTTTCGAATATTCAAACCTCGCTCGAGCCGGAACTTCGCAAACTTGGTCTTGTTCTCATTAACGTCAACGTAACCGACATTACAGACGAATCTGGATACATTGAAGCGATCGGACGCAAAGCCGCGTCGGAAGCGATTCAAAAAGCGCGCGGCGACGTCGCCGACAACGAGCGAATGGGGGAAATCCGCGTCGCCGACGCCGAAAAGGACAAGGCGATTCAAGTCGCCAATGCGAAAAAAGATCAAACGATCGGAACTCGCGAAGCGGACAGACAACAAATTGTCAAAACGGCGGAAATCGAACAAGAACAAGCGGTTCGTTTGGCCGACCTTGAACGCGTTAAAATCGTCGGCGAACAGTCGGCGGCCTTTGAAAAAGAGGCGCAAGTCAAGGTTGCGGAACGCGATATGCGCGTCAAACTAGCGACGGCAAACGCCGAAGCGGTGCAAGGCGAAAACATAGCTCAAGCGACGATCGCAAATTCGGCGGCCGAATTGAAAGTCAAAGAAGCGGAAGCGTTCCAATTAGGCGAAACGCGCCGCCGCCAAGCTCAAGCGTCGGTTGAAGAAGCCGAACACAAGGCGCAGACGCTCGCCGCAACGGCGC
Source organism: Thermoguttaceae bacterium (assembly GCA_045599865.1). Lineage (GTDB taxonomy): Bacteria > Planctomycetota > Planctomycetia > Pirellulales > Thermoguttaceae > RUG369. The sequence continues at coordinate 2,092 of JAZRWW010000244.1, forward strand.
GCGCGGAGCGCGTGGAAGCCGAGCGCCGCGCCGAGCTGGAAGCGCCCGCCAAGGCGGAAAAAGCGCGCGTCATCGTGGAAGCGGAAGCGCTCGCCGAACAAAAACGCATCGAAGCGCAAGGCGAGGCGTCCGCGATTTACGCCAAATTGGAAGCTGAAGCGCGCGGTCAGTTCGAAATTTTGAAGAAGAAGGGCGAAGGTTTGCGCGCCATCGTGGAAGCGTGCGGCGGCGCCAAAGAAGCGTTCCAGTTGCTAATGCTCGACCACTTCGACGAACTTGTCGCCGCGTCCGCTCAGGCCGTTTCTTCGATCAAATTCGACAAAGTCGTCGTTTGGGACGGAACCGGCGCGCAGGGAACGAACGGAGAAACCGCGACGGCGAATTGGTTGCGCAATATGGCGAAAACGTTGCCCCCTATGCTTGAAGTAATGAAAGAAATCGGCGGAGTCGAATTTCCGGACGTTATGGCAAAAATCGCCGGAAACGAAGAAGGAAAGGCGAATCAGAACGACAACGCCGCGACAATCAACGAATAATCGACGTTTATTACGCTTTCCTTACAGGCGTCCAAATTCTTTTAGATTTGGGCGCCAACTTTATCAAAGAATATGAAAAATATTAAGAAAACGTTTGAAAAGCAAATCAAGACGTTTGTCGATCGTCTTTCAGATTATTCTAACGACTCTAAAAACGAATGGGTTGTTAAAGGGTTTATAGACGCGTATAAAAACGTATATTCCATAACCAACGACGCAAAAGTAGTTTCTAAGATACTTGAAATTCATTTATTTCCACAGCTTCTCCAATTTGCGCAAGAAAACGGATACAAAATAGTCGTTGCATCTTGCCAAAATTATTATCCTGATTTTTCCTTTGTGGGACAATCAGACGAATCGATTAGATTTGCCGTCGATATAAAAACAACTTATCGCCTTGAAGACAAGCCAGATTACTGTAATGGCTTTACGCTTGGTTCTCACGGCGAATATTTTATTAATCGCCGATCAACCAAAAATATCCAATTTCCATATGCGACTTTTTTAGGTCATTATTGTCTTGGGGCTATTTATGATCGAACGTCTGAATCTTTATTGACCAACGGTTGCGTTCCTGTTTCTAAACTCCAGTCTATAACCTCCGTCATCAGGAATCTTCAGTTTTTTGTAGCAGAGAAATGGAAAATAGCGAGCGATAAATCAGGAAGTGGAAACACGGCAAATATAGGAAGCGTCAAAAAAATTTCCGATCTATTGTCTGAAAATGGAACTTTTTCTAAAATAGGCGAAAAGTGGTTCGACGACTATTGGATGAATTATGGAAAAATCGTTTTGTCCGATTCGTCGGGCAAGTCCAAAAAGATTGCGTCCCTTCCTGAATTCCTCGCATATCGAGGAAAGCGGTAATCGATCGTTCAAATTTAGAACACAGGTATTTCATTGAAAATCTACGTTCCCCCTATTAAATCGCAAGGAATTAAAACCAAATTAATTCCTCTAATTCAACGCGTTCTTCCCACCGACGTCAAGGGACGTTGGATCGAACCGTTTATGGGCACGGGGTGCGTGGGGTTCAATTTAGCTTCACGCGAAGCGACGCTGAGCGACTCTAATCCCTGTTTGATCGAATTTTATCAAAGCGTCGAGGCACGAATAACAACGCCGTCGAAAGTCAGAAAATTCTTACTTGAAGAAGGTTCCAAATTGGCGCAAGAAGGCGAAAGTCGCTACTACTTCGTCCGCGATCGTTTTAATAAGAACGGCAATCCTTTGGATTTCTTATTTTTGAATCGCGCTTGTTTCAACGGAATGATCCGTTTTAATCGGAAAGGAGAGTTCAACACGCCCTTTTGTCGCAAACCTCAAAGGTTTGCTCCCGCTTACGTCACAAAAATCGTTAATCAAATCGAGCGACTTACGGAACTATTCTCCGTTTGTCATTTTACTTTTCAACGTCGTGATTTCATCGACGCTATCAAAGAAGCAAACAAAGACGATCTAATTTACTGCGATCCTCCTTACATCGATCGTTACGCCGATTATTACAACGGTTGGACGGAAGAAGACGAACTTAGGTTGTTTAACGCGTTGCGCGCCGTCCCCGCGCGATTTGTTTTATCGACTTGGAGTCATAACGAATTTCGTTCTAATCAATACGTCGAGAAATACTGGAGTCGTTTTAATATCGTCCCTTGTGAACATTTCTATCATTTAGGAGGCAAAGAGGAAAATCGCCGCGCTATGGTCGAGGCGCTGATTCTAAACTACGACGTCGATCCGACCGAGAGTAAAACGACGCCAAGCGCGTCTTCCAACGTCGCGTCTCGTTCTTTAACGCCTTTGTTTGATTTCTATTCTCGTAACGCAACGTTATAATAGTTCCAACGACGACGTGTAAAAAGTTACGCGTCGTCGTTTTGCAATTTGCAAACGTTCAATCAATCGGGCGAACGACCGCTTTGCAACAGTTTCAACGTATCCGTTCGTCCCGTCTTAACCGCCGGATAAAGAGCCGCAAACAGGCAAAGAACCAACGTCAAAACGAAACCGACGCTTAAACCTTTAACGGGCAAAATCAACGGCGGATCGACCGTTCCAAACATACTACGACCAAGTTTCAGGGCGCCCTGAGCCGCCAAAAGACCAAAAACAAAACTCGTAATCGTCGCGACGACGCCAATTAGAATCGCCTCGACCAATATCGCGCGTATGATCGCGCCCCTCGTCAATCCGACGGCTCTCATCACGCCAAACTGCCAACGTCGCGCGCGCGCGGAATTGGCGATCGCGCCCACAACCGCGATCGAAGCGATTATTAACGTCGTCAACGGCGTTTTGCTTAAGCCCCAAATAACGGAGTCGGCTCGTCGTGAAATCGAATTTGTCAACGAATCGCGAGTCGACAATTTTACGTACGCGGTTTGCGCGCTTGAAATTTCCGTCGTTCCTTTCTCTTCTAAATCTAACAGCAGATTCTTTCTAGCAAGAAGATCGCAAGCGGCTTCAGTCGCGACGTAGTCGATTTTTTCTCCTTTTTTGGCGTCAAACCAAAAGTACGAGCGTCGTTCAATTTGGTAATCGTCGACGACAATTCCCTCGCGCGCAAAGACGATCCCGCCCGATCGACCAAAATTACGACGAACGCCGCCCGTTTTGGAAAGCCATTGCCAACCCGGAAAAGAAACGACGCCGACTATCGGATATTCCAACGTCTTACCTGGTTCGCGCGGATGAATTACCCTCAATTTGTCGCCTAACTTTAACGAATAATCGACGGTCAGCGAATCGGTAACAAGGACGCCTCGTCCGTATTTCATCGCTTCAAACGCTTCCTCGGGCTTGCCTTGCCGAAATCTCAATCCAACAAACGGAACTTGCCCTTCAAACGCCTTTGCGACGTCGACGCCCAAAAAAACGACGTTTGCAAACTGGCTTTTTCGCGCGTCGTCTGGTACGGAACCTTCGGCAAAAGCGGCTTGTTCCACAGCGACGGACATAAATCTCGACTCGTCGATCAGGGGCGACTTCTTCAATTCGTCGACAATTTCCGAACGCAATCCATTTGGCAAAAACGCGGCAAACGCGTCGGGCGAACGCCGACCAGGCAGAAACGGATCAAGCATCGAATATCCCCAAATTTGCATCGTCGTAAACAACCCGCCGCCGACGCTCAACGCAACGGCAACCGCGACGACGCGGCTTGCGTTTCCCGAAAGTTCGCGTCGTATCATACGAGAATCAAAACAAAAAATCGTCGCCAATATGGGAAGAAGGACGGTCTCGGCGCAACGGATAGCCAGCGGAATCAGACAAACGACGCCAATAGCAAGCGCTAAAACGCCAAGTTCGGAATGTAAAATTGCTCTTTGAGTCGTATTGGTCGGTAAAAAGTAAACGATAAACAAGTCGACTCCAATTAAAAGACAGCCGACAAACGCCGCGAGAATGAAACGTCTTGTCTGAATACGGCGCGTTTTTCCCGTAAAAAAGCGTTTCTCGGACGAACTAATCGCATCCAGCGGCTTAACGCTCGCGCTACGAAAGATCGGATATAAAGCGGCTAATATGGCGCCGACGACGGTACAAGCGAAAGAAAAGCCGATCGTCGTTAGATTTAGCGCGGAAACTTTGCCCGCGCAAATATAAACGATCATCCAGCCCGACGCGACGCCGGCTATCCAGCCGGGAATCGCTAAAACAGTCGATTCCAGTAGTATCGAAAGTCCAATTTGTAAACGCGTCAGACCTGCGACTCGATAAAAAGCAACGAGGCGTTTTTGTTCGTCGAAACTAGTATTGAGCGCGACAAAAACAATCAACAACGAAGCCAACGCCGCCAAAAGAGCGCCGCTTGCCGCTTGAAATTTAAAAGATTGACTCGCTTTAAAGGCCGCCGCTTTACGCTCGACAATCTCCGATTCCGAAACGACTTCAAACGCCGGAGCCGCCTCCGTAATTTTATCGTTCCAACGCGCGCGAAATTCTTCGACGCTTCCCCTTATTTTCAAAAACAGCCCCGACGTCTCGATCGGCTTTTCAGAATCGACGGTCAACTCTTCCGCCAACGCGCGAGAAATATAAAAGCCGTCGGTTTCTGAATCTTCGACAATTCCCACAACTTGAAGTTGATATTCCTTTGTCGACGTTATTAACGACGATTTGTCGATTAAAAATAACGAATCGCCGACTTGCGCTTTCAGACGTTCGTTTCCTTTTTTTGTCAAAACCGCCTCTTTGGGTTGCGTTCCTTTTTCAACAATTTTGAACCACCGTCCGTCCTCAAGTTCGTAAGGCGCCTCTTGCGCCGTCGTCGCGCAAAAGGTCGAGCCTAGTCCCATTGGCGTTCCCATCGTCGCGCGATACGAGCCAAACGCTTTACGACGTAATTCGGGATCGACGCCCTCGGGCGCTTCGCCTATCTTTTCCAATTCTTTATTAGTCAAATCAAGCGAACGTTTCAAAGTCGGCTTGAGTCCCTCGTCTTCAGCGTCGGCGTCTTCCAAGATCGATTTTTCCGTCCCCGGCGAATAGACAAACATACGCAACGTCGCTACTTCGTCGCAAACGGCAACGGCTTGATCGGCGCGAATATCGTCGATTAACCGACGGGGCAATTCAAAGTTGGGGCTATCGCCGGAACTTCTCCGACTTCCTCTCGTTGCGCCTCGTCCTATTTCTTTGTCTTGTCGAATCCTAGAACTTGCTTCGTCTGAAACGCCGTCGGGAGTTTCGCGTTTTTCTTGACCGACGACGTTAGAGGTCGACGCTTGCTTGGCAAAGGGACCGCCAAACGCCCCGTCGCCGCGTCGCGCTCCTCCGACGGCGGCGTCCGCGTTCTTTGTCGAAACGCGTAAGTCGTATAAGCCAAGGTAATCGGCTTCTTGCGTCGAGACGTCGATAAAGAGCGCTTGAAAACCGCCGATCGTCCATACGATCAGACAGGACGAAGCGGCGATCGCCAACAAAACAAAAATCAGCCTATTTCTCTGGCGTTTCATTCGAGAAAGAACCAAATTCCAAATGAATTTCATTGTTCAATCTCCTTCAAACGAACGGTCGAGGATCGCGCGATTTCTTGATAACGCGCCGCTAGTTCGGCGGAATCTTTGAATTTGTTTGTCGGAAAATCTCCGGCGATCGCGCCGTCTCGTAAAATTACGATTCGCTTTGACCAAATCGCGACCGTCGGCTCGTGCGTTACCAACATAATCGTTCTTTTTTCTTCCCGATTCAGCTTGTCGAAAACGCGACAAACGTTTTGACTGCTAGTCCGATCGAGATTGCCCGTCGGCTCGTCGGCAAGTAATATGGCGGGATCCGCGCTCAACGCGCGTCCAAGCGCCGCGCGCTGTTGCTGCCCTCCGCTCAACGAATCGGGATACTGCCTTAATTGCTTCGTCAATTCCAGCTCTTCCCAAAACGAGCGTAATTTTTCCAAGATTTCCGGCGTTATTTTACGACCGTCGGCGCGAAGAGGAAAAAGCATATTCTCTTCCGCCGTCAAGTGAGGAATCAAATTGTAACTTTGAAACACGACGCCTAGTCGACGTCGACGAAAGATCGTCAATTCTCGATCGCTCATTGCGGAAAGACGTCGACCTTCAATCTCGACCTCGCCCGACGACGGACGCGTCAATCCGGCGATAAGATGCAACAACGTGCTTTTTCCAGACCCGCTGGCGCCCATAACGGCGACAAAATCGCCGTCGTCTACGCAAAGATTGACGTTGGAATTTGCTTCAAACTCTTCGTCGCCTCGCGCATACTTTTTTGTCAGATTCGTAGTTTTGACCGCAACTACTTTTCCCGTATCGTGTTGTAAAAAGTCGATCATATCAATATTGCAAAAAATTAGAATTTTCTTCGGAGCGTTCTCTTCTAGCGTTTATAAAACGCTAGAAAGCGTCGGTTCTAATTTTACGGCAGGCGTCGCCAAAGTTACGTTTGTTCATTTCGCGTCTGGCGCGCAATACGAAAGTACGATCAACACGTACCCAGTAACCAAATTGGCGTCGGTTTCATACCACATCCGATCGTCGTTTACCCAAGACCCGTCGGCGTTTTGCGCCAACGCCAACGTCTCAATGAGTTCGTTCCGCCAATTATGCTTCGTTCCTTGTTTGTCTTCAAAGGTCGGTTTACCAAGCGCTTGAAAACATTTTGCCATCGTATGATAGTAATAGTAGAGTCCTTTCTTACCTAAACCGGGATTTTGAGTCGTCGAGTAATTCTCTCGAATCCAATTTGTCGCGGCTTCGACTCGCGGATCGTCGGGGTCAAGTCCGGCGTAAATTAAACTTTTCAGACCGGCGTAGGTTATGCTGCCGTAGCTTCTCAAACCCCCGCTCGTTTCTTGTCCTGCGGGATTTTCCTGTTCGGAAACAAAAGTATAAATAAAACCTCCGTCGTTCGTTTTCGTTTGTCCCGCGACTGGATTATCCTCGGATTCAAGATTCTGACAACGCGAAACAAAGACAAGAGCGTCTTGAATTGCCGGATCGTCTTCTTCGGCGCCTATTTCACGCAACGCTTCGACAAAAAATTGCGTGTTTGATAGATCCGGTCGCGTTTCGCTTCCGCTTCCATACCCTACTCCGCCGAAATATTCGTCGTCGCGTGAAACTCCGTTCGCCTCGTTATACTGCGTTCCTCGAACAAAAGTTTCCGCGTTTGCAACGATCAAGTCGTAACGACCGTCTCCAGCCGCTTGATTCGCCAACATAAAGCAGACAAGTCCTAGACACGATTCGTAACTCGCCAGACGCGCCCCTTCGGAATAGATTCCTCCGTCGTCGTGAATCGAATCTTCCAAAAAAGCCAAACCTTTCGTCACAGTCGGATTATCTAGCGGCGTTCCAACGCGCAAAAGCCCGATCACGTCGATTATCGTAGGACCAACGCCGACTCGAGGCGACGCCGAAAAAGAGCCCGAAGAACCTTGAGACTTCGCAAGATACGCCGCCCCCTGTTCGATCATTTGCAAGCGCAATTCGTCAAGATTGGCTTTTTCTTTATCAGACAACGAAGCTCGCATTTTTTTGGGAGCCGCGTTCGCATCGACGTTTTCAGCCGCGCCTCTTCGACTTCCGCGTTCTCCCCGAATTTCATTTCCTTCAGTCCGACTCGTATCGCCGCGTCCGACTGCGAGTTCTCTTGTTTCGCCGCGTTGTTCCAAAGTTCCGCGTTGCGTCCAACCTTCTTGTGAAAATAAAAGACAGCACAACGCCGTCGACGCGATCATAACGCGAACGTTTATAAATTGAGAAAAAATCATTTGTCTCCCCCCATCCTGTTTATCATCCAATATTTCAAGTTAAACGACGATTCTTCATAAGGAAACCGTCTCGCCTCCCGACGCGGTGGCAAGGGCGCGCCAAACGTCTAAATTAACGGAGTCTGAAACGTTACGCGCGCTTCCGTCGGCATAACCTACCACGACGATTCCTGGGTGATTCGAAGACGCGCCTTCAAAAACAAGTTCTTTTCCGCGCAACCATATCGCGGGCGCTTTAGCGTTAGGCGTCGAATAGGCGGAAAAGCCCGTCGCATAATGACGCCCTGCGATCCACGGCGAACCGCGATGGGTCAACGACGCTTGACTCTTCATCGCCTCAAGGTCAGGATTAATATAATCGTCGCAAGTCCCCTCGCCAAGAATACTCAAACGATCCATCCAAGAGTCGTCTTGACCCGGATAGGAAGCAAACTGCATCCTTGCTTCGGAAACGGTCGCCGTATTGGAAGTTCCGTCCGTCAACGTTGCAAACGACGTTTGAACGAATCGAAAGGCGCCGTTGTTCTTTCCACCGTCCAAATTGTTGGCGTCGCCGACTCCGGAACCCGTGCAAAACACGTAATTGACGTTGTTTGCATAAACGGCGTCGTTTCGCGGCTGAAGAGCTTTTCGCTCTTGATCTTCACCGGGACACCACAGAAGCGAACACGGAAAATCCAATTTGTCGTAAATCATTGAATTGAGAGCGGTTTTATTCTCCCAAACTCGATATTTATCGTAATCGCCGAAATCGATTCCAATCATAAACCGCCCCTGTTCGACGTAAGGCAGAATACGCGCGTGAATCGAGAATCCTGTGTTGAGTCCAGAAATCGTTCCGCTTTTTCCCCAACTGGTAAAAGGGGGCAATCCGCGTTGAACGTCGGCGTAATTTGTCAACGCGAGTCCCCATTGTTTCACGTTATTGGCGCACTGCATACGACGCGCCGCTTCGCGCGCCGCTTGAACGGCGGGCAAAAGAAGCCCGAGGAGAATTCCAATGGTCGCTATCACGACCAAGAGTTCAACTAGAGTAAATCCGCAAAATATGTTTTCTTTTTTCATTTCTTTTGAAGAATCAAACGAACCATAAGAATAAGACCTCGACAAGGACGTCCAAAACGTCGCTTTCGAACAAGTCGTCGTTAGAATCCAAGAATCCAAGGCGCCGACGTCCTTAGCGACGCGACGCTCCTTCAAAAAAAAGAAAATCAATCAATTATTTAGACGAACGACCGAGAACATAGAAAGCGAATTGGTCGTGGGCGCAAGGAAAAACGACCAAGCGCGTCGTCGCGACGAACTTACGAACGCTAAGTCCGACGTTCGTAAAAAAAAGAAGCGAAACCAAACGTTCCAAAGCGTTTTACAAGCGTCGAGTTCTCTTACGACGCGTTCGAGCCCCAAAACGCTATTCAAAACCGACTCGCGACGCAAGAAGAAAAGATTTCCAAGCGTTAAAAGAAAAAAAACTCGCGCCGAAGCGTCGCTTGCGCGCCGAGCCGCCTGAATAATCGTAATCGGCTCAAAATCGTCAAACGCAACCAAACCGACGGAATCTAGAGGATTTTCTTTTTCCGCGTCAAAAGTCCAAAGTATTTGGTCGTCCGAATTTTTTTCCCCGTCGAAAAACCCGTCGTCCAACTCGCGTAAAAAATCCTGCGCGACGTCTATATCTAACGAATCTTCGTCCCAGTCTTCAAAAACGTCAAGCGCTTCCCGCGTCGCGCAAAAATCAGACTCGCGAACGAAACGCTCGTCCCTTGCGCCGCGTTCCGTAGAAACGGCGACGGCGCCGACCGTTTCCTTTTCAACGCGTTCCCAAGTCGCTTGGTCGACGTCCCATCGAGCCAACCCGACGGAAATAGTTCGAGCGACTTCCGCGCCGTATGCGTCCCAATATCTCAACGCGGAATCCGCAAGTCGCCGATTCTGTTCAGCGCGGGTTAGTATCGGCGTCTTCCAAGCAAGTCGCTCGGACGTTTCGTTTGGATTTGTAGAAACGCGCGTCGACGCGCGTTCCAAAGATTCGTCGCTAAGGCGCCAACGCCAAAAAGACGCGTCAAAACAGAACGCGCCAAGAAAAAGACAGAAAGACAAAACGCCGCAAATCGCCGTCCTTCTTTTCCAAAGACGACGATAAAAACGCTTGACTTTCCAACTCGCAGCTTTCATTAAGTCGTCGCCTTGAAACGATAGGAACAAAACGCACAATACGGCAAAGCGTCAATTAAAAAACGCGCTTGCTCTACTGGAAAATATTACCAGAATCAGTATAATGCCCTAAACGACCGTTGTAAAGGGGGTCGGCGCGTTCATAAAAATCGCGTCGACGTTTAATTTTCAACTCGCTTGACGCGTTACGAAGGACGACAGAATGCAACTTCAATCGCTAATCGTTTTTTTGGAAAAGATTTTCCCGCTCGAACTTGCCGAGGATTGGGACAACGCGGGACTTACGCTTGGCGATCGGCGCCAAGACGTCAAAAAAGTTCTAACGTGCCTCACTATCGACAAATCGGTCGCCGACGAAGCGATTTCGTCCAAGGTCGACTGCGTTGTTTCGCATCATCCGTTCCCCTTTCGCGCGGCAAAAAAATGGACGACCGACACGACCGAAGGCGAACTTTTACTCAAACTTGCGGGCGCAAAAATCGCCGTTTTCAGTCCGCATACGGCGCACGACTCCGCATTTTTTGGAATCAATCGTCAACTAGCCGAAGGACTCGAATTACTCGACGTCAAACCGCTCAATCCGGGAAAATTGGCGGCTACTCGCGATATGTTGGACGGTCTTGATCGATCCGACGCGGCGCATATCGCCAAAGATTTCAACGTTCCTCGCGGAAAGCAAGAACAGTCCGAAGCGCCGATGTTGGGTTCCGGACGGATCGGAAATTTTGCTAAACCGAAAAAATTTAGCGATCTGATCGCCCAAGTCAAAGACATGCTTCAAATCGAGCGACTCCTCGCAGTAGGAAACGACGACAAACTAATTAAAAAAGTCGCGATCGGATGCGGAGCTGCGGACGATTTTGTCGCGCAAGCGGTCTCCGAAGGCGCCGACGCGTTGTTGCTAGGCGAGGCAAGATTCCACGCTTGTTTAGAAGCTCGCTCCCAAAATCTTGCGCTTGTTCTTGCCGGTCACTACGCCACCGAACGTTTTGCCGCTTGCATTCTTGCCGATCGAATCGCTAGAAAATTCCCCGATTTAGACGTCAAAGCCAGCGTTAAAGAAACGAATCCGATTCGCGTCGTATGACGCAAACGCAAGTTCTAAAACGCAAGTTCTAAAACGCAAGTTCTAAAACGCAAAAGCTCTAAAACAAGGAAACTGATTCGTCTTGACGACGCAAGGAATTGTTTCCTTGTTTTGTTCTCTTCTAACGACGAGCATAGCTTTCAAAATTTCCCTCGGAACACGCCTCGGAAATAGGCGCGCGTTGTTCAGTCTTAGAAGACGCGTCTTTCTTATATCCCCTTTAAAAAAAGAAAATTTCCCGATTATCGTTAAAAAGCTCTTGCCGGGGCTTGTCGGCGTCTTGTATTATCTTATAATACAAGAAATTTTGTCGGAAGGGCGATTTGGTTCAACGGTTCCGCTCTCCTTTCGGCAACGAGAGTCTCGGCTCTTCTTAGGCGTCTTTTTGAGCGCATCGTCGATTCGGGCGACCGAAAAGCGTTTCCGTTGGGTTTTTTGAATAACCGTTAGGAGATATGTAATGGCAGCTGTCAACGTTGGTATTAATGGTTTCGGTCGTATTGGTCGTATCGTCTTCCGTCAAATGGCGAAGGCTCCTGAAAAGTATAACGTCGTCGGCATTAACGATTTGACGGATACGAAAACTCTGGCGATTCTTCTGAAGTACGACTCTTCTCAAGGTCGTTTTGACGGCACGGTCGATTACGACGAAACCAACCTCATCGTCAACGGCAAAAAGATTCCTGTCAGCAAGGAAACCAAACCTTCCTGCATTCCGTGGGGCAAGCTCGGCGCCGACGTCGTTCTCGAAAGCACGGGTTTCTTCACCGGTCCCGCTACGGACGACAAAGAAGGTTACGACAGTCACATTAAGGGCGGCGCCAAGAAGGTCGTCATCTCCGCTCCGGCTAAGGGCGACAACGTCTTCACGTGCGTCTTGGGCGTCAACGACGACAAACTGACCGCCGACAAGCAATTCGTCTCCAACGCGTCCTGCACGACCAACTGCCTCGCTCCGGTCGCCAAGGTTTTGAACGACAATTTCGGTATCGTTAAAGGTTTGATGACGACGGTTCACTCTTACACGAACGACCAAGTCACGCTCGACAAGCCCTATAAGAACATCTACCGCGGTCGTTCGGCCGGCGTCAACATCATTCCGACCACGACTGGCGCCGCGAAGGCCGTCGGTCTCGTCATTCCGGAAGTTAACGGCAAGCTGACCGGTATTTCTCTCCGCGTCCCGACCCCGACGGGCTCGATCGTCGACCTCGTTTGCGAAACCGCCAAGCCGGTTACCGTCGACGCCGTCAACGCCGCCGTCAAAGCCGCGTCCCAAACGGAACAAATGAAGGGCATTTTGGATTACTGCGAAGATCCGATCGTCCTTTCCGACGTCGTTGGACAAACCTTCAGCTCGATCTTTGTTCCCGAATGGACGATGGTTATGGGCGACAATATGGTCAAGATTCTGTCTTGGTACGACAACGAAACCGGTTATAGTTGCCGCGCCGCCGACCTCATCTATCGTATGGGCAATATGTAATTCGAAGCTCGACTTATCGCGCGAGTTTAATCTAACGCGTTTTCGCGATAGATAAACGTTATCAACGGGAGTACGTTGCGATCTCGTTCGCAATTACTCCCGTTTTGTATTTTACTAGGTTCTTTGCCTCTTATTTAGTTTTCTCAATTCTTCGCAATGACTCCCGACTTCCTCAAGAACGTTTTTTTACTTTGCGCAGTGTCAAGCGTTACTTTTGGAGTCGTTGGCGCCTTTGTCGTCGCTCGTCGCATAGGTTACCTCACGGGCGCAATATCCCATAGCGCTTTTGGCGGAATAGGCTTCGGGCTATGGCTGAAGCAACGCGTCGCGCTCGGAGCGTTCGGGACGGCTTGTCTCTTTTCTCATTGTTGTAAATCTTCAGAATCGTCCTGCCTAGAAAAATGCGAATTTCTAAGTCGCTTTATCAATCCAGTTCCTGCGGCGTTGTTATTTGCGCTCCTTGCGGCAATCCTAGTCGATTGGATACGTAAACGCGCAAAAGAACGTGAAGAAACGTTGCTTGGAGCGATTTGGGCGCTCGGTATGGCGCTTGGTCTACTTTTTTTAGAAGGCGTAAGCGGGTACGTCTCGGCAACGACCTATCTTTTTGGAGACGTCTTGCTCGTTTCAAAAGTCGACGTATGGACGGCGACGGCGTTAGGCGCGATCGTTTTAACGATCGTCGCTTGCGATTTTAAAAAGCTGGAAGCCGTCTGTTTTGACGAAGAGTACGCGGAGCTACGAGGCGTCAATATTGGATTCCAAAATCGTCTTTTACTTGTCGTAACCGCCGTTTCAGTCGTTCTAATGTTACGCGTCGTCGGTATGGCGATGATCGTCGCGTTGCTTACCTTGCCGGCGGCGACGGCAAGTCGTTTTACCAAACGTTTAAGTTCGTCGATTATCCTGTCCACAATAATATGTTTTGTCGGGTCTTGGCTTGGCGTGTGGTTAAGTTATCTTCTGAACAGCTCGACTGGTCCGACAATTATCCTAGTAATTGCAACGTTCTACGCCGTGTCTTTGCCTTTTGGAAAACGATAAATAACCGCGTTCTTCCGCCTGTGTTTGATAAAATACAAATCGCATAAAATAGGAAAGATACAATCAATAAATTATTATAATTCAATAAAAAAACAAAAAAAAAGTATAATTTGAATACGCGGCTCTTGTAAACCTAGCAAATAATGTATATTATAAGGTTAAAAGAAGGGTCGTTAAGCAAGCGTCAGTCTTGCGACGACGTTCATTTAATTTGCGTATAAAACGCCGTGTTAAAGGAAATAAAAAATGAGAAAATTTTTCGCTCTCGCGTTAGTCGCCGTTTGCGCCGTTTCGTTGTCTCTTGGTTGCGCTAAGAAAGCCGCCGAGCCTGCAGCTCCTGCCGACGCCGCCGCTTCCGCCGACGCCGCCGCTTCCGCCGACGCCGCCGCTCCCGCCGACGACGCCGCTCCTGCCGCCGCCGCCGCTCCCGCCGACGACGCCGCTCCTGCCGACGCCGCCGCTCCCGCTGACGCCGCTCTTTGATTAAATTAGACGATAGTTTGTTAGCTTGATAGCTTATTAGCTTGAATATGGGCTCGCGTTTAGTTTGAACGCGAGTCTTTTGATTTCTTGGATTCTTACGTCGTTTCTTACGTCGTCAAAATTTAAAAGGCGCGCCCTCGATCATATGAGGACGCGCCTTTTGTCTAATTCAAAAGTCAGTTGCACGCTCGAATTTAAAATTCAAATTTAGCGCGCGGGACGTTGAGGTCGTTCAAATTTACGAATCTTAACGTTTCGATAGACGACCGGGTTCTTGTCGTGCAAACCCTGAATACCAACGAAACCGGCGTTTTCCGTTTCACTCGGAGCTTTATTGATCAACCACGGATAAGGTTTGGTTCCGTCGGGATTCTCGTCCGCCTTCGTCCACAGTCTCTTATCAAAAGAAGTGATCAGGTGATTATTGAGAACGACCTGGATGCGGCTTCCCATACATATAACCGTCATACGGTTCCATTCGCCGGGCGCCTTGCAAACGTTGAATTGAGGAGCGCAACGACCGTAAATAGCGCCGCAATCGCTCATATCGACGTCGCGACCAAAAGAATCAAAGATTTGAACTTCAAAGGAGTTCGGAATCCAGTTTTCTTTTTCAGTCGCTTGAATAACAATACCGCTGTTGGCCTTTTCCGTGGTTTTGAATTCGAAGTCCAACATATAATTTTCATATTTGTCCTTCGCCCAAATGACGGAATCCTTCGTAGCGTGAAGAACGCCTTCGTCGTCGATCGACCAGACTTCGGGATCATATTCGGCGTTTTCCAATTTGTCGCCAAACAGCGAAATCCAGCCTTCTTGCGTCGTATCGGGATTGCCGATCGCAGAAATTTTCGCATTACGGATTTTCATAGGCGCGTTGCCGTGCAAACCTTGGAATCCAATATATCCGTAGGGTTCAAAGGACGCAAGAGTACGACCATGGAACTTTTCTTCAATATCCGTTCCAGCAGGACTCTTGGCATTGTCGGTCCATTCGGCGGTATTGATACGGTTGATCATCTCGCCGTTCAAGAAGACGACAATGTTTCGTCCCATACACATAACGGTCATTTGGTTCCATTCGCCAGGCTTCTTGGTAACGTTTTTGCTAGGAGCTTGGAACCCGTAGAAAGAACCGCAAGAATGATAATTGGGGTCTTGACCAGAATCGTCAAGAAGTTGAATCTCGATCGTGTTCGGAATCCAATTGTCTTTGTCGGAAGATTGAATCAAGAATCCGCCGTTCGTATGTTCGGACAAACAGAATTCAAAGGAACAAACGAAAGAAGAATACTTTTCTTTCGTCCAAATCACGGCGTCTTTTTTAGCGCAAAGATCGCCGTCTTCATTAAAATACCAAACGCCTTCAGGAAAATCGGCGTTTTCCAATTTGTCGCCAAAGAGCGAAACTTGGCTGTTCGGACCGCCGAACATCGGCATAGGACCTCGAGGCCCGCGTCCGTCTTGTCCGGGTTGCGCATACGCGACCGAGACGCTAAGGATCAACGCGGAAACAACGGAAACCAACGTCAATTTCATATAATATCCTTTCGCAAAATCGTATAAACAATGAAAAACAGTCGCTCATACGGCTGAATTTCATTTTGCCTACAAGGTTCGACTATTTTAACATAGACTCGTTTAATCCGCAAACGGAAGTAATCAAAAACCACAAAAATTTTGTAATTTCTTTTCTGTGGAACAAGTCTTTCCACAAAAATATACAACCCCGAATAATCTATTCAGTTCTGTTAAATTTTTCGATAAATCGCGCTATTTTTCGACCGGGCGAACTTAACGGATATTCTTCTAATCGATCAACGTCGACCCAACGCCAGTCTTTGATTTTACAAGCGTTTTTTTCCTGCGTAATTTCACCGGGAACAGACGCGGCGCTTACATCCAAATCGTCGAAAAGAAATTGGCGTCTTCGAACGCAAATTTCTCTATTGGCGTCGAATATTCGGCAAAGTCGCAAAGTAATTCGATAACGCGTCGCCGTATGAGTAAAAGTCGTCAAAACGTCGTCGGCGCGAAAATCGCCGCCGTTTGGCGAAATCCCGTTCGATAAAAAGTATTGTAATCGATCGCTTAGATTAATATCGTTGAACAAACAGGTTGCGTTGCGAAAACGCGGATCAAGAATTTCAAAACGGGGAAAATCCCACAAACCCGACCAGAGAACGCCCGCCGGTTGAAGAATTAAAAGAACGTCCGTTTGATTTTGTTTAGGACAATTCTTTTCCAATTCGCCTCGCGTTATCCAAAAAGCAACGTCGGTTCGTTTGATTATTTCCGCTTTCTTTCGCAAAACGGGCAAGACGCCTTGTAAATTTAAGCGTTTTCCTTCGCAATATTTTTCAAGAGGACAATCGACGCAACGCGGTTCCTTCGGCGTGCAAATTAATCGTCCGACGTCCGTCAAGGCGCCGTTCAAGCGCCGAAAATAATTCGAATCTAAATTTGTCTTGTCTTCACGCAACCAACCGTCGGCAAATTTCCAAAGCAAACGTTGTGAAACAGCGGTCGTCGTATCCGCGCGCAAAGCCGTAAGACGCGCGTGAAGTCGCGTCGTGTTCGCTTCCAAAATTGGAAAAGGAAGATTAAAACCAAACGAAAGAATCGCGCCCGACGCATATTTTCCAACGCCGGGCAATGAAAGAACGTCCTCATATCGGCTTGGAAAGACGCCGTTAAATCTTTCAACGATAGAAACGGCGGCGGCGCGCAAAGCCTTGGCGCGACGGTAATACCCAAGCCCTTCCCAATATTTTAGCACGGTTTCTTCGTTGGCTTCGGCAAGAGAAACGACGTCGGGAAAACGCGCAAGAAAACGCTCAAAATAGCCGACGACCGTTTGCGTCGTCGTCTGTTGAAGCATAATTTCGCTAATCCAGACCCGATACGGAGTTGGATCGTCGCGCCAAGGAAATTTTCTTCCATTTGCGTCAAACCACTCCAAAAGGTCTCGACGCGCGGCTGAAAAGTCAAACCGCGCCAATACGGACTCGCTTTCCGACACAGGCGAAGAAATCAAATTATCGTTCAATAGAATCGACAAAACCCAGGGTCTATTCGAAACGCTTAACGTCGAAACATTTTAATTTGACGCAAGCCTCGTTCGGCGTCTCTTTTCTTAATATCTTGACGCTTGTCGAAATTTTGCTTTCCGCGACAAAGACCTAAAAGTAATTTCGCGTGTCCGCCGCGAAAATAGAGACGCAACGGCACAAGGGTCAATCCCTTTTCCATCGCGCGTTTTGCGAACCGATCGATCTCTCGTTTATGCAACAATAGTTTTCTGTCTCGCTTACGTTTGTGGTTGAAACGATTGGCGTCAAAATACTCGGGAATGTCGCAGTTGAGCAAAAAGACTTCCCCCTTGCGAACGCGTGCGTAAGATTCCGCAAGAGACACGGTTCCTGAACGCAAACTCTTGACTTCGCTTCCCACGAGAGCCAAACCGCATTCCAACGATTCAAGTACGTCGTAATCAAACCTCGCCTTACGATTCTCGCTAACGACGCGTTCAATTCCTTCGTCTTCTTTGCTTGTTTTCTTCGCTTTGTTTTTTGCCATATGTCGTCGGTCTTTTCCGAAATCGTCAAATCTTTCGCTAAATCCGCTTTTCAAAAACGCCCGATAAATTCTTTTCTCGCGGGACTATGTATTATAACAAGTTTTTCCTTGTGTTAATAGGGAGTCGTCAAATTCCAATCGACGGCTAAATCATAAAGCCACGGGGTAGTCCAAGGCGTCCACGTCGGAAAGAACGACGAGGTCGCCGACCAAAACAAAGCCGCATATGCGACAAATCGTCCGCAACGCGATCGGGAAATTTTATCTAGGACTGGAACCATTGCCGGTATTAACATAGGCGTAAGAGGGAAAAACCAACGAGGACAACATGACAATCCGCCGTAACTTCGATCTCCTTGATCGCGCGTAAGAAAGAAAACCAAAAACACGATTAACAAAGTCAGACCAGAAAAGGCAAATGAACGGAGTCCTTGAGAATTAAACGCGTCGTTTTCGTTTCGACGACGAATCAGTAGAACGAAAAGTCCGACGACGCTAAAAATCCACACGGGCGTGAGTGAAAAAATTCCTCTCAGTCCGATCGTCGAATGGAAAGCGTAACGCGCGATCGACGGCTCGCCTCGATCGACGCCCGTCCGATTCGCCCAATGACTAAGACGCGAATTTTTGGCGTCGCGCGTCTTGCCCGCAGGATAATAATTGTAATAATACCAATCGTTCGGATCGAAAGCCAATTTATGGGCTTCGTTCTCGTCCGTTTTTTTTCCGGCAAGCGCTTTTTCTTGCAACGCAATATGATCGCGTTTATGAGAATAAGCGGGCGTCAACGTTTGATGCGCGACATAGTTTGTCGCAAAGAACGCGGCGACTACGACTAAGCCCAGCGGAATCGAAATTAAGCAAGTTCGCGCCGGACGCTTTACGCACAAAAAGACGCAAAGCAATCCGGCAAAAGCAAGCGCGGGCAATTCGCAAGCGACGGCGCAAGCGCCAAAAAAACCGGCAAGCGCAAAATAAACCGCGTTCGTTTGTTCCTCGCGAAGAATCTTCAGACCAGCCCACAAGGCGATCGAAACGCAAGCAAAACCGGGAATATGATTATTTGTCGTCGCGACAAACGTCAACGCGAAGGAGGCAAAAGTCGCGACGCATAAAGCAAAGAAACGCCCCCATTCCGTTCGTCCCAGCGAATCAATAATCGACGCCAAGCATACAAAAGCGATCCCCAATGGAATCAAATTGTAGAAAATCAACAAAATACGCGCCGTCAAAAAAGGCTGTTTGACTAACGAAAGTCCAAATAAACGATTCAAAAACCAATAGGGAACCGCCATCGCCGTCGGAAGCAAGGTCGGCTTGCTCGAATAAAGATAGCCCGACGAGGGATTTGACGGATCGTATATTTCGTCCGAAAGACCGTGTTTTACAACGTCGATCGATTCCCAACCCGGCGTTTCCCACGCCTTGTCGATCGCGTAAGGAACATATTCTTTTTTGTATTTTTTCGCAACGCAATTTTCCTTTTCAAATCGCTCGGGACACGGCGACGCGCAATTCCTCAATATCTCGTTGGGATAATATTGGAAACGCGATTCGCCGTAGCTACGGGGATTCTTATTTGATAATTCTTCGACCCGTTCTTTTCTCTGCGCTTCCGTCATAACTGGAACGTATCGATAAACGCGCGCTTCAGGTTCGACCAGCGCGCGAATTGTCGCCCAGCGACTGCGATCGTTTGCCGATAAAGTCGGTCGCGCTTTCAAGGCGTCTTTTGTCGACGCAAGATATACGCGTTGCAACTCGGCGTTAAATTTTTCCTCGTCGACGCCCTTTGCGCGTAGTTCTTTCGCTTTTGTTTCCAACAATTTAGGAATTTGCGCCAGTCGATAATTTTGAATAGCGCGATCAGGCGCGGAATCAACGCCGACAATTTTGCCAAATCCGACGCCTAACGCTAAGACTATCAGAACGTTGTAAATCAATCTCCGATTAGCGCGACGATCGTCTCGTTTTTCAGTACGTTCCATCTCTTCTCCCAATGAAGGTCTTCGCGCGGTCGTCATTTCTTTCCGCGTATCCACGTTTGTTGCTGTTTGTTAGACGCTTTAGGAGTAGACCTCTGCGACGAAACGACGTTCGCGTCGCCGTTTGGCGTCTCGATTACTCCAATTGTCAGACCTTCCGACGACGAATCAACGGCGGCAAACTCGCTGTCGGCGGAAGCAAAAGCGACGTCGTTCGTCGACGAATTTACGATCTCAAACGGATCAAACTCGTTGATCGGAGTCGAATTATTCAACGGCGAGCCAGCCGCCCCCCCTAAGGGACTAACTCCGCCGAGCGTCGAAACGTTAGGAGACTCTAATCCGACGCTCGAATCGCTTGCCTCAGTTCCCCAAACGCCCCCTTCGGCGTTTAACGCATCCGCCAAACTTACGTCGGATTCAGAGTCTATTTGTCCGCCGTTTACGCCTGATCGCTCCCTTGCCTGTCGTGAAGCGACCGTTCGCGTCCGACTCGATCTATTTTGAGTTCCGCGATCGCTCGTCATACGAACGGCGTCTTCAGAATTTCGATTTGCGACGTTTCTTTCTTGCCTCTGTCTTGACGTCGCGCCTCGTTCGTTTCTTTGACGATCTCGCGGAGTTCTGTTTGTCGCCGTTCGCTCGTTGACGCGACGTTCCTGATATTGCCGCGCGCGTCCCGTAGCGTATGGATTAGCGCCCGACGCTCGACGCTCGCGACTTGAAGCGTTTCTAGTCCGTCCAGTCGCGACGGTTCCAACGCGAACGACGGTCGGCTTGCGTCGCTCCAAAGTTTTCGCGCGCGAATAGGGCGTCGTCGGCAAATAGGCGACGACTTCATAGACGATCGGCTCGGCGACGCCAATCTCCCGCGCCATCTGTTCAAGGGTCGTATAATTTCCAAGATTAGCAAAATCGACGCATACGCCCGCTTCGTTGTAAACGACGCCTCGCGAAGCGTATGTTTGCGCGATCAAAGCCAACGAATTGACGTCGGAACCGCTTAGAGTAGCGTCGTCGGTCGTCAAACTTCCGCCAAACGAGTTTTCCGACTGCGTTAAATCATTTGAAAGACTTCCACCCAATTCAACGTTTGTTCCTTCGCCTTCCGACTCGTCGCCTAATTCGCCGTTCGAAACGCTCGCCGTCGCCTCCGCAAAAGCGGGCGCGCTCGACGCCGTAGGAAGACTTTCCCCTAACAACGCGGCGCGTATTGAACTAAGAGGACGATAAGAATTAAAAACGTCGACAGCGTTTCCGGGCTTGGTTTCTTCGACCGTCTTTGTCAGCGATCCTGTTAATCGACTCGTATTTACGCCGTCGGACGCTTCGTTTTCTTTTTCAGACGTCAATTTTGCAATAGCCGACAAATCAGGAGGAACGGGCAAATTGTACAAAAGAGGAGAAGAACGATATAAATCAACGTCGTCTAAAGGGGAAAGTTTTAACTCGACTTTAATAGCGATCGGCAATCCGTTTTTTTCTATGCTATCCCAAGAAGTCAACCAATCTTTTCCGTCAAAATAACTAAAACGACAATCTAAAACTTCGGGCGCCCACGTTGTTCCGTCGTCGGAATCCATCGCAATTTGCGCCGCTGTCAACGGTTCCTTATAAAGGTTCGCGTTATACGCGTTATTGTCAAAAGGAGAAGACGAGGCGTCGACGCCGCTTGCCAACGTTGAACTTGACGAATCGGGCAAAGAGGTCAACGACCCCGTCATAGTGGAAACAGGCTCGCCCGTTTCGGGGTCAAACGAAGTTCCGTCTGTCGTTGAATTATTGGATTCGGAATCTTCGTTTTCTTCCGGGGTTTCGTAATCAAGTTCACGACGCGACAGACCAAATTTTTGCACAAGAGGTCTTGTAACGTCTAAAAAAGCGTCCAACGATTCGGACGAGTCTTCCAGACGTAACGCCGCGTCTCCGTCGACGCTCGTTAAAGAACCTCCTAACTGCGAGGAAGAAAACTCGCTTTGCGTCGTCGCAGAATCTTCTCTCGATTCGCCTTCCGCTACTTCCGCCGAGTTTATCGGGACAAACTCGTAAAAAATAGTCTTTAGCTCGGGCGCCTGCTTTGACGCCAAAGATTTGTCGGCGCCTTCTGAAACGCGCTTATTTTCTTCCGCCGTCGCCGTCGTCGAGAACAGATTCGGCTGAACGACGTCAATTTGGAGAGACCGTTCGTCTCCGCGCAACCCAAAATGCCGAATAAACTGTCGTTCGGGATCGTCGCCAACGTTTTGAATTGGATCCTGTATCGCGGCGCCAAGGTC
This sequence comes from Thermoguttaceae bacterium, assembly GCA_045599865.1. Classification (GTDB taxonomy): domain Bacteria; phylum Planctomycetota; class Planctomycetia; order Pirellulales; family Thermoguttaceae; genus RUG369. The sequence goes on from JAZRWW010000244.1 coordinate 23,977, forward strand.
GTCGCTCAACATTTGAGAAATCGAACGCGCCAGTTGCGCGCGTCCTACGCGTCGTTCGTTTGCGGCGTAATTATTAGAGAAAAGTTTAATCGTCGCCGCCAGTCCGCCAAGGACAACCGCCATTAAAGCTAAGACCAGCAATATCTCCAAGAGCGTAAAAGCGCGACGCGTCTCAGGCGCGTTTTGCCTTGCGCGTAAGACGGAAAAATAAAATCGTCGTTTTATCATTGACATTTACGCTCGCCTACTTATAGAATCCAATTTGATACGGACGTTTTTGTTAATAATTAGGATTGAGATTGAGATTGAATTCTCCGCTCTCGTTCAGTCCCCCGTTTATGTTCCCTCCAACGGCGGAGGCGTTCATTTGGTCGACTATTCCAAAGGGATCGTTAAAATTCGCCTCTTCGCCTCCTAAACCGCCGCCCTCAAGAGGATTTTCAGAATTTAAATCGCTCCAAACCGTTTCGCCGGTTCCGTCCGTCGCGTTCAAAGAACCGTCGGAATTAGTCCGTATGACGCGAGTTTTAATTTCTTCACGACGCGCCCATTCTTTGAGAACAAAACGCCTGCCTTCTTCAGGAACACGAGTAACCAAAACTCCGTTTGGTTCCGTCAACGACGGCGTTTCATACGTTTGATAACGTTGCGCCGTAATACGAATCGCAACCAAATTTGAAATAGGACCGTCAAGCAACTCGACGCTTGTCGACCAATTAGGAACGTCGGGAATAGGAAGTTCGACGCCGACGGTTGCGATCGCCCCGCCCGCAAGAATCGAATTCATTAGGTTCTGACAGGCGAGTTGTACCGACGTTTCCTCCTCGACGCGCTCGGAATATCGAGCCGTCGTAGTAGCCATCGTCGTTATCAACGCCAAACCCATTCCAAGAATCGCTAATACGACCAGAATCTCTAATAACGTAAACGCGGAGCGTCTGTCTCTCATAAGCATCTGCCGTTTAACGTCGTATTCTTTCGGCGTTTTCATACTGATTTATGATTTTAATCGGTCGTCGTTCCGTTTAACGGATCGGCGCCCATAGACGCGTTCAAAGTCGACGTTGCGCTTTGTCCCAACGAAACGCCTAACGGAACGTCGCTAGACGGCGAGGAAACGCCTTCGTTAAAATTATATCCAGAACGCCGTCCCGTTCCATAATTGACGCTTGGAATTTGTTCTTCTGAAAGTAAATTACCCGACGAAACGTCTAAATCGTTCGTTTCTCCCAAGACAGGCGAAAGGTCGGAATTAACGTCCGGCGAAAATTCGTTCGTTACGCCGCCCAACGAACCCGACGTCGCAATTCCGGCGTTCGACGTCTCAACGGCGTTATTCATAGGATTTGAAAGGCGAAACATCTGCTCGCGAGTCAAAACTGAAGACCCGGTATCGGCGTCGGGAGGAACGGCGGAAATTGACGATATCCGCGCTACGCCCGTCATCCCGCGAATCGCTATTTCAGAATAAAAAGAAAAATCGCCGACGGATTCTAAACCAAAGACGGCGGACGAAGTTTTACCATTAGGATAGAAAATTATCGGTTCCGACCAAAAGCTAACAAATTGCTTCTCTTCAGAAAGACTTCCCAATCCGCTATTTAGACTTGTTTCTCCCGCTATCTCGTTCAAGCCTCCGCCCAAGCCTTCGTCGTTCGCAGTTCCGTCTGGAATACTCGTCAACGAACCGCCAAGCGCGTTTTCCGACGAAACAAAATCGTCTTCTCCTGAAACGCCGGACGCCGCGCCGCCCGACAAACCTTTAGGACGTCGCGTTCGTAAATTTGAAGGCGTCGATCGAGATACGCGCAATAACGTAAAAACAACGTCGCCCGTCGCTTGTTTACGCACTATAACGCCGTCGCCATTAACGCGCCACGCAATAGAATTGTCCTTTGTCAACGACTTTTCGTGGGCGTTCAATTCTCGAAAATTCATAGAAACGGCAGAAGCGTTTGACGTTCCCGTCATGGCGACGCTTCCTTCGTTGCCAAACGCTACGCCCGATAAAGCGTCGACGCCGCCGCTCGTTGATTCCCCCAAAAAAAGAGACGTTTCGTCTAAGTTTTCATTTTGGACGACGTCTAAACTTCCTCCAAGAGAATTAGAGGCGATTCCCTGAACCTCCTTCGATTCGCTTAATTCGCGTCGTTTCGCCGCTATGTCCGCATCGATATTTTCAGAAGAAAACAGATCGTCGGAGACCGACTCTGAAGAAAATGGAGACGAATTGACGGAATTAAGGGATAAAGAACCGCCTAACGAATCGTCGCCTGAATCTTCTACTTCGCCGTAAATCCGATAGAGAACTTCTTGCAACGTCTTCAAGGGAGCAATTTCATATACGCTCGTCCCAGGAACGTACCGAAATAAATACGCTTCCCCAGATTGCATCGCAAGAAGCCGCGTTTTATGCAAATCAACTTGAACCTGAACAAGACCGCTCTTAAATTGAGATCGAGCGTATTGGCGTTGATAACTTGTAATTCCAAGACCGCAAATAGTCGCGATGATCGCCAAAACAAGCAACAACTCTAAAAGAGTAAACGCGGTTCTCTTCATTTCAAATCCAACGTCTAGGCCGACTCAATACCCGAAAGTCTTCAAAATCGACTCGAAGTTCATAAACAAAACAAGGCGCGACTCGATTTAAAATCGCGTCGCGTCGTTTTAACGCGACGCAGCAACGTCGCGCTATCCGGCAACAGGACTAAAATCCCATTCCGCCGCCCATATTATTGTTGTTCATCCCGCCGGTCTGATTGCCCATATTCATTCCGCCGGGATTCATTCCCATACCGCCGGTCTGGTTGCCCATATTCATTCCGCCGGGATTCATTCCCATACCGCCGGTCATATCCATTCCGCCGGTTTGATTCATTCCCATACCGCCGGTCATATCCATTCCGCCGGTTTGATTCATTCCCATACCGCCGGTCATATCCATTCCGCCG
>JAZRWW010000245.1:0-22916 GCA_045599865.1 Thermoguttaceae bacterium
CCCGCATTGCGGGCGGATGGGCGGAACTTTACTAGACTCTCGACAAAACAAGTTTATTAAGCGTCCCAAGGTTTTCAAGTAAAAACGCTCGCTTCAAGCGGCAAAGGTCGTTGCCGTCGTAATAAAAACGTCTCGCGTCGAACCCACCCGACCTCTCTCGTCGACCCCACCCGCGGCCCCTCCGGGCCCCCAGCGCCCGGAACCCGGGGCGCCTTTCGCGCGTTTTTCGCTTGCGCGAAAAACGAATCCTCTCGCGTCGCTTTCTTCCTGTCCAACCGCCGATTTTTTGGGAATACTTTTCGTGAACGCTTACCCTTTACGTCAGGTTGCGTTGATTGTAATCTAACATAGGGGAAAGGGCAAATCGTTTTTTAGAGAAAAACGTTATTTTTATTTTTATTGGAAGAGTTAGCAACGCGCGAATACGTTTTCAGAAAGGACGCGCGCTCACGCGCGCGGATGATTTTTTCGGTAAACTTCCTTCAACCGCGTCATATCGACGTGCGTGTAAATTTGCGTCGTGGCGATACTTTCGTGTCCTAGTAATTCTTGAACTTGTCGTAAATCGGCGCCCCCTTGCAACAAATGCGTGGCGAAACTATGGCGGATCGAGTGCGGACTGATCGTCTTGGGCGCCCCGACGCGCAACGCGTATTTTTTGACCAACTCCCAGAGCGCTTCTCGTCGCAATCGTCGTCCGCGCGCGGAGACGAAGGCGTAAGGGGACGCCGAATTATAACGCTTTAAAGACGCGTCGTGATCGAGCGCTTCGGAATCAGTTTCGCCAAAAAAATTAAATTGCGAAGGAACGCGCGCGGAATTTGCGTCGGAATCGCCTTTTCCGAACGCGCGGCGTAATATTCGCGGTCGCGCGACGTCAAGCCAACGTTGAAAAGCCAAAATAGCCGATTCGCCAAGATGAACGATTCGTTCTTTGGAGCCCTTGCCGATACAACGACAACAAGCGCGATCAAGATAGACGTCGTTTAATTTAAGATTGACGACTTCCGAAGCGCGACAACCCGTCGCGTAACAAAATTCCAGAATAGCGCGATCGCGAATCCACATTTTATCCGTTTGCGGCTGCGGTTCGACCAATAATCGCGCAATTTGACCTTGCGTCAACGCCGTCGGGAGTCGTTCCCAGCGCTTTTGGGCGCCGATAAGTTCGACGACGTTTTTTTTGAGAATTCCTTCGCCTTGCAAAAAACGAAAGAAGACGCGCAACGAGGTCAGATTCCGCGCGACGGAGGCTGGAGAAAGTCCTTCCGCACGCAAATCGCCGACGTAATCGGATAGTTGCGCGATCGTCAAATCGGGAATTGAACGTTCGCCAAGCCAACGATAGAATCGTATAAGGTCGCGACGATAGGCAAAGCAAGTATTTTGGGAAAGTTGTCGCTCGTAGGCGACGTATTTCAAGAAATTACGCAACCATTGACGCTGTGAAACGTCGGGCTCGATTCTTTGCGCTTCTAAACGTCGTCGCGGCGGCAAACGAACTTCCTTTGCTAAACAAAATTGAAATAAAACGACCTTCTCAAACAACGACGCGTCAAAATTCGCATTTATAGGACGGTTGCGCTCCAAAGCCCCTGACGTTGATCGATTTCGACGTCAATTCCACGAAGGCGTGCGCGTAAGGCTCCGCTTCGACCGCGCCGTTAAACGTGACGTGCGCGACGCCTCGACGAACGCCGTAAGAACCTTCGTGAAGATGACCGGCAAAATAAGCGCGAACGCAGGCGCGTTTGTCGAGAATTTCAAGTATCTCGCGTCCGTTCCAAGTGGAGACGCCCAAGTCGGAATAATAGACGCCCAAATCGACGATCGACGCCAGCTTGGTACGCGACTCAAACGATTTGGAAGAAGCGAACAACGGAAAATGCGAACAGACCGCCGCGTTTTCTTGCGCGTCTTCCGCTTCTTGAAGTTGAGAATCGAGCCAATCGAGCTGTCTGCGAGAAAGGGAACCGTTCCATTCGTAGGGCAAAGACCCGTCGGCTAATTTCCGCGCTTCGCGCTCGCGCCTTGCCGCGTCGCGTTCCTCGTCAGTCTCGGCGGCGTATTCGCTAATTTCGTTGCCGTTCAAGACGACGAAACGCCACTTGTTCGAAGCGTCTTCTTTGTCGGAAATTGAGAAAGAATAATAACCGGGTTTTTCCAGTCCCAAATTGGCGTAAATATATTTTTTTTGCTCGTCGTTCACAAGAAAATCGTGATTGCCAAGGACGTGGCGCCATTGCAAACCGCGTTTTTCCGCAAGACGGTAAAGTTCGACGATCGCAAGATGATTGGAGAAATCGCTTTGACAAGAATCGCCGAAATTCATTGCAAATTCGACGTCCGAATTGAGAAATTCTCCGATCGAAATAAGAAATTTACCGATCGACTCGCGATAGGCGCGGTTCCCAACCTTGTCTAAATCGCCGTACTGCAAATCGCTAATAGAGGCAAAACGAATCATAAGCGTTCTCGAAAACAAAGGGAACCGACCGCTCGGAAGCGATCGGAACGCGCGGGATTAATATAAAAAAGCGACGTCGGCGCTCGACGTCGCTAAAACAGAGCCTATTTAATCTTAGTTCATCGCGTATTGATTCGCGTCGCTAGCGGAATTCTGCGCGTTCGTCGGAATATCCTCGGGCGTCGAATCGACGGAAGAACCGGGTCGATAAACGCCGATTTCGTCGATTCCGTCGCCGTCCCAGTCTCCGACGACCGGCTGATCGCCTTCTTGACCGAAGCTGATCGTTCTGTCAAGTCGATGATCTCCGTCGACGTCGATCAACCATTCGCCGTTATGGAACAGACCGACCGTGTCGACGCCGTCGCCGTCGAAGTCGCCCACGACCGGGATATATCCTTTGCCGCCGAGGTTGCTAATTCTAACGTCGTCTTCGTTCCAACGACCGTCGCCGTTCATATCAAGATACCATTCGCCGTTGCGATAAACGCCGATCTTCGTGATTCCGTCGCCGTTCCAGTCGCCCGTTACGGCTATATCGCCTTCGGAACCGTATTCGAACACGTGGTCGACCAAGTCGCGACGCACCTTGCCCGTGTCCTTGTTCGCCGCTTCGCGAATGTTGTCCAACGCCGTTTTGAAGACGTCTTCGTCGGGCGGTAGGTTCTTCGCGCGAGAAACGGTAACGTAACGGTTCAGGTCGGAAGGCAAGCCGGGTTCGATTTCGATCGCGAGCGGGTCGCTAGCCCATTGCGGACCGAAAATACCAATATCGTCTTTGCCGTCGCCGTTCCAATCTCCGCTGACCGGCTGATCGGTTCCGGCGCCCAAATCCGCCCACAAGTCGTCGGAATCCCACTTGCCGTCGCCGTTTCTATCGAGATACCAGCGTCCGTCGACGAATATGCCGATATGAGTCGTTCTATCGCCGTTCCAATTGCCGACGATCGCCTTGGCGCCGTCCGCGCCGTATCGGTATTGTTTGACGACGTTTCCGGCTTTGTCGCACAACAGCCACTCTCCGGCGTCGCTCAAACGCGAACTCGAAACGGTAAGCATTAAGGAGTCGTCGTCGAGGTAGTTGCCGCGGAACCCGTTCGTCGCGTAAAGGACTTCAGGCGAACGCGGACTACCGTCGTCTAAGACGCTCAAACGGAACGAGTAGTTCTCCGTGAATCCGCCGCCTCCGTAAAGCGTCGTGTAACTTCCGGGCACGTACGGCTGGTTGTTGACGTAGGAAAAGACCGTCGGGGACGCCGCCCAAGTATTTGGCGTGGGCGGAATCGGACTGGGTGGATTCGGCCAAATAGGCGTATAGCTTTCGGCAAAGTCGTAATGAACGCCGACCTCGCCCGACCCGACGTATATGTCGCTCAACACGCGAGATCCCGATATTGCGCCGACCTTCTCGCCGTTGATCGTTCCAACCCTTTCGCCGGCGTGAATACGACCCGGTAGTTCCGCTTCCACGACTTGATAATAACGATTAGGCTCCAAATTTTCGAAGACGTAGTAACCGTTCGAGTCGGTCAAAGCGGTTCTTCCCGTCGAAACATAAAGCCCCGTCTCTTCGTTGAGCGCGTTCAAGGTAATTAGAACGTTGGATATGGAATCCTTTATCGTGTTCCACGGGTTCTCGACGTTCTGGACGAAGTAAACGTACCCGCTGATCGAACCCGGTTGAAGCGGAATCAATTCGCCAAAATCGTATTCGACGCCCGCGCCGTCCTTCGGAAGAAGGATATTGACGAGGTAATCGTTTTCTCCAAGTTCGCCGACCGTCGCGCCGAAGATCGTTCCAACGGCGTCTTTTCCGTCGTCGTATTCCGTCGGCTGAATTTCGTGGATCATATAGACTTTACCGGCGGGAAGCTCGGTAAATTCGTAATATCCTTTATCGTCGGTCGTCGTACTCGAAACGTAAACGTCTTTACCCGATTCGTCCGCGACGAACAGTTGCACTTCGACGTTTTTAATTCCTTTTTCGCCAAGTTCTTCTTCGCGAACGCCGTTGTCGTTAAGGTCTTCGTAAACGTAACCGCTCAAGGAGCCGATCGGAGGTTCCAATTCGCCGAAGTCGTACTCGACGCCTTCGTCGGCCCAGCCGACGGGAATCGCGTAAGTCCAGTCGGCTTCGTCGACCAATTCGCCGCCCAACGACCCGACGGCGTTTTTGCCGTCGTCCCAACCTTCGGGCTGAATTTCCTTGACGCCGTAGGTTTGTTCGATATCGAGTTCGTTGAATTCGTAATAACCGTTTGCGTCGGTCTTCGTTTCGTCGATTTTGACGTATTCGCCGTCGACGACTTGATACAACTCGACGATCGTGTTGGGAATGCCTTTTTCGCCGAGATTCTCTTCTCGAACGCCGTTGTCGTTGACGTCGTTATAGACGTAACCCGAAATGGAGCCGAGCTTCAACTCGCCGTAATCGTATTCCTTGCCTTGGTCGTCCCATTGAACGTTGATCTGCGAAATAAAGTCGACGCCGGGTCCGAGAACGCCGCCCAAAGTGCCGACGTGATTGTCGCCGTCTTCGTAGACGTCGACGATCGCGGTTCGATCTTCCAAAACTCCGTAATTGAAGTCGAGATCGAGTCCTTCGAACTTGTATTTTCCGTCGGCGTCCGTAATCGTCGAAGCGACTTCGACGTATTCGCCGTCGATTTGCTTATACAAAGCGACTCTAACGCCCGGAATACCGACTTCGTTGTCGCCGTCGTGAACGCCGTTGTCGTTGCGATCTTCGTAAACTATGCCTTCGATCGAACCCGGTTTCAATTCGCCAAAGTTATAATCGTATCCAAAATCGTTCCAACCGATCGGGACGTTCTTGATTTCTTGAACGCCTTGTCCGGCGATACGATCGCCGCCAAAATTACCGACGGTCGTATTTTTGCCGGTCTTGTATCCCTCGGGTTCCGTTTCGCGCACCGCGTATTGCGTCGCGATTTCGAGCCCTGTGAAACAATAATAACCGTTTTCGTCGGTCGTCGTTTGGGAAACATTGTCGTAGGAAGAGCCGTTCCAACGCAAGAGTTCGACCGTAACGCCCGCCAATTCGACGTCGCGATCGTCGTAGATTCCATTGTCGTTGCGGTCTTCGTAGACGGTTCCGGAAATACTGCCCGGTCTCAATTCGCCGAAGTCGTAATCGTAACCGACGTCGCCCCATTCGACGACGACGTTCTTGATTTCTTGGAGTTCTTCAGTACTCGTTCGTTCTCCGCCAAGGGTTCCGACCGTCAAGTTTTTGCCGTGTTCATACCCTTCGGGCTCAGTCTCGCGAACGGCGTACTTCTGGTTAATATCGAGATTGTCGAAACGATACGAACCGTCGGAATTGGTCTTCGTTTCGCCGACTCTTTTGTAACCGTCTCCGTCCCAGCGCAACAGTTCGACGACGACGCCCGAAAGTTCGAAATCTCCGTCGTTGTAAACGCCGTCGTCGTTGCGGTCTTCGTAAACGGTTCCTTCGATACTGCCGAGTTTCAATTCGCCGAAATTATAGTCGACGCCATGTTCGTCCCATTTGACGGAAACTTCCTTGATTTCAAGACGTTCGTTCGTATTGACTCTTTCCCCGCCAAGCGTTCCGACCGTCGTGTTTTTCCCGTGCGAGTATCCTTCGGGCTCGTCTTCGCGAACGGCGTATTTTTGATTGATATCGAGGTTGTCAAAGGAGTAATTGCCGTTTTCGTCGGTCTTGGTATGGTCGAGCAAGTCGTAACTTGAACCGTTCCAACGATAGAGCGAAATAGTAACGCCGCTCAAATCGACGTCGCCATCGTCGAGGACGCCGTTGTCGTTGCGGTCTTCGTAAACGTTTCCGGAAATCGAACCCAATTTCAACTCGCCAAAGTTGTAATCGACGCCATGATCGTCCCAACCGACGACAATTTCCGACGTGAAACTCTCCTTTTCGCCCGTCTCGGTTTTTCCTCCTAGAGAACCGACCGTGTCGTCGCCGTGGACGTAATCTTCGGGGTGAATTTCTTTGACGGCGTAGGTTTGTTCAATGTCTAAGTCGTTAAATTCGTAATAACCGTCTTTGTTTGTCGCAACTTTTTTGAGGAATTCGTATTCGGAACCGTTCAAACGATAAAGTCCCACGGTAACGTTTCCAATACCGGGCTCTTCGTGTTTGTCGAAAGCTCCGCTGGAATTGCGGTCTTCGTAAACGTTTCCAGAAATGGAACCCAACTTGAGTTTGCCGAAGTCGTAATTGTGAAGATGCTCGTTGTAGCCGATCCAAATATCGGTAATCGTGTCGTCGGTTCCGACAAATTCCCTGCCGATATAATCTTTTCCGTCGGAATAACCGTTCGCTTCTTCGTCGAAGATCATACGAACTTCATATTCGCGACAAGGAAGTTTTCGCAACGTGCCTTCCGCGTTGTAGGAACAATCGAGCAGGAACTTGTAACGCCCCTCGGCGTCGACTTTTTGCGTTTCCATTAGGACGCGCGTTTCATTTCCGCTTTCGTCGGTCGAAATTCGATACAATTCGACGGTCGCGGGATGTTGAATTCCGTCCCAATTTTCGCCTTCTTCTTTGCCGTTGGCGTCGTTCAGGTCTTCGAAAATATTGCCTTCGATCGAACTAGGCAAAACCTTGGCGAAATTGTTGTTCGGAGCGACGTCGCCGCCTTGCATACCGCCGACTTTAATATTGGTCGGATCGATTTTTTCGCCAAACTCGCCGCCTTTCGCGCAGAAGTCAATATAAGTCGTGCTTGTCGAGGAATTGATCAAGTACGAACCGGGCAAAAGATCGTCGCCCTCGAAGAGGTAGAAGCCTTCTTCGTTGGTGGTCGTCGTCCACGTCTTGTCGTTTTCGCCGTACAGCGTGATCGTGTAACCGGCAAGACCCGGCTCGCCGTCGTCTTTATTGCAGTCGACGTCCAAATCTTCATAGACGTAACCCGAGATAACGATCGGCTTCGGCGTCAAAATAACGTTTCCGTAAACGCCCGCTTGAGCGATGCCTTCGTTGCCGTCGTCGACGTCGTAAGGCAACGACTCGCGATCATAGCCTTCGCTCAACGCCACGGAACGAGGACCGCCCTCGCCCTTTTCGTCGTATTCGTCGACGAACATACCCGCCCAAGTTTCCGTTTGGTAATGAACGGAACTGAACGTAGCCGACGCCTTTGAGCCCGCGATTCCGTTGACGAGGGAACCGCCCATTTCGCCGCCTTCGACTTGCGCGTTGCCCGCCGTTTTCGAAGAATCCGTTTGATATTCGTCGAGGTCGATTTCGAAAACGAACGTGTCGCCCGCGTGGAAATTGTCGAACGTGATCGTCAAGACGGTTCCGTTGTCGGAAATATCGTAAGAGAAGTCGATATCCGACGACTTATCCACCAAACGCAACGTGTTTTCGACGTGCGAATAAACGCCTTGACCTTGATCGAAATACGCCTCGCCTTCGTCGAGCGAACCGTTGCCGTTTTTATCAAGATTAATAACGAGAGAATCAAGCGTCGTGCAACCGCCGTCTTCGCCTCCGACCCACGCGACGTAGAATCTGTCGCCCAAGTCTTCGGAATATTGCTCGCTGTAAACGATCCCAATATCGACCGGATCCGCCGAAAGGTATTCGCGCTTTTCGAGTTCTTCGATACGACAGGAACGACGCGTCGACTTCTCGCCGTCGAAACTCTTGGAACGTTTATGAGATTTGACCTTCGAGGAAGAGGACAAGTTCGACTCGATCGCGTTTTTCTGAATGAAGAGCGACATTCTTTTAGCCTTTCGTGCGCTTTTTTAAAGTCGCGCTACTCTTTTTGTTGATCCTAATAGTCTCAGACCGAATTTCGGTCGAAACGACGTCTTGCTTTGAGCGCGACGTCGCGTCGAAAGACAAGAGGATCGTCAAATATTGATTCCAAACGCTGAACAAACGATTCAGCCTCGTCAAACGACAAGTATAAATTCCGACGCGAGCTTTTTCGCGACCTACGAACGATAAAAAGTGAAAAAAGGGCTGAAACGCGCTTGTTTCCAAGCCCCTTTCTGGATTTCCACGTCCTTCAGTCGGTAATATCGTCAAAAAAATTCAAGAAGAATAGAAATTTTTTGTGAAATTTAAGGAAGTTTCCACATTTTAACGGTTGTGTCGAAACTACCGCTTAAAATATATCCCGACGTTCCGTCTTCCACGTATTTGAGAACGCTTACCGTTCCTTTATGCCCTAATCGAAATTCGTTTCGATCCGCAGGAAGCATCGAACGCGCAATTTGACTTTGTTTTGTCGCGTCCCAAAAACGCACGAGATTGCAACTGTCGCCGGAAACAAGACGATCGACTCCGCAAAAGACTAAAGAAAAAACTTTGCCTTCGCTGAGATACAACGATCCGACCTGTTTGCCCGAACTTAGCTCCCACAGGGCTATCTGATCCGCGTCCCCGCCCGCCGCGATGCGGGTTCCGTCGGGACTAAACGCGACGGCGCGCGCGCGGCGCGATTTGCCGCCGTCGACGTTCGTTAGCGGAAGATCGTAGAGTTTTTTGCCGTTGAACGTCGTCCAAACTCTAACGATTCCGTCTCGACCGCCAAGCGCCAATAGGGAACCGTCGGGCGAAAAGGAGATCGCCGTCGAACTTTCGCCGGGCGCGCTCCAACTAGCGAGTTTTTGCAACGTATTCGCGTCGAACATATTCACCGTCGCGTCGAAACTACCGACGGCGATCACTTTTCCGTTGGGCGAATACGCGAGCGCGCGAGCGCCGACCACGCCCGCGTCGATTTCGCGGATGCGACTTTCCGTTTGAGAATCCCAGACGGAGAGGCGTCCTTTTTGCGACAAAACCGCGACTTCGTTCGAAGTCGGAGAAACGGCGACGGCGCGAACCCAGTCGTCGGCGCGTTGAAACGCCTGCTTGATTTCCTTCGTCTTCAAATTGCAACGATAGACGCGCTGGTCGTCGCAACCGACGTACAACGTCGTTTTGTCGCGCGTGATCGCCAAGTCTGAAACCACGGGCATTTGTTCGGTTTTGACGAAAATTCCTTGGAAATCAAAATTGTCGAAGGCTTGAATCAACGGGACGAGAGATTCGTTAGTTTGAGCCGTCGCGACGTTTGAGGACGCGCAAACGCCGAACGCAACGAACATTGGGAAGACCGCCGTTAGGAGAAATTTAACAACTTTCATAGGAAGTTTCCTTTTCATTCCGACGCGCCGTCGTCGCGCCACGCGTTAAAGGACGCGAAAAGAACCAAAACGTTGCGAATCGATTTTCGCAATTTTTAGGACGTAACCGTTTGATCGTTCGAATCCGCCAAACGAACCGCGTCGCAACTTGGCAAGATTCGAAAGAAACGGGAATGTTTCGTTTTAAAAGTGAAACCTTAGACCTCCGTCGGGGTATAAGGAATAAAGACTTTTGCCAATTCCCCAAACTTGCGTCTTAACGACGTCGGCGAAGAAGCGAATACGCAAAAGCCCATTCGCTTTTATCGTCGGAAGCGTCTGAAATGTTTTTTCAGTTTGCTTCTTATTTTGAGTTTTGACGACGACGGTTGGTAATTTTAACGAAGAGCTAAGGTTTAACGTTTAATTTCGACGCGCGTTGCGGAAATTTAGGGAAGGGACTTGGATAGACTCGTCCTTGGCGTCGTCGTCGCAGAACGAGCGCCTGTCGTTCGTTTTTGTCCGAATGACGCGATTAAACGTTTTTTAGAGATTTTTTTAGACTTTTTATTATCCAAAAAGCCGCTATTATTCTTGACTAACGTTAGAGTTGGATTAGTCTATCATAATAGGATAATTGGGGCTTGAAAGGTTAAAACGAAGGCAAGTTTTGAGTTTGCTTTGCATTTGCCGACCCAAATTCCCATAAGCGTTTGCGACGACGCCGAGTTTGACGGCTTTCGTTTCGAATCGCGAGCGACGCTTTCTCGGCGACGCGCGATTTCCGCCGCTGCTTGAACGTGCGAGCGACGCGCCTATAGTAAGGCGACGAGCGCTCTTTTTGTTTTTTTTCGCAAGGAAAAACTGATGACTGAACGAACGGAACTCTTGATTAAAAGACGAAAACGCGCGACGTCGACGTCCAGACGAGGCGGCGCGTTAGGCGTCGTCGTTCTCGTATTGTTGGCGGTCGGCTTGATAGCGGGCGGCGTCTACTGGTATAAAGGTCGAAACAAGGCGACTAAAAACGAAAGTTTGATCTTTGCCGCCGTCGAGAGAGGGACGTTCGTTCACGAAGTGAACGGCAAAGGCAGCGCGGAGAGCGCCAAGAATACCGACGTCGCCTCGCAAGTCGAGGGCAACGCGACCGTTATTTATCTGATTCCGGAAGGAACCGACGTCAAAAAGGGCGAATTGTTGGTCGAACTCGACTCGTCGAGCGTCGACGAAAAGTTAGACTCGCAAGTCGTGACGACGAACACGTCTCGCGCGACGCTCAACAGCTCGCGCGCCACGTTGCGTTCCGCCGAAATTTCGCTTGAAGAATACGTCGAGGGCACTTTCGAGTCGAGTTGGCTCGATTACGAAAACGAAGTCTTCTCGCAGGAACAGACGCGAAAGCAACAAGCGGATACGACGCGCTTTACCGAACGCCTCTTGAATATGGGGTATTCGACGGAACTCCAGTTCGAAGTCGACAAAGTGGCGGAAGAAAAGGCGAAGAACTCGCTTGCAGTCGCAAATTTGAAGAAATTGACCTTGTTGAAGTATACGAGCGAAAAGCAAATTACTTCGTTGATGTCCGACATCGAGACGGCGCGCGCAAAGGTCGATTCCGACAAAAACTCGTACAATATTAATCTGAACCGCGAAAATCGTTATCGCGCGCAATCGGCAAATTGCAAGATTAAAGCGCCGCAAGACGGACAAGTCGTCTACGCGAACCAAGATTCTAGGCGTATGTCCGAGGCCGATATGATCAAAGAAGGGTCGACCGTTCGTCAACGTCAGGTTTTGATTCGTCTGCCCGACAAGGGGCAAATGCAAGTCAAGACGATGATCAACGAGTCGAACATTTCTTCCGTCAAGGTCGGCATGCCCGCCAAGATAACTTTCGACTCGTTGCCGAATCGCGTGATCGAAGGCGAAGTCGTCAAGGTCAACCAGTATCCTGAAATCGTCTGGATGTCTTCGGCGAAAGACTACGTTACTTTGGTTAAGATCAAGGATCCGACCGAAGAATTGCGCACCGGCTTGACCGCGCAAGTTCGCATTATCGCCGACGAACAGCCCGACGTGCTTATGGTTCCCGTTCAATGCGTTACGGAATACGGCAAAAAAACCTATTGCATCACGTATAACGAGGGCGTTTGGGGATATAAAGAAGTTCTATTGGGCGCTTCGAACGAAAAACAAGTAATTATTTTAGACGGTCTGGAAGAGGGCGAACGCGTCGTCAGCGGCGCGAGACTTTATCGTGAAAAGGTCGCGTTCCCCGATCCGTCCGAGCCGTCCGCGTTTGAAAATTCTGAAATTTACCAAGCGAAATTAGCCGACGCGAAGGCGAAAGAAGAAGCCTCTCTTGCCGCAGAAGCCGAAGGAGTAGGAAAAGGCGACGGTATGCCCGGCGCCGGAATGGGCGGCGCGCCAGGAGGAATGGGCGCCGGAATGGGCGGCGGCAGAATGGGCGGCGGGTCTCGAGGCGGCATGCCCTTTGGCGATCCGCAAGCGATGTTGGCTCAAGCTCGCGAAAAGTATAAGAGCGGCGAGCTTACCGACGAAATGTTGAGCGCTATGCCCGCCGAAATTGCCGCGATGATCAAGGGCGAAGGCGGAAGCGCTTCGTTGAGCGGCGACGAGCTTGAAGCGCAGCAAAAGAAGGAAGAAGAAGCTAAAGAATACGCGAGTACGATCGAGGCGAAACTGCTACACGACGCCAAAGTCGCCTCGTTGCAGCCGTTCTTCTCTCGAACCGTGATGGAAATGCATCGCGAGTTGCTCGAAGCGCTTTCGAAGAAACTTTCCGCGTTGCAAGCGCGAATTGCGAGTCGTCAAAACGAGATTATGCGACGCCAAGACGATATTGAAATCCTCAAGAAAATTGGAACGGAAGAGAATTCCGAAGAAAATCAAGCGAAGATAGACGAGCTTATCGAAGAGATCAAGCTGTTGCGCGGCGAATCCGACGCCGAGTATTCTGATCGAATTGTTTATTACGATTTGATTGATTGGGGTAAATACTCTAATAAGAACGATATTACGAGAGAGGGAATCGAATTTTTGACGAGCGACGACGACGTTATTTTCGGAAGTCTTTTCCCGAATTCGACCTCGTTGGACGAAGCGGAATCCGACGATAGCGCGAGCGAAGAAGAGGACGTTTTAGACCTCGACGTACAAGAGAATCTTGGCGCGCAAGAGGACGTCGACGGTTTGTCGGACGTCGTTAAGACGGAAGTCGACGGGAAAGCCTATCTTCCGTTCTTGCCGCTGTTTGACGAATGGGACGCCGATCAAAACGACGCGCTCAAGCCGACCGAATTTGTTATCGGATTTTTCTCGGATCGCAAGAGTTTCCAAGATTCTGAAACCGACCCGGAAATCGACGGGTTCTTTGAAGAATATTTGCCGAAAGAATCCGATGAAAAAGACGAATTCAGTATTGAAGGCGCCGATTCGACGATCGCTAAAATTTTGAGCGAACGCGAAAACCCCGAAGACGGAAAGGCGGAACGACGAGGCGGAGGATTCGGACGTTTTCGAGGCGGAAGACCGGGCGGCATGCCCGGAATGGGCGGAACGCCCGGCGCTATGCCCGGAATGGGCGGAGCCCCGACTGGACCGAACGCGCCCGAGAGCCTCAAGCCGCAAGACCGACCTAAGACTGACGACGCAACGTCGATCGCGGAAGGCGATAAAGGCGGCGAAAAAGGTAAAGAAGACGCGCCAAAAGACGCGCCGCTGATCGTCGAGCCGCCGAAGCCGATCGCTTCTTTGGCCGAAGCGACGAGTTTGCGTCAAGCGATCGCCTTGTTCGTTCCTAAAATGGACTTTAACGGCGACGGAATGATTCAAAAGCCCGAATTTGTCAAAGGTTGTCACGAAATCAAGGACGTCGCGGGCAAGATGTTCGCTTCGACCTCCGCGTTAGGTTCCGACGGCGGTTTTGGCGGGCCTTCGTTCTGATTCCGCGTCGCGTCCTTTAACGGCGCGTTTTTAGGCGAGTCGAAGACGTTTTCGCGCGGTCGTCGCGAAACGTTTTCGGCGTTCTTTCCTTGACGTCGCGTCCTATTGGAAGTTGAGATGGCTATTTTTGATAAAAAGAAAAAAAACGTCGGCAACGACAAAGAAGAAGAATTTTTTGCGGCGAAGCTGACCGGCGTGAAGCGCGAATACGTCCTTAAAGGGGAAACGGTGTACGCTTTGCGCGGCGTCGACTTGGCGGTTCCAGAAGGCGATTACGTCGCGATTATGGGCGCTTCCGGGTCGGGTAAAAGCACGATGTTGAATTTGCTCGGTTGTCTCGACCGTCCGACGCACGGCAAAATCTGGCTCGGGCACGACGACGTGACGACTTTGGACGACGATAGGCTCTCGGAAATTCGCGCGTCGAGAATCGGATTCGTTTTTCAGTCGTACAATTTGATTCAGCAGTTGACGGTAATCGAGAACATCGAAGTGCCCCTCTTTTATCAGGGGAACGCGTCGTTGCGTTCGCGGAAACGTTGCGTCGAACTTGCGAAAATGGTAGGGCTTGGCGCGCGACTCAATCACCGACCGACCCAACTTTCCGGCGGTCAGCAACAACGCGTGGCGATCGCGCGAAGTCTGGTCAACGATCCCTATTTTATCCTAGCGGACGAGCCGACCGGCAACTTAGACTCGAAAACGACGGCGGAAATTCTGGATCTGCTCGACACGTTGAGTTCGCAAGGTCGAACGATCATTCTTGTCACCCACGAAGACGACGTGGGCGCGAGAAGCAAGCGTATTGTTCGTTTGCGCGACGGACTGATCGAGTCGGACACGAGGCTACGTCCTATTTAGTTCCGCGCGGCGTCCGTCCGTCGCTCTCGAGCATAAAGGTTGCGACGGACGAGCCTTGTGGAAATTTAACGAATAATTACGCGCGGAAGCGACGACGTTGAAATTGCGAGGTTCGCGCCTCGCTCTTTTCGGATTTCATAGGTTTTCTTGTAAGATGAGACACGCGTTTCGAACCTTGCTCTCGGGCGTCAAAAGTTTATATTTGCACCCGATGCGTTCATTACTCACCGTATTGGGTATTTTTATTGGCGTGGCAAGCGTTATTTGGCTTATGGCGATAGGCGAGGGAATTAGTCGAAAAGCGCAGGAACAAATCGAAAGTTTGGGCGCCGACAATATCATCGTAAGCACGATCAAGCCGCCTAACGAAGCGCTTTCCGCAGGCAGCGGCGGTCGAGGAATGCAAATTCCCGAATACGGTCTGACTCGCGCCGACTTTGAACGACTCGTCGAGACGATTCCGACGATCGTTAATTCCGCGCCCGTCAAAGATTATCAGGAGACGTTCCAAAACGGACGCTGGAAGGTCGACGGAAGATTGGTCGGTTGCACCGCCTCATATTTCGAAGTCGTGAAGATTTCGCTCTTCGAAGGGCGTTTCTTTACGGACGAAGAAAACGAACGCGCTTGCGACTATTGTATTTTAGGAGCGGGCGTCGCGGCGCAACTCTTTCCATACGAGGAGCCGATCGGGAAATTAATTCGCGTCGGCGACAATTACGTTTTCCGCGTGATTGGAATCGCCAATTCGCGCGCGCCGTCGGCGGCGATCGGAAGTTCGTTGAAGTCGGAAGATTATTCCTACGACGTCTATGTTCCGCTGAAGACGATGCAAACGCGCGTCGGAGACACCGTGGTCGTTCGTCGGAGCGGCTCTATGGAAGGCGAGACGGTTCAGTTAAAACAAATAACGTTGAAAGTAGGCAGCGTCGCCGACGTTATGCAGACTTCCGAACTTATCAAGTTGACGCTTGACACGTATCATAACAAATTCGAAGATTACGGAGTCACCGTGCCGCTCGAGTTGTTGGAACAGGCGAAGACTACAAGAATGATGTTCAACGTCTTTATGGGGCTGATCGCCGGAATTTCGCTAGTCGTCGGCGGTATTGGGATTATGAACATTATGTTGGCGACCGTTACCGAACGAACTCGAGAAATCGGCATTCGACGCGCGTTAGGCGCCAAGCGAGGCGATATTGTTCGGCAATTTTTGATCGAAACGATCGTTTTGTCCGTCGTCGGCGGCGGCTTGGGCGTTTTGGTAGGGTTGACTTGCACGCCCGTAACAATGTTCGTTATGGGGATTCTCAAGAAAACCAATCCGGATTTGTTGGCAAGTTTGCCCGCGATCGTGCAGGAATTGAGACCGATTATCGTCTTCTGGTCCGTGCCGTTGGCGTTTTTAATTTCGATTATGATCGGGGTCGTGTTTGGCGTTTATCCCGCGATTCGCGCCGCAAAGATGGATCCGATCGAAGCGTTGCGACACGAATAACGTTCGTTTGCGTATGAAATCGGGGCGAGTTTCGATTTTCGAGGCTCGCCTTTTTTTGTAATCGTTCACGGAATCTTCCGCGAACGATTATTTTTTTCTCTGTTTTTTCGACAGACCTCTTAAAATCGGCTTCTTTGTAATATTTGTTTCGTCAATACGCTTCGAACGTGGAAAATTGACGAAAAAATCTTGCCTATTTTTTTTTTTTGTTACAATCCATACGCGCGGAATTGCTCTAACTTGGGCTGATATTCGCGAATTTATGGAGTTTGGAACGTCTGAATAGGCGAATTCGACGTCGGAAGCGTTGGAACGGATTCTTCTTACCGAACGAACGTAGATTTTCGGAAAAAGCGTCGTTGATCGCAAGTCGAAGCGCTTACGAGGAATCCAATATGTTTAAGCTCGAGGATATTGTCGTCGGCGCTCGACTCGACGGCGTCGTTTCAGGCGAGTCCGTCGTCGTACTATCCGCTACTTGGAGCGGTTCCGACGTCTTAACGGTCGTCTATAAATCCGACTCGGGACAATTAAACGAGCGTCTGTTCTATCGCGACGACGAAAATTCTTCTATGATTAATCTTGTCGAAAAATCGCGCGTCTGGAGCTTCGACGGCGACGGCGCGAAGACGCGTCTTGTCTTAGAAGCCTATCGAATCAAATTGGCGTGGTTTTTCGATCCGTATTTGGCGGTTCATTCTTCGGAAATTACGCCTTTGCCGCACCAAATTTCCGCCGTTTACGAGCAAATGTTGCCTCGCTTGCCTTTGCGTTACGTCTTAGCGGACGACCCCGGCGCGGGCAAGACGATTATGGCGGGTCTGCTAATCAAAGAACAAATCGCGCGCGGAGATTTGCGCCGCTGTCTTATCGTGACGCCCGGAAGTCTTGCGGAACAGTGGCAAGACGAACTCTTGGAAAAATTCAATCTGCATTTCAAAATTATTACCAACGAACTCCTCGAATCCGCCGCGTCGGGCAACGCGTTCGCCGAAAACGATCTGTGCGTCGCGCGACTCGACAAACTCGCGCGCAACGAAGACGTCAAAAACAAACTAACGGCGACCGATTGGGATCTGATTATCTGCGACGAAGCCCACAAAATGTCGGCGACGATTTCCGGCGGCGAAGTCAAAGAGTCGTTGCGTTTTAAATTGGGGCGCGTTCTTTCGAATATCGCGCGAAATTTCCTATTGTTGACCGCGACGCCCCACAACGGCAAAAACGAAGATTTTCAGCTCTTTCTCTCGTTGATCGATCAAGACCGTTTCGAAGGAAGAGCGCGAACGTCGAATCGAGAGATCGAAGTCGGCGACGTTATGCGTCGACTCGTCAAAGAGGAATTGCTGACGTTCGACGGCAAGCCGCTCTTTCCCGAACGACGCGCTTACGTCGCAAACTACAAGCTTTCCGACCAAGAGGCGAAACTCTATCAAGCCGTTACCGAATACGCGCGCGAAGAGTTTAATCGCGCCGAAGCGTTGAACAAAAAACGCAGATCGAACGTCGGATTCGCGTTGACGTCGCTACAGCGTCGCTTGGCGTCTTCCCCGGAAGCGATCTACAATTCTTTGCGCCGACGACGCGAACGACTCGAGAAAATCCTCAAAGAGGTTCGACTTCAATTACGCGCGGAAAAAAACGAATTGAGCGACGCTTTCGAAGATTTTGACGAAGACGAATTGACCGGCGCCGAAGTCGAAAAAATCGAGGACGCCGTCGTCGAAGGCGTTTCGGCCGCGCAAACGGAAGCCGAACTAGAAACGGAAATCGCCACGCTCGAACGTCTGGAAAAACTTGCCGACGAAACAAGACGAAGCGACGAAGACCGAAAATGGCGCGAACTCTCGAATCTGCTTCAAGACAAATCGAGCGGAATGTACGACGCCGAAGGTCTGCGCGAAAAACTGATTATTTTTACCGAACACAGAGACACGCTCGAATATCTTGTCGACAAAATCGGGCGTCTGTTGGGCGATCCGAACGCGGTCGTTTCGATTTACGGGGGAACGACGCGCGATCAGCGACGAAAAATCGAGGAGGAATTCAAACAGAATTCGGAAGTCAAAATTCTCGTCGCGACCGACGCGGCGGGCGAAGGCGTCAACTTGCAACGCGCGCATTTGATGGTCAATTACGATTTGCCGTGGAATCCGAATCGACTTGAGCAACGTTTCGGGCGAATACACCGCATCGGACAAAAACAAGTCTGCCATCTGTGGAACCTCGTCGCCAACGAAACCCGCGAGGGCGACGTCTTTCAACGTCTCTTTGAAAAGCTCGAAATCGAACGCCAAGCGCTCGGCGGGCAAGTTTTCGACGTCTTAGGCAAATTGACGTTCAACGAGAAATCGTTGCGCGATCTTATCGTCGAAGCGATTCGTTACGACGATTCCGACGAAGCGCGAAGTTATATGGAACGAACGCTAGACGAGACGTTCGACCGTGAAAAGCTGTTGCAATTATTGCGTCAAAACGCGTTGACCGACGACGTCGCAGACTTCGGCGGCGTTATGAAAACGCGCGCCGAAATGGAACGCGCCGAAGCGCGGAAATTACAGCCGTATTTCATCGAATCGTTTTTCCGAAACGCCTTTGAAGCGCTCGGCGGCGTTATGACGAATCGTGGATCGGGACGGTTCGCCGTCTTGAAGACTCCGTTTTGTATTCGCGAACGCGCCGCGAGGATCGGAACGCGCGAGCCGATCGCCTCGAAATACGAGCGCGTTTGTTTCGATAAAAAATTTTGCGATGTTCAGGGTAAGCCGAAAGCGCAGTTGATCGCGCCCGGAACCGCGTTGCTCGACGCGACAAGCGATTTGATCCGCGAGCGCTGGTCGGGCGAATTGAAGCGCGGAACCGTCTTTGTCGACGAAAACGATTTCGGCGAAACGCCTAGATTGCTATTTTACGTCGAAACCGCCGTTCAAGACGGCTTGACGACGGAAAACGGAACGCAACGCGCGATCTCCCGCAACGTCTCTTTTATCGAACTCAAGGAAGACGGAACCGCCGTCGACGCGGGCTACGCGCCCTATTTGGATTATCGACCCTTAAAAGACGACGAAAAATCGCCCGCGAGGGATTTTCTCGAAGCGCAAGAATGGCTGAAAGACAATCTCGAAGAGAAGGTTAAAGCGTTTGTCGTCGCAAACGTCGCGTCGAAATTGTTTGCAAAAATTAAAGAGGCGCGGTTAAAGCAAGTCGAAAAAATTCGCGCCGCCGTCCGCGAACGGCTAACGAGCGAAATTCGCTACTGGGATCATCGACATATCGAATTGTCTGCCGACGTCGAAGCCGGCAAGCCGAACGCAAAAGTCAACGCCGACAGAGCGCGTGATCGCGCCGACGGATTAGAAAATCGTTTGAAAGCGCGCGAAGCCGAACTGGACAAAATGAGCGACGTCTCCGCGCGAGCCCCGCTCGTGTGGGGAGGAGCTTTGATTATCCCGCTCGGTCTGCTTGATCGCTTAATCGGCGCAAAATCTGAAACGCCCCCGACCTTTGCGCGCGACGTTCGAGAAATCGAACGTATCGCCGTCGAAACCGTCTTGAATATCGAACGTTCGTTAGGCTACGAACCGCGCGACGTCGGCGCCGAGAATCGAGGATACGACGTCGAATCGACCGTTCCGCCCGAAAAATTGCAAGAAGGCGGCTCTATTTTGCGACTTATCGAAGTCAAAGGACGCCGCGCCGACGCCTCGACCGTTACCGTTACTAAAAACGAAATTCTAACCGCGCTGAACAAGCCGGAAGACTATTTTCTAGCGCTAGTCGAAATCGACGACGACGAGATTAAAACGACCTATCTGCGCAAGCCTTTTAAGAACCAGCCCGATTTTAGCGCCGCCAGCGTCAATTACGACGTCGCAAAATTGAAGCGAGAAGCGGAAATCGTTTATAAAAGTTAGTAAAAACGATTACTTAACGCAAAACCATACCCCCTAGAATTTCAAAGAAAGCCCCCAAAATGCCCGCGCCGAAAAAACTTATCGAAGTCGCCCTCCCGCTCGAAGAAATCAACAAAGCGGCGGCGCGGGAAAAATCGATTCGACACGGGCACCCGTCGACTCTGCATCTCTGGTGGGCGAGGCGCCCGTTGGCTGCCGCGCGCGCCGTCATATGGTCGAGTCTCGTCGACGATCCAAGTTCCCACCCCGATCAATTCCCGACCGAAGAGGCGCAAAACAAGGAACGCGAACGACTCTTTGACATTCTCAAAGAACTGGTCGTCTGGGAAAACTCCAACAACGAAGAGGTCTTGAACAAAGCCAAGGCGGAAATTCTCAAATCGACGAACGGAAACCCGCCCGCCTTGCTCGATCCCTTCGCAGGAGGAGGCTCCATTCCCTTGGAAGCCCAACGTTTAGGACTCGAAGCGCACGCCCACGATCTCAACCCCGTCGCCGTCTTGATCAATAAGGCGATGATCGAGATTCCCGCCCAATTCGCCAATTTGCCGCCCGTCAATCCTTCCGTGCCAAAAGAACAACGAACAAGCGACAAATGGAAGGGCGCCAAGGGACTCGCCGAAGACGTCCGTTATTACGGCGAAATGTTGAAAGCCGAAGCGTTTAAACGGATTGGATATTTGTATCCGAAAGTTAAAGTTCCCGAGGAACAGGGAGGGGGAGAGGCGACCGTGATCGCTTGGATTTGGGCACGGACGGTGAAGTGCCCGAATCCGGCTTGCGGGTGCGAGGTTCCATTGGTTAGAAGTTTTGTATTGTGTAAAAAAAAAGGGAAGGAAGTTTGGGTCGAACCAACCTGTGATGGCAAACAAATTAACTTTACCGTAAAACAGGGTAAATGCCCCGAAGGGAAAGAATCAAATAAAGCGGGACATGGCGCCGTCTTTCGATGTCCAGTTTGCAATACGGTTACGACTGATGATTATGTTAAGAGGGAAAGTTATGAAAATCGCCTATCACAAGTATTGATGGCTATTGTCACAGAAGGAAAGAAGGGGCGCGTTTACGTTTCTCCTAACTGCGAACATTCTCAATCGGCAAATATAAAAAAACCAAAGTATTATCCAACTGGTGAAATACCTAAAAATCCACGTTGGTTCAGTCCACCGACATTTGGATTGATATACTACGATCAACTTTTTACCAATCGTCAACTTACTATGTTGACTACTTTTATTGATTTATTAAGTAATGTTCAGGAAAAAGTTGAAAAAGACGTTTATGCTTTTAGGAAGGATTTTATCGGAATAAACAAGCATATTTCTTATGCACAAGCGATTTGCGTTTATCTTGCCTTATTGGTGGATAAGTTGACGGACTACCACTCGTCGATTTGTACATGGGATAATTCCCGCGATTTAATCGGTCATACGTTTGGTAGACAGGCTATTCCTATGACTTGGGATTATGCCGAGGGAAATCCTTTTAGTACGTCCTCTGGTTGTTTTTCAAATTTTCTCAATCGTTTTGTAGAATCTATCGTAAGGTTACCAATAGACAAAAAGGGGAAAGTGGTATTACAAAAAGACGCCAGAGAGGATGCAAGATTAAAAAACGTTGTTATAGCGACAGACCCTCCTTATTACGACAATATAGGGTATGCGGACTTGTCCGACTACTTTTATGTATGGTTGCGGCATTCTCTACAAAGAATTTATCCTAACCTTTTCCAAAAAATACTTACTCCAAAGAAAGAAGAACTGATAGCTTCACCTTACCGTTTCAATGGTAACGCTAAAGTTGCGCGTGATTTCTTTGAAGAAGGAATGGCAGAGACTTGTCGAAACCTCTATAACTATTCTCAAAGCGACGTACCTACAACGATTTATTATGCGTATAAATCCAATGAAGTCCAGACGAATTCCAAAACATCGTATACTGCTGTTTCTTCCGTAGGTTGGGAAACGATGCTAACGGCGATTATTAATGCCGGATTTGCGATTACTGGTACATGGCCGATACGAACCGAAATGGCGAATCGTTCCGTCGCTATGGGAACAAACGCCCTCGCGTCGTCCATCATATTAGTTTGTCGCAAACGCCCCTCCGATGCTGGCGTTTGCACGCGTAAAAATTTCATAGCGGCGTTAAAACGCGAATTACGCCCGGCGCTCGACACAATGGTGAAAAGCGCGATGGCTCCGACGGACTTAGCGCAATCTGCGATCGGACCGGGAATGGCGATCTATTCTCGTTATTCTCAAGTTCTCGACGCGAGCGGGGCTCCTTTGACGGTTCGGGACGCTTTGGGAATAATCAACCGCGAATTAGACCTTTATTTCCACGATCAAAGCGACGCGCTCGACAAAAACAGCCGTTTCTGCGTCGATATGTATTCGAACAACGAATTTGGGGAGATCAAGTCGGGCGAGGCGGAACTTCTTGCGAACGCGAAGGGGACGTCGTTAGCGTCGCTTGTTTCTTCGGGCGTATTATATGCGAAAGGGGGCGTAACGCGCCTTTTGAGACGTGAGGAGCTTTCTCTAGACGTCAGAGTCGACGAGCCGACGACTTGGCTTTTGTGCCAACAGCTCGTCCAAGCGTTCGCGTCGGGCGGGATCGAACTTTGCGCGTCGGTCGTCGCGCGATTCGACAATACGAAGCCGGAAGACGCGAAAGATTTGGCGTATCGACTTTACCAGCTCGCGGATCGCAAAGGTTGGACTCAAGAGGCATACGCTTACAACGCGCTTGTCAGTCTTTGGTCGAGCGTTCAAGAGCGGGCGCGGGATACGCGCGAAAAGAACGCCGGACGATTTTTGTTTGATAAGAACGGGGATTGACGACGCTTTCGGCGCTTTATTCGTCGTCGTAAGGATAAAACGACGCGGAAGAACCGCCGCGCAAGCGGCGCGTGGAAGCCGCCGATTACATAGCGGCGGACGCCTTCATAACCAAACAACTTTGATTTTGTAAGCGTTCACGGAAAACGCCGCGGAAGAACCGCCGCGCAAGCGGCGCGCGAAAGCCGCCCGCATTGCGGGCGGATGGGTTGCGAATGTCCGCGCTT
>JAZRWW010000246.1:0-8943 GCA_045599865.1 Thermoguttaceae bacterium
TCAAACCATTGGTCTAAAAAGACTTGCTTATGTTCTTCTATATATTGAAAAATCTTTTCCATTGCAACGATCGATAAAAAGAATTGTTATTTTGTAAGCGTTCACGGAAAAACGACGCGTAAGAACCGCCGCGGACGGCGCTTCGCTTGACGTTGCGCAAACGATTTTTTGTTTTTTACAGTCGACGTGTCGTCTAAAAGTTCGTATGTTTTTCACAGAGCCTTCAAACGCCAATTCTTCCGATAAACTCGGTTCTCCGTAAACGGGAGTTTTGGGGTTTGTCGGATAATTTCGCTTTGATAACGGACGCGTTTTCAGCGGCGCCGATCCGCCCGTCGCGACGGGCGGCTTATCGCGCGACGGCTAACGCCGTCGGTTCGAACGCAAACCTTAGTCGGCATATTGCGTGAACGATTACGTTATTTTTGACGCGTGGATGCGCGGCGCTTACGACGTTTGTTGAAGTTACCCCGGAGGCCAAGCGAATCCGCGACCGCCAAGAATATGAAAATGAAGATGAGGAACCGTTTGACACGCGTTTTCTCCGCAATTGGAGACGACGCGATAGCCCGAATCGGCTATGCCCAAATCGGCGGCTATTTGGGGAATAACGCTAAAAATGCGCGCGATAAGACGCGCGTTTTCCGCGTTGACGTCGTTTAACGAGCGCAGTTCCGTCGTTTTCGGAATGACCAGAACGTGCGTCGGCGCTTGAGGCGAGACGTCGCGAAAAGCCAGACAAAGATCGTCTTCATAGACGACGTTTGCCGGGATTTCCTTGTCGATAATTCTCTTAAAAATCGTTTTTTCCGACATTGAACGTTGACTTTCTGACTTTGCGTTAAAAAAACGAATAATTGGTCGAACGTTTTAAGCGCGTAGACCGCGCGTAAAACATACCCCCTACAGTATAACGTCTTTGAAGAGCGAAAACAATACCCGGAGAAAAACTTTGTAAAAGATTGAAGTTTGTCGGAACAGAAAACCAATTTGTCAAATTTGAGAGAACGAAACGCGTAACGCGACTTCAAGCGTCGCGCGACGCTTTTCCGTGAACGATTACGTTTTTTGTTTACGTCGCGTTCAAAGAACGCGTCCGGCGCATAGACGACAAAAACGTTTCCAATTTTCGGACGAGCCGGGCGCGACTCTGCCCGCAAGGGATTTGTCGAGCGGCTTAGGTTCGTTGGAGGTCGTCGTCGGAATATCGGAAACGAAGAGGGCGCCTAAAGTCGCGACCGCCGCCGCGTCGAACGAATCTTCAAGGAAACCGTATTCGGCTAAGGAACGGTACGGACGCGACTTTAACAACGCAGATAATTTGGAGAAGAGCAGACCGTTTTGTTTCGCTCCTCCGACGACTACCAAGTCGAAAGAACTGGAGAAATTCGAAGCGTAGGCTTGAATCGTCTCGAAAGTTCGATTTGCGATAAAATATGCGGCGGTGCAAAGCGCGTCGATACTGGACGTTTGCATATTGGAAGCGCGAAGCGTCGACAGATAAACGTCTTTATCAAAGGGGACGGAGGATCGCGCCGCCGTCTCGTTCCAAGCGTTCAAGAGTTCGTTTGAACAACGACCTTGAACGGACAATTTACCCCCGACGTCTACGAGCGTTCCGCCTTTCGTTGTTTGGCGAGTCAACGCGTTTAACAAAGAACCGCACGGCGCGAAGGACTTGACGACGATTTTATTCCACGAGGTCTGATCGTCGTCGCGCGAGGGCAAGTAGGTAAAACGCGCGGTTTCGCCAAGATCGAGCAACAACTTGTCGCGTTCGCCTCCGCCTAGGAGAACCCAATAGGGAAAAGCCAAGGAACCGAACGCGTTTCCTTCGGGCTCGTCCGGGCGCGTCAGAAAAGAATCGAGGACGTTCAAGCCCGTCTTATGCGCGAGTTCGGAAGCGTTTCCAAGGGACAGACGCACAAAGGGCGCGGAATTGTCGTTCGATTCGTTAAGGAGTAAGACGGGATCGTTGACGACGACCGCTACGACGTCTTTTTTGTCGACGTTGGAATCGGAGAGAGTTTCCGCGATCGCTTCTTCTTCGATCGAAGAAATTGCGGCGCGCAAGAACGCGGTCGAACGAAAAATAGACGAAGCGCGCGAAGATGCGCCCGGCAAATCGGTTTCTTTAGACTTGACCGAAGTTTGGGAATCTTCCGACGACGAAACCTGCGTTTTTTTGAATTCCGCGCGCAACTCTTCAAACGCGTCGGTAATTTCGGAAGGCAAGTCGAAAGAAACGCTCTTTTGCAACGTGATCGGAGCGTTAGGCTCCAAGGACGGCGTTCCGATAAGAGCGGCTTCTAATTTTCGAACGGAAGAAGAAACGTGAACGCCAATAAACCAGAAAATAGGTCGAACGCTTTTTGTTTGAGAACTTAACGTCATATATGGTCTGCCCGCGATACGTAATTTTGACTATCGTTACTAGAAGAAAAGCAAACGTTCGGCGTCGCGCCGCCAAAAACGGCGGCGCTTCTCGGAAAACGTCAAATCAGAAAAGTCTCGGACGCGTTTTGATTGACGTGATCGGCGCGTTCCGACTTGCGTCGTCGTTGCGTTTTAACTTCGA
Source organism: Thermoguttaceae bacterium (assembly GCA_045599865.1). Lineage (GTDB taxonomy): Bacteria > Planctomycetota > Planctomycetia > Pirellulales > Thermoguttaceae > RUG369. The sequence continues at coordinate 2,579 of JAZRWW010000246.1, forward strand.
CGGAAGGAGAATTAACGGCGAAGCAGTTGCTTCCCGTCGCTTTGAATTCCTTGACGCCCTTGATAAACGTCGAGAAAATACGCTGGTCGAGGAACGTTGCGGAGGGCGCTTCCGGATGGAATTGAACTCCAAACGCGAACCAATCTTCATAAGTCGATTCGATCGCTTCGATAAGATTGTCCCCCGCGCAACGAGCGGAAACTTTGAAGCCGGGCGCCACGTCGTCGACCGCCATATGATGGCAACTGTTGACGCGAACGTCGTTGTCGCCGTAAACTTGGTCGAGCATCGTGCCCTTGACGATCGTCAACGAGTGACGCAAGGACGGGTTCATCATATCGCGATGCGGCATTGCGTTTGGAACGTCTTCCGGAATATGCAGGAACAAATTTCCCCCTTGAGAAACGTTCAGAAGTTGCATGCCGACGCCGACGCCCATTACCGGCATGCGCCTTTTGGCAATTTCCGCCATCAGCGCGCGGTCGTATTTTTCACGAACGGGCGACATAAGACGAACGAAAGGATGCAACATATATCCGTCGTTTCGCGGATCCAAATCCGCCCCGCCGACAAGCACGCAAGCGTCGACTCCCGACAAAGCGAGCGCGACGTCTTCTTGATTGTCAAGAGGAGGGAGAAAAACGGGAATTCCGCCCGCCCTAACGATCGAATTATAATATCCGGCGAAAAGATAAACAAGCTCGGGCACGCCGTTGTAAGAAGGTTTAAATTCAAGATTCAAACCAACGATAGGCTTTTGCGTAGTAGAGTGAACGGACACTGGATTCGCTCTCCAAACAAAGCGACGCCCTGCAAGCTCAAATCGACGCGATCCCCGCTCCCCGCGACGCCTAAGTCGACGCGCTACGCGCAAAACGCAAACGCACGCTGTTTAATCGACTAAAAAGCAAAAAATAAATCTCGGCTCGCAGAGGACGCAAAAAAACATTAAGCGGTCGACTACGCCAAAAGTCGACGACGCAAAACATTAACGACGCTAAAAAATAACGTTGCTAAAAATTAACGTTGCTAAAAATTAACGACGTCAAAAGTCGACTGGAAACCAAAATTTTGTTAAAAGGAGAAGAAACGCGATTTCTACCGATCAATAAACGCAATAAAACGAAAACAATCGGAACAAATCCTAATCTTGTTCGTCAAACGCCAATAAGACGCGCAAGAAAAAGACCGCTTAGGTCGAGTCGGTCGGGAAGGAACTTCCGCGCCGCGAACACGAACTTACAGGTTTGTCTGGTGAATTTCAAATCGTCACTTTGAAATTCGGAACGCAAGCAACGGGGAGTATTCTAGCATATATCTCCTTTTTTCAACCAAGAAAAGAGAGCATAATATCATTTATTATTAAATCGACGTTGCTACGCTATATATAGTGATAATATATTTTGTAATAACTATCTATCTTGTGCGTTTTATCCATTTTGTTCATTTGAGAGGCGTCTTTTATTGCGCCTCGACTAGGGGGCGACTTTAAATCTTGTTAGCCGCGTCTATTTTTTTTGCGATCCAATCTTCAAGTTCATCCCAATCGACGACAAGGTTTTCGCCGAATTCGGGTCGCAACGACGCGGCGCCCTTGACGTAGACGTGTTTGATCTCCGACGCCGACTTAGTCGTGTTCCAATGAAGAAGTATTCGAAGGCAACGAGGCAGGGCGCCGGGAACGTCTAGTTCGTGAACGCACATCAGCGCGACGTCGTTCCAACCAAATTGCCGGGCGGCGATCGAAGGAAACGCCGCGTTTAAATCGGTCGTCGTTGAAAAAACTAGGCTTGCGACGTCTTCCGGCTCTATTCCGTTTACTCTAATCAATAGCGCCAGCAATTCCTTGGCGCTTTTTTCAATTTCGTTTGCCGAATTGCTTTGAACCGTCGTTGCGCCTCGAACTCCGCGACAGACGGGATAAGCGTTCGAACTGGAAGACTGTTGCGAAAGGTTAGTCATAGGGCGCTCCGACCGACTCGCTGATGACGACGCGTTTTCAAGGCTAAATAAGAACGTCGAACGTTCGCGTTCAAAAGTCTGCCGTAACCGTAACAATTAAGCCGAGGACTTGCAACGTCAAATTGAAAAAATAGTTCAAAAAACGCCGTCTTGAAGAACAAACGACCTTGCTTCTCAATAAAATTCGGACGTCCTTTGAGCGCGAAACGCTCCTTTTTACGCGACGTCGGGCGACGTCGACGACTAAATTTGAAAAGAACGACTAACTTTGACCGTTTACGCGTCTTCTTGCTATTTATCTTTTCCATTTTTGAGTTATATTAAGGATTCCTTTCTTTTGTCGCGACGTTTCGTAGCTGATTGCGCGACAAAACGAAAGAATCGACGGCGTCGTCGCTTGGCGTCGTCGTGAGCATACGAACATTCCATACGAACAATAGAGTCGATATGAGTCGCCTTTTTATTAACTCGCTTAAAGAAAACGACGTCGTTTCCGAAGTTTACCGCATTGTCGACAAGGCGTTGCGTCCCAATAAAAACGGAGTTCTTTATCTCCAATTTTCGTTGACGGATCGAACCGGCGCGATTTCAGGAAGGTTGTGGAACGCTACGGAAGACCTGTTTCGCCGTTTTGTCGACGGCGATTTTGTGCGTTGCGAAGGCGTCGTCCAGCGTTTTCAGGGGAATTTGCAGTTTATTGCGAAGAAACTGACGAAAGTCGAGTCGAGTTCCGTCGACGCCGCCGATTTTTCGAACGGAAAGAGCGTCGATTCGGCGGCGCTTATGAAGCGCTTGAGCGATTTGTTGCATAAAATCAACGATCGACGGTTAATCGATCTTGTCGATTGCTTCCTAACGGACGATCGATTTGTCGAGAGGTTTTCCAGCGCATACGCCGGCGTTCGACTTCATCACGCGTATCCCGGAGGGCTTCTCGAGCATACTGTCGCGATGTTGGAGATCGCGCGTTTTTTAGGGACGCTCTACCAAGGAACGCTGAATTCGGACGTCTTGGCGTTGGGCGTCTTTTTGCACGACGTCGGAAAAACCGTCGAATTGTCGGAAGACGCGAGCGCGCCCGTCTATACGAACGAAGGACAGGCGCTAGGACACGCGCTCTTAGGAATCGAGATATTGAATCGAAAGATCGCCGAAGTGGAAAAACTTACGGGCGAGCCGTTTGATTCCAACACGGCGCTTATTCTTAAGCATTTGATATTGTCGCATCACGGCGTCGCGGAAAACGGGGCGGCAAAGACTCCGATGTGCCTTGAGGCGGTCGCGTTGCATTATATTGATTCGTTGGACGCAAAATTGGCGGAATTTAAGAAATATATGGACGACGATCCGAATATCGATTCCGCTTGGACAAATTATATTTCCAATATCGATAGAAAATTGTTAAAAACGACCGTTTTGATCCAAGACGAAACGCGTAATTAACAGCAACGAGGGCGAACGCTTTACGGCGGCGTTCAACGCAAAAGAGAAACGAGCGCGGATAGGCGTTAATTTGCGACGTCTTAAACGCGCGACGTTCAAAGTCGGTTTGGTTTTAAACGTAAGACGATAAATTTGAATCAGGAGAAAGGTTCCTGCGAGATGAAATCGCGAAGTACGACGATATTGACGGTTAGAAGAGGCAACGCCGTCGCGATCGGGGGCGACGGACAAGTTACGTTTGGCAGTTCGATTATGAAGGCCGACACGCGAAAGATAAGAAAACTACTCGACGGACAAGTTCTGACGGGCTTTGCCGGTTCGACCGCCGATGCGTTCGCGCTAATGGAACGCTTTGAAGGACGACTCAAGGATTTCCCGCAAAACGTCACGCGCGCGGCGATCGAGTTGGCGAAAGAATGGCGCACGGATCGCGCTTTGCGACGTCTGGAAGCGATGATGATCGTCGTTTCCGCCAAGGAGACGTTGCTGTTGAGCGGAAACGGCGACGTCGTTCAGCCGACGGACGGAATCGCCGCGATCGGCTCGGGCGGGAATTACGCGCTTGCCGCCGCGAAAGCGCTGTTGGCGCATTCTGAGCTTTCCGCAAAAGAAATCGTCGCCGCGTCGTTGCAGATCGCGTCCGATATCGACGTTTATACCAATTCGAACATTATCGTGGAGGAACTTCCGTGCTAGAATTAACGCCAAGACAAATAGTCGACGAATTAGACAAATATATCGTCGGACAAAAAGAAGCTAAACGTTCGATCGCGATCGCGATTCGCAATCGTTGGCGCCGTCAAAACGTCGTCGGAGAAATGCACGACGAAATCGGACCGAAAAATATGATGATGATCGGACCGACGGGCGTAGGCAAGACGGAGCTTGCGCGTCGTTTGGCGACGTTGACCGGCGCGCCTTTTATTAAAGTCGACGCGACGAAATACACCGAGGTCGGTTATTACGGACGCGACGTCGAAAGTATGGCGCGCGATCTCGTCGAAAACGCGATCGGAATCGTTCGAAGCGAAGAACGCGAGAAAAACGCCGAGAAATCCGCCGCCGCCGCCGAGAAACATATCGTCGACCTTCTTGTCGAGAAATTCGAAAAAGAGAAGCGCGATCTTTCCGAGTTTGAAGAAAACGAATCGGAAGACGCCGAAGTCGTTTCCGAGGCTCCGCAAAACGCCGAGATTGTCGCGGAAAACGACTCTAATCTCGATTTGGAAAAGAAACAAGACGAGACGACGGACGCCAAACAATCTGACGCCGCGCAATCTGACGCCGCGCAATCTGACGACAAACAATCCGACGACGAAAAGGACGAAGACTCTGAGGACGTTAAAAAGGACGAGCCTCTCGATCCTTTTAAGGGAATCGATTTTTCTAAACCGCCGACTCCCGCCAGTTTAACGGAAATGTTGGGCGCGCTTACTTCGATCATCTTTTCGGACTCCGGGAATAAAGAGGGCGAAAAGGACAAGAGCGACGGCGAGAAAAAAGAAGTCAAGGGAAAGTCGACCCCGAAAAAAGAGCCGAAAATTTCCAAGCGAATGAGACGCGCCAAAATTGAGACTCTCTTGGCGTTGGGAAAATTAGAGGACGAGTTGATCACCGTCGTTGAAGAACGACGAATGGCGCCCGTCGTGATGGGCGGAGTCGGTTTGGAATCGATGACCGACGATTTGCAAAATATGCTCGAGAATCTGACGCCTAAGCGTAATTCAAGACGCGAGTTGCCCGTTTCGGAAGCGCGCAAGATTTTCGTCGAGCAAGAAGTCGAACGAACGTTAGACAAAGACAAGATCAGCGAGCGCGCCATTAGTTTGGCGGAAAATCTTGGCATTATCTTTATTGACGAAATCGATAAAATTGTCGGAAATTCTGAAGGTCGCGGCGCCGACGTCTCGCGTCAAGGAGTTCAGCGCGACTTGTTGCCGATCGTCGAGGGGACTACGATTCAAACGAAATACGGCTTGTTTTCGACCGAACACGTGTTGTTCATTGCTGCGGGCGCGTTCCACCGTTCGAAGCCGAGCGATTTGACGCCCGAATTGCAAGGGCGTTTTCCGATTCGAGTCGAGTTGTCGGAATTGAAGAAAGACGATTTCGTTCGTATTTTGACGGAACCGAAGAGCGCTTTGACGAAACAGTACGCCGCGTTGATGCAGACGGAAAACGTCGAGTTAGTCTTCAAAGACGACGCGATCGAAACGATCGCCCAGTACGCCGCCGACGCGAACGTTACGACCCAAAACATCGGCGCGAGGCGTCTTTGCACCATTATGGAATTGTTGCTTGAAGATTTGAATTTCGAGGCGCCCGAAATGGAAACGAAGCGCGTGGAAATCGACTCCGAATACGTGCGTTCGAAGATCGAAGCGATCGTGCGCGACGAAGATTTAAGCAAGTTTGTCCTCTAACGTTCCGATCGGCTCTTACGCGGCGGCGTTAATTTCGAGCAAGCGTTCGCAGACGTCGCGCGTTGCATACAAGCGGGCGACGTTCGGCGGCGCGTTGATTTCAAACGAAAGTTAAAATTTGGATCGTTGCGAATGCGACGGTTCTTTTTTGGCTTTTTTAAAGTTGTTGTTTTATCAAGGCGCCGTCCGCCGACATATAATCGGCGGCTTCTCGCGTTCCGACTTACGTCGATAGTTCTTGCGCGTCGCTTTATGTGAAATCTATGCAAAATCAAGCGCCTATTCAAAAGTAATTTATCGTGAACGATTACAAGGAAACAAACTTCTATGAACGAACGTCATAACCTCCAAGAGACGGCAAATATCGACGATTCGGAGCGCTACTCGCTTTCTTCGCGTTTTGAATTTGAGTCCGTCGTCAAAGTTCTAAAGAGTCGTTTTCCCGATTATCCCGACGACGCGCCCGCACTGGCGCCCCTTTCGCCCGCGCTTGAGCCGGAAGCGTTGCGTCAAATTTTTAACCTCGTTTGTCGCGCG
>JAZRWW010000247.1:0-2133 GCA_045599865.1 Thermoguttaceae bacterium
TTATGGCGGCGGTTTCCTCGCGACAGGCGGTAGCTCTGCGACGATTTCCAACGTGCAATTAGAAGGCAATTCTGCGCCGTATGGAGGCGGTCTTTGGGTTGATTCTACGGTTTTCGGTTCCAACGTAACAATTTCTTCGAACAAAGCGTATTACTCTGGAACGAGCGGCAGCGAAGTTTACGGGGGCGGCGTTTACAATAGCGGAACGCTCAATTTGACGAATTCGTTAATTGTCGACAATCTCGCCGACGCGAATTACACGGGAACAGGTACTTGGCTTACCACGCGCGCATACGGGGGCGGCGTTTACAATAGCGGAACGCTGACGTTTACGAACGTTACGCTTTCGGGCAACAAGGCGGAATATTCGAACGTTCCAGATTCTACCGCGCAAAATTACGCTTACGGAGGAGGAGTCTATAGCAACGGTACGAAACCTGTTAATTTCTATAATTGTCTCGTCGTCGAGAACGAAGCTACTTCTCAAGGCGGCGGATTGTATCTCTACAGTTCAAACGGCGCCGCTTCTAACGCGTTGTATAACGCGACGATCGCGCGCAACGTTTCCGGCGGCGCGGGGGGCGGGCTTTACAACGACTCGTTTTTGTGTCTTCGCAACAGCATCGTCGCGGAGAACGTCGACGTTTCAGGGGACGCCGTCGATCTTTACGTCGGGTCGTCTAATCGCTCAAAGAGAACGTTGGTCGAGTATTCGTTAATCGGGGACGCGTCGTATAATTCCGAAGCGAACTTCTACGCCAATGAATTTTCGCTACTTGGAACGAAGGACGCTCCGATCGATCCGAAATTTGCAGACGCCGAGAACGGCGACTACTCGCTTTCGACGTCTTCTCCCGCGATCGACGCGGGCGTCAATAATTGGACGATCCCCGAAACGGACATTCTTGGGGCTTCGCGCGTTCAAGGGTTCGGACTTGACTTAGGGGCTTACGAATATCCTCAGACCGCGCCGCCGGAGCAAGAAGCGGAAACGCCTTCGACGATCGTAACGACGACGCAAGACGTCGTAAATCCTTACGACGGAGTAATTTCGTTGCGCGAAGCGATTATCTACGCCGAAAGCGGCGCTACGATAACGTTTTCTCCGTCGGTCTTTGCGGTCGGCTCGACGATTCGATTAGCGGGTTCGCAACTGACGCTTGACAAAAACTTGACTTTCGACGCGAGCGCGTTTTGGGACGACGCGTCGAACGCTCCAGGTCTGACGCTCGACGCTTGCGGCTTGTCGCGCCATTTCACCGTCGATTCGAACGTCGACGCGACGTTTAAAGGTCTGACTTTTGCAAACGGCTACTCGGGAACGGCTTCCGGGGGCGCGCTGTACTGTAGCCAAGGCGTTTCGTTGGAACTCGATTCGTGCGTCTTTACGAACAATTCGACGACGAGCGACGCCGATTACGACGGCGGCGCGATCTATTGCGCGAGTGAGAACAACGCGCGCTCGACGTTGACGATAACCAATTCTCGATTTGTCGGCAATCAAACGCGGAGATACGGAGGCGCGATATACGCGGGCGCGTATTCGACGTTGAGTCTTGCCGGAGTCGATATTGTCGACAATGCCAGTTTGAGTTACGGGGGCGGCGTTTTGGTCGACGACGTTTCGACGTTGAACGTGTTCGATTCTCGTTTTACGGGCAACAGTTCGAGTTACGGCGGCGGCGTCTTTGTCGACTATAATTCGCCGTCGACGACGTTTACGAACGTTGAATTTTCCAACAACGCGGCTTCAAGCAACGGCGGCGGCGCATATTTTAACGGTAGCGCTCAAACGTACGTGTTAAAGGAGGCAACGTTTAGTTCGAACAGCGCGTCGACGGACGGGGGCGGCTTGTACGTCTACGGCGGCTCCGTCGACGTTTCCGACTCCGTTTTCACGTTGAACAACGCGGCTTACGGCGGCGGTTTTTATCTTAGAGGCGGCGTTGCCAATGTTGCCGATTCAAAATTCGAGAACAACAGCGCGGTTAATTATGGCGGCGGTTTCCTCGCGACAGGCGGTAGCTCTGCGACGATTTCCAACGTGCAATTAGAAGGCAATTCTGCGCCGTATGGAGGCGGTCTTTGGGTTGATTCTACGGTTTTCGGTTCCAACGTAACAATTTCTTCGAA
>JAZRWW010000248.1:0-9393 GCA_045599865.1 Thermoguttaceae bacterium
TGTCGAACGTCGCCGCCTCCTTTGTCTTGAGCGAAGCAAGAAACGCAGACAAGGAAGGCTAAAAGCGTCCCCAAAAAAACGAATCGTCGTGTCATAACAGACGTTCCTTTCGTTATAAAAATAACATATGTTCACGGAAAGCCGCGTATCAACGATACGCGGACTGTTTCGGTCCGAGACAGCGTACAATCGAAGACGTCGGTTTAACGTTCTTGAATCAAAACTACGCTTCCGACGGTCTGCCGAACGTAAAAAAACTTGTAAGCGTTCACGGAAAAACGTTGCGCAAACGATTTTTGTTTTTTTACATTCGCCGCGTCGTGTGAAAGACCGTAAGTTTTCACAAAACCTTCAGTTTCTAATTCTTCCGATATGCGCGGTTCTCTGCAAACGATAACTTTTGGGGCGTCGGATAATTTCGCTTTTATAACGGACGCGCTTTAGGCGGCGCCATCCGCTTATCTGAAGATAAGCGGCTTATCGCGCGCGCCTTACGGCGCGATTCACACGCAAACCTTGTCGCGCAATCAACGTTTTGCGACCCGATCCGCCGACATATACCCGGCGGTTTCCACGCCCGCGTCTTACGACGCGGGGGGGGCGTTTGGGCTCAGTCTCGTCGCGAACGCGCGGCGCATTATTTTCCGTGAACGCCTACAAAAAGTTTTTAGAACGACGTTTATTTCTGATCGCCAAGCCAGCGTTCCCAAGCCGCTTTTGCAAGCGCGGCGCCCGCCTCGCGACATTGTTTCAGGACGTCGGCGTCGGGACGTTGTTTCGCTTTGATCGGCGCTTCGGTAATCGCGGGATATTTCAAGGTTTCAAGCGCCATTTGGATCGCTTCGGGACCGCCCGGTCCCCAGCCGAAGGAACCGAACGCCAGCGCGGTTTTTTCGCGGAATTTCAAGCCTTGGAAATACGCCAAGACGGACGCCGTCGTCGGCATAAGCCAAGCGTTTAACGTCGGACTTCCGAAGGCGACGGCGGCGGCGTCGAGGGCTTCGGCGGCGATTCGCGTAAGCGTCGTTTTGCGAACGCGCATTAGTTGCACGTCTAATTTCGGGGCGTTGCAACCCGCTTCTTTGGCGATTTTTTGCCCTTCTTCGACGGCGCCCGCGTAAATTTCTTCCGCCATTATTTCCGTGCTTTGCCACATCGTGTCGTAAAGCACGAGAACTTTCGGCGCGTATTTGCCCGACGCCCACGCCGGATACGCTTGGAGTAGTTCGGCGATATGAGAACGCCACATAAGTCCGTGCGCGGGCGCGATCAGCTCGATATCGAGTTTTGACGCGGCTTCAAGCGCTTTCAAGACCTGTTTGCCGTAAGGCGCGACGATATTGGCGTAATAGCTTTTCGCTTCCTCGAGGATTTTAGCAAGATCGTATTCGTCGTCGAATCGTTCGGACGTCGCAAGATGTTGACCGAACGCGTCGTTTGAGAATAGAATCTTTTCTTCCGGCATATAAGAGATCGTCGATTCGGGCCAGTGAACCATCGGAATCGCGAGGAATACGAGCGATTTTTGCCCAAGGGACAAGGTTTCGCCCGAAGCGACGATTTTGAATTTCCAATTGGAAACGTCAAAGAAGCCCGCGAGCGCTTCTTTACATTTCGCCGTGCAGACGACTTCGGCGTTCGGACAAGCGGCGACGACGGCGGGCAACGCGCCCGCATGGTCGAGTTCCGCGTGTTGGCAGACGAGATAATCGACTTTTTCCAAGTCGGTCAACGAAACGACGTTGCGTAATAGTTGAGGCGCAAAGGGCGCTTTCACCGTATCGACCAGCGCGGTTTTTTCGTCGCGGATTAGATAAGCGTTGTACGTCGCGCCGCGTTGCGTGTCGTAACTGTGGAAATCGCGAACGTTGTAATCGACATAACCGACCTGGTCGATTCCAGGTCGTAGTTCCGTCGTTAGATTCATTATGGAGTCTCTCTCTAGACGCTTTTAATAAACGCGGCGCTCGATTTGCTTAACGTCGACAAATCGAGCGCCGCATAACGTTGTTTAGAAATTTAGAATTTTAGGCCGACTGGTTAAAGGCGTCTTGTTTTATTACGTTTTTTTTTGCATAACGCTTTTATCAGACGCGAACGTAAAATTTACTTCGATACCAAGTCCATAAAAGGAGCCACATTAACGCGGTTCCTCCTATTTGGTTGACGAATCCTTGCCAATTTCCCGTAAATTGTTCCAGACCGTATAAAGCCCAACCGGCGATTTGGTCAAAGTGGAATATATGGGAAAGGATATAGGCGGCAAACGCGTTAGCGCCAAAGACGACAAAAAACGTCTTGAAACACGGGACTTTTACGACGTCGTAAAGGAGATAGAACGCGGCAAGCAGAAGCAAACTGATCCCGGAACTGTGCAACACCATTGAAGACGTCCAAATATGTTTAATGATCGGACAATATCCAAAGGTTCCTTCGGGGATCGCGTTCCACGCGCGCCCCAAAATAAGCATAAGGGCGCCGACGACGGCGATGCGCCAAAACGCGTTCATTTGAATTTGCCGACGCGTTTTTTTGACGATTTTCAGGTATTCGTCGGAGTCTTTACTCTCTTCTTCCGCGTAATTCTCGACGCTCTTGATTTTTTCTCGCGCCTCGCGGAGGCAATCTCCGGCAAACATACCCGAAAGCGCCGTCGCTACGAAGGTTAGCGAACTTAGAATCCACGCGTATTGATACCAAGGAGCAAAGACGACGGCTCCGTCTTCGCCGACGGACGCGCAGTCCATCCAACGTCCCAAAACTTTGACGTCGACCCAGTACGCTAGATTTGTTCCTTCGGCAAAACTTCCGCCCCCGTATTCGCCGACCTTAATAAACGTGCAAGCGCCCCAGAATCCGAGGAGCAAAAGGACGAACAAGACGCGTTGCGCGATTTTTGGCAAGTAAAGATAGGCGACGCAGGAAAAGAAATATCCGACGGCGATCGATTGAAGCGTGTTGGAAAAGAGCTTGAATTGGCTAACGTCCAACGACAATAGACGCCCTTGAACGCACATGCCGAAGAACCACAAAAGGATCACGCGTCGAACAATACGGAACCACAGGGCGATATTGCGTTTTTTCCCGTCTTCTCCGCAGTATTTGGCAAGAGAAAAAGGAATCGACGCGCCCGCCATAAAAACGAACAAGGGCATCGCAAGGTCGCAAAGCGTAAACCCTTCCCAAGGGACGTGTTCGAACTGACGCGCGAACGCTTGCCAAAATTCAACGCGCGACGTCAAGTCGTTTAACGGTCCGCTTTTGAAAGCGCCGACAATACCAAGGCAAAACAACAGAAAAATATCGAAACCGCGCAACGCGTCGAGCGAAACGAGACGTTCGTAGGGCGGTTTAGGAATCGATCGCGCCGAGTCCGTCATTGACAGTTTATCCTTTGTAAAAACATATGCAAACAATATAACTACGACCGAATCTATACGAAGGATAGGGCTCTGTTTGAATCCAAGTTTTTAATAGAACAAGGGACGCCGTTTTTAAACGACGTCCGCAAACTCAACTTGAATTTATCGCGCCTTTTGCGCAAGTTCGCGTCCGAGATAGAACGCTTTCAAGTTCAGATCGACAAAGGCGGGTTTGACGCATTTTTTGATCGCGTCTTGCCAAGCGCCGTCTTCTAGTTCCAATTTTGTCGACAAGGAACCAAGCAAAATTACGTTGGCGGCGCGCGCGTTGCCAAGTTCGATAGCGCGATCGACCGCTTGAACGTAAACGAGACGCGGGAAAATCTTGCGCAAACCTTCTTCGTCAAGGTCGGGATAGACCGACGCGCCGGAAGAAACGGTAACCGGCACGATGACTTGATCGGAAACGACCGCCAGTCCGTCGGGCGCCAAGTAGTCGATATATCGAATCGCCTCGGTTCGCTCGAGAGACGCGAGAACGGACGCAGTTCCTTTAGGAATCAACGGACTGTAGACTTTTTTACCGTATCGCACTTGCGCAAGCACGGAGCCGCCGCGTTGCGCCATACCGTGAATTTCGTTCGTTTTTACGTCGTATCCGGAATCAAGCGCCGCTTGCGCGATAACCGCGCTCGCCAACAGAATGCCCTGACCGCCGACTCCGACAAGCACGACGCTCGTCGAGTCGTTAGCGTTGCCTTGAGAGTTCATACGAGTCCTCCTTTCGACGATTTCAGATCAAAACTTTCCAACGCGCCAAATTTACAAACCTGTTCGCAGAGCCCGCAGGAAACGCAGAGCGAATCATTAATGGAAACGACTTTGTCGGCGCTTCGTTCGAGCGCGGGACAACCGACTTTCAAGCAGGCGCCGCATTTTTTGCACTTGTCCTGATCGACGCGAACGCCCCTCTCCAATTTTTTGCGATAGGCGAGCGGACAAGGCTCTTTGGCGACTATTACCCACGCTTCGTCGGATTCGATCGCCGTCTTGAGCGCCTTCGTCGTTTCGTCCAAATTTCGCGGATTGATTTCGACGACGTTTTTAATTCCCATCGCCTTGGCAATATCGCTAATCGACGCGGCAAAGGTCTCTTCGCCCATAATCGTCTTGCCCGTGCCGGGGTTGTCTTGATGCCCGGTCATCGCCGTGATGCGATTGTCAAGAACAACGATCGTGGATTTGCCCTTGTTGTACGCAATATCCATTAAGCCCGTCATACCGGAATGGAAGAAAGTCGAATCGCCGATAACGCCGACGACGGGCTTGTCGTTTTTAGCGCAGTCGATTCCGTGCGCGACGGTAATTCCGCCCCCCATGCACAACACCGTGTCCATACAATTAAGCGGAGGAGCGACGCCAAGCGTATAACAACCAATATCGCCGGAAACGACGACGTCAAATTTATTCAACGCGTAGAAAACTCCGCGATGAGGACAGCCTGGGCACAAGACGGGAGGACGATTCGGCAACGTCGGAAGTTCGAGCTTTTCTTTTTTGGCGTCTTCGCTTTGGCAACCGCAAGCGCCGCATTCGCCTTTGACTTCGAACAACGCCTTTGTCGCCGGGTTGGCGTTCAATTTGCAACGCGCCGCTTTGAGAACGTCGACGTCAAGCGCGCCGTAATTTGGAACAAGTTTTTCGTCGCCAAGACGTTTGCCGATAGTCGCAATTCCCAACGATTTCATACGTTGTTCGACAAAATCTTCCAGCTCTTCAACGACGAGAACGCGGTCGACTTGTTCGGCAAACTCGAGGAACAATTTGTCGGGAAAGGGGAAACTCCACCCGAGTTTTAGAACGTTCGCTTCGGGAAAAACTTCTTTGACGTATTGATACGCCGCGCCGGAGGTTACGATTCCGACTTTGCGATCGCCGCTTTCGTTCCGATCGATCCGATTGAGCGAGGAAAGGGAAGCCGCCTTGGCGAGCTTCCCGACGCGCTCTTCTAAGCGAACGCGCATGCCGCGCGCGAACGCCGGAATCGGCACGAATCGTCGCGGGTCTTTTTTGAAAATATGGGGACGATTCAATTCGATAGGCGTTCCCAATTCAACGACGCTTCGCGAGTGGCTAACGGTCGTCGTCGTTCTCAAAATAACGGGCGTTCCAAATTGCTCGGAAATTTCAAAGGCGATTTTTGTGAATTCTTTCGCTTCGGTCGAGTCGGAAGGCTCAAGAACCGGAACTTTCGCAAAATGAGCGAAAAGACGCGTGTCTTGCTCGTCTTGAGAAGAATTCATACCCGGATCGTCGGCGACGACCGCGACAAAACCGCCAGCGACGCCCGTGTAAGCAAGCGTCATCAACGGGTCGGCCGCCACGTTCAAGCCGACGAGTTTCATCGTCGTCATCGCGCGCGCGCCGGTCGTCGAGGCGCCGACCGCCGCTTCAAACGCGACTTTCTCGTTGGGCGCCCACTCGCAATAAGTCTTGTCGCCGTAAAACTTGCTAATATTTTCCAAGATTTCCGTCGAAGGCGTGCCTGGATAGCCGGTCGCGACCGAGACGCACGCCTCGAACGCGCCGCGCGCGATCGCTTCGTTGCCCGACAGTAGTTTCTTTACCATTGTTCCGATTCTTTCTTGTTAAGACCTAATTGTCCAACATTCCCCCGCAGGGCGACGCGAAAGGACGACGGATTCGCCTTCAAACGTTGATTGAGTTGAACGCAAAACTCGACTCCTTCGACAAGCTCTAGTATAATCGTAGGCGCGAAATTTACAAGTCGGTCGGAAATCTCGTTTAAGGTCGGAGAGTTTGCCTGCTTATTCAAATTCAACCCGATAGAGAAAAGAACTTTCGGGCGCGACGTCGCCTTGATCGTAAAGATCCGCCGGAGATTCCAACGGAACCGAATCAAGCCATTTGAAGGAAACGACGCCGCGCGAGTCGCGCGCGAATACGTCGATCGGAACGGCGATTTGCAAACGCTTTTCGTCGCGGCTCCAACGGACGCCGTCGACGCTTTCGCCGGAGCGCCACCGACGCGCGTCGTTCAGTAGTTCTTGGCGTCGCGCGCGCTTAGTCTTCATTTCGCGCGCGTCGCTCGACGACTTGGAAATTTCAAGTTCGATTCGCTCGGCTTCTTGACGCGCTTGATTTGCCGGAGCCGCGTCGTATTTTTCCGCCGCGACGGTTCCCGCCTCTTGGTATCGGCGCCCGATTAAAACGTCGATTCCGCGCCAGCCGGTCGACAGGTCGTCGTCGACGTCGAGCGCCAAACATAGATTATCGGGTAATTCGGGAACGATTTTTTCTCGCGTTTCCACGTAAAAATAAACGAATCGATCGTCTTTTGCGACTTTTGAACAAACAAAGTCGTTTCGACCCGAATTGTTGCGATAACGCAGACCGGCGCAACCGTCGAAATCGCGCCGGAGCGTTTCGCCGACGTAGTCTTGCAATTTCGGCGCGACTTCGTTCCATTGGTCGAGTTCGGCGTTTAAATCGATCGTTTTAATCGGCGCTTTTTCGGAGAGTCGCGGCGTTCCCTTATATTTGCGAATACCGTCGACCATTTGGAGATAATACGCGTCGATCGCAAAGTTGCGCGTCGGCTCAATATCGCGGCTGTATTCGTAATTGAATTGATCGATAAAGGCGTAAATCGAACCCCCTTGATAAGGAACAAGCCAACGACCCGCGATCCATTCGTTCCAGCCGGTGATCATTACGAACGGCGGGTCAAGTTCGTAGGCGCGCCGCCATTGTTGCGCAAAATTTAGACCTTCGTCCGGCGCGTTCCGCTGTTCGTCGCTTCCCCAAACAAAGGAGCGTCCTCTTGCAATTTCTTGGCTCATCCACACGGGCGCGGCGTCGGCGTCGCGCGCTAAATTTTGCGACGTCGAAACGTTCAGTTCTTCCGGCTCGTTTTCGTCTTCCGACCACGAATAACGCTGCGGGTAGCCGTCGATCCAATGCCAGGCGTCGCGCGTGTTTTGAGTTCCTTCAGTCGGCCAGTAAGCGCGTCGGAACGTGAATTTGTCGCGCAATTTCTTGGGGACGACCTTGCGATCCGCCAAGATCAACGGCTTGCCGCGCCATTGGAAAAAGAGCGGCTCGTATTTTTCTTTCGAGTAAAAATCGTTCCAAAGCGTTTGAACGCAGACGTCGGCGCGCGTGTTCGTCATAAACGCGACTTGAGGAAAAGCCTCGCCCTTCAATTTCATTTCTAGGAGCAAATCGCACAAAGGCAAGTAAACTTCGGGGTACGTATACAGATTAGTCGCGTCGAAAATCAGGACGTCGACGCCCGCGTCGGCGATAAGATTGAGATGGCGACGAACGACCCACGGATCGCGAGAGTCGTAATATCCGAATAGCGGCTCGCCCCAGAAGTGCATTTCGCCGTTGGCGCCTAGCTTTTCGTCGTTTTGCGTCGGATTAGAGCCGACTTGTTCGATTATTTGGGTTAGGTCGTAGGGACCGGGGTTGCGTTCGTCCCGATTTTTGACGTCGGCGGGTATGACCTCCGACGGATCCAACCACAGAAAATAAAAGAGTCCGATCGTTTTATTGGGGCGCGGTTCCGCCGTTGTTTCCGGCGCGACGACTTGACGCCCAAGTTCGTCGATCGCAACCCACGGAACGCCGGGCGAATTGGACGCCCCGGTTTGGGCGAAGAGCGCCAAGGACGTATTAAGCGCGAAAAAAGAAAGAATAAACAAACATAATCGTAGGGCGCAAGGAGAAATTTTTCGACGCATAACGCGCTCCCTCTTTTCGGGGGTTGAGAAAACGAACGTTCCTAGGGAAGACGCGAACAAACGGGGCGTAGGTTTGGCGTCTTTCAGCCTATTTTCCAGCTCATTATACGACGTCTTTTCCGTCGCGCAAGCGGCGCGTCTTGGGCGCGAGTCCGTCGAGGTTTAAGTCGGCAAACGTTGCGCAAAAGTTCTCGCTATTGTTAAAAAATAAAAAACCGTCGATTCTTATTGTATTTTTTTTTTTTTCTTATAAAATGGCGCCGGGTCTTATTGTATTTTTTTTTTTTTCTTATAAAATAAAGTCGGGGTTTTCGACGTAATCTGATTTCCACGAAACGGCGCGTTTGCGTCGCCTCGCTTAATCGAGCGCCATCGTCGTTTAGTAATCGTTCACGAAAAGTATTCCCGAAAATTCGACGGTTGAACTTAATGAAAGCGTCGCTCGGGGATTCGTTTTTCGCAGAAGCGAAAAACGGGCGAAAGCCGCCTGCATTGCAGGCGGATGGGCGGAATTTGACGAGACTCTCGACAAACGAGTTCATTAAGCGCCTAATCCGTCCCGTATGCCGACGCCAGAAGCGCGGACATCCGCAACCCATCCGCCCGCAATGCGGGCGGCTTTCGCGCGCCGCTTTCGCGGCGATTCTTGAGCGTCGTTTTCCGTGAACGATTACGTCGTTTAAGTCGACGCAAAACGCGGGCTTCTTCGTCGACGACCGTTCGGGGATTTTATACGTTAAAACATAACGGAAGCGTTTTATTTAACGGTTGTATTGATATTACACTCCTCGCCTTTGAGTTTTTCCACCCAAAAGACGGAAAAATCCTATGGAACTTGCGTCTTCGTCTGGAAAGTTTCGGGGTAAGGAGTATAAATACAAAAAACTTGACGTTATGGGTGACACGTTGACGTCGAATCGCCGTCTATCGTTCTAAATAACGAGGCGTCGCGTCGGACTATTTCTTGACGCGCGCCGCGCGGAGACGATCCGGCGTTCGACAAAACGGTTTATTGGAAGGAACGTTATGATCTGGTTTACTAAAAAAACGCGTCGATTCGCCGACGCGCCGTCCTTGAAATTGAGGGTGGAATCGCTTGAAGAACGACGCTTGTTGTCCGCCGTCGGCTGGGAAGGAGCCGTTGCCAACGAGCAGGTTCCATACGGACCCGAATTTCGCGTCGAGGGTGAACGCGCGGAAAAGGGTATGATCGACTTGTCGCCCGTGCAAAACGAAGACGCGCCGCTCGTTACGACGGAGAA
>JAZRWW010000249.1:0-47224 GCA_045599865.1 Thermoguttaceae bacterium
TCGTTCCACGCTTTTTTCCAGTCTTCCGACGTCGCGTCTTTTTTAACGACGATTCGTTCCGCCGCCTTTGTCAACGCGAGAAACGCTTCTAGCCAAGGATCGGCTTCGATTTGTTTTCTCGATCGCGTAAAAAGACTCACGAATTTGAACGGCAACTTGAATATCCAGCGTTTGTCAAGCGCCGCGTCGGGCGTCGCGAATAAATCGGGCAAATTCAAGACCTTTTTCCAAGGTCGAGCGCCCGTGTAAAACAAAAGTAGGAACGGCCAAACGAATTTCTTGTCTTTTCGCTGAAAACGTTCCTTATGACGCTGAATATATTGTAAAACCAACACTAACGACGTCAATAGTTGAAAGACGACGGCGCGCGTTTGCGTCGATTTGTGTTCAAGCGGAACGACGATCGGCTGCGCGCCTTTCGAACGGTCTTTAAAAGGAACCGAAAAGACAAGATCGCAAAGTCGGGAAACTTGCGCTCCGAAAATATGAACGGTCGGCTCAGTCGAATAGGCGTTGAAGTCGAGTTCTTGCGCGACTTTGGGCGATATTTCTTCGACGCGGCGCTTTAAAAAAGACGCGCCGATTCGTCGTCTTTTTTCCAAAATTGCGACGACGAAATTGTTGAAGATTTGCGACGTCGCGAGTTCGCGCCGTTGTTCGTCGTCGATCGCTTTTGATTGCGCGTCGCGCGACGCCAAGAACGCGCTTAACTCGTCGCAAAAGTTATCAAACGAGGGCGCGCGACAAACGAGGCTAAAAATTTGGCGTAAGGTTTCCGGCTCAAGCGCGGGCGAAAGAGCTTCCAACGCGGGCGAATCGTCGGGATAATCAGGAAAACGTTCTTTTAGAACTTTGACGACGGACTCAAATTCGAAACGCGAAGAAAGCGAATAGCGTTCCGAATCGTCAATATTTACCGTCTCTTGGAGGTCTTGACGTTCGTTCATAGTTTGTTTCCTTGTAGGCGTTCTCGAAAACGCAACCATACGTAAAAAACCGAAAAGCCGCCGAATTGCATTCGACGGCTTTCCTTGAACGGCTACGACTTCTTAGAGGCGTTACCAACCCATTTTCTTGAGGTTTTCAAGACATTCGCGCGCGGAATCGCAGGAAGTCTTCTTCCATTGTTCTTGTTCGACAATGAAGTATTCCGTACCGGCCTTTTCATGCGCGGCTTCGAGAATGGGCGCCCAATCGACTTGGTCGTCCGCGTCGCCGACGACGCAGCCGTGAACGTCGCCGTTCGATTTGACGTGCAGAACCTTTCCGCGTCCGGGCAGGGCGGAAATCGTTTCGGCGGGCGTCAATTTCGCCATCTTTTGACGCAACGCGTTGTTGCACCAGCCAAGGTCGACTTGCGCGACGACGCGCGGATCGCAGTTGTTAAAGAACGTGATCCACGCGGAAACTTCCGTGCCCTTGATATAGCCAAAGTCGCCGGTGTGCCCGTGGAATCCGACGAACATGCCGTATTTAGCGGCTTCTTCGGCGCAAGCGCTCATTTCTTCGGCGACTTTCTTATTCGAATCGAAGCTCTCGCGCATACGTCCTTCGAGTCCGCCCGGAACGAGCAGATATTTGAATCCGACTTCAGCGGCGAAATCGGCGGTCTTCTTGAGTTCGTCGCCTTGGATCGTGTTGAACCCGGTGTGCGTGCTGACCGCTTTGAGCCCGACGTCGTCGAGCATTTTCTTCATTTCGGCGGCGCTATAGCCATGATAACCGGCAAATTCGACGCATTCATAACCCATCTCGGCGACTTCCTTGATGTATTTCGGGAAGGAGTCGTGATTCATAACGTCGCGCAGGGAGTAAAGCTCGAGCCCGATCGGAATGCGCTTTTCATACTTTTTGTATTCGGCGATCGCGGAAGAACTAAGGGGACTAAGCGCGGCGACGGCGGAAGCGCAAAGACCGGTTTGCAGGAAGGAACGACGATTCATCATTGTTTGAACCTTTCTCTTATTAATCCAAAACAAACAAGCGGAAAACGGAGTCTAAACTTGCAACTTCAGAACTCCCCGCTATATTGATTATACGGAAAACGCTTTCATTGTAAAACAAAAAACAGTCAAAGCAAAAAATTTTTTATATTTTCAGCGAAATTTTCCCAAATTATTGTTTAGTCGAACGACTCGACAATAATCGACAGGAGCCAATATGGGATTAGGAACCGCTTTAAAAGTCTTCTGGATCGCATTGACAAAAAAAGACGTCGCCGCGCGTTTTGCCGACGTTTTGAATCGACCGACCGTCCTAGAATGCGAATCGTGTGAAAAGCCGTCTTGCGAACGCCAAGAATCGCGCCCAACCAAGTCGATTCCTCGATCGGGTCGTTCGGACGCGATCGAATTACTGGCGGCTTTGCAACGCGAAGCTCGTTTTGTCGATTTTGTCAAGGAATCGCCCGACGACGCCGACGACGCCGAAATCGGCGCGGTCGCGCGCGACGTCCATAATCGTTGCGCGGCGACGCTCGAGCGTTTTTTTGCAATTCGTCCCCTCGCCGACGTCGCCGAAGGCGAAACGCTTCGTTTGAACGCGGAGGAAGCGTCGAACGCCTCGCGCGTTCGAATTTTCGGTTCGTCGATCGCTCTCCCTAAGGAAGGCGAACTAAACGTCAACGTGAATCACGTCGGCTGGAAAATTGAAAAAATCGCCCTGCCTTGCTGGCAAGGTCGAGACGCCGACGCGTTTGTTTTGGCGCCGATCGAGGGGTCGGTCGACCTTTAGCGTTTGTTTCTTGAGTAAAATTAATCCAAAATTCAAGAAAAATCCTTTTCGTCGTTTAGAACGTCTTGGCTTTTTAGCGATCTCCTATAAAATAAAGGAACGCCTTTATTGCATACGCGGAGGAGTCGCGGAGATTTTGCGAATTGTCGCAATCGCGTTTTTCCGTTGGAAATCGGAGTCTAGCCTTGGTTCCAATTTTCGCGAAGACCCGCGCGGGCGTTTACGCGACGAATTAGTACGATAACGTCGGGAGAAATTTTCCTGTTATGACAAGTCAAGAGCAATTGATCGCCGAACTTCCCAAGCAGTACGATCACCTCGCGGCGCAAGAGCGTCAAACGAAGTTTTGGGAAGAAAAAGGTTTCTTTCACAGCGCCGTCAATCCCAATAAAAAGCCCTATTCGGTCGTGATTCCTCCTCCGAACGTAACGGGCGCGTTGCATCTTGGGCACGCGTTGAACGATTCGTTGCAAGACGCGCTCGTTCGTATGAAACGTATGCAAGGCTTCGAAACGCTCTGGGTTCCCGGCGTCGACCACGCGGGCATCGCGACTCAAGCGGTCGTCGAACGCCGTTTGTTCGAAGAAGAAGGCAAGACGCGCTGGGATCTCGGTCGCGAGGCGCTCGTTCAACGCATTTGGAACTGGAAAGACCAGTACCAAGCGCGCATTTTGAGTCAGTTGAAAGCGATGGGTTGCAGTTGCGATTGGAGCCGCTTGCGTTTCACGCTCGACGACGTTTGCGCGAAAGCGGTTCGTTGGTTCTTCTTCAAGACGTTCCAAGAAGGTTTGATCTATCGCGGGAAGAAGCTCGTCAACTGGGACGTCAAGCTCCAAACCGCCGTTAGCGACGACGAAGTTTTTCACAAAACGACCGACGGACATTTTTGGTATTTGAACTACCCCGTCGTCGATCCTCAAGAGGGCGAGCCCGAATTTGTAACCGTTGCGACGACGCGTCCCGAAACGATGCTTGGCGACGTCGCGGTCGCCGTTCACCCGGCGCCGGAGGCGGAATTTGACCGCATTGAAAAGGAACTGAGGGAGAAAATCGCGTCGAGCGCCGAAAACGAGCGAGCGGAAGCGCAAGCGGAACTCGACGCCTTGATTGCGCGACGCGCCGAAACTCTGCCGCGCTTGGTTCTGTTGGCGAAGATGGCGAAGGAAGGACGTAAGGTCGTCTTGCCGATTCAAAATCGCGAGATTCCCCTTATCGCCGATATTTGGGCGAAGCCCGACAAAGGAACAGGTTGCGTTAAAATCACGCCCGCGCACGACCCGAACGACTACGAAGTCGGGTTGCGCCAAAAATTGCCGATGATCAATTTGCTTAATCGCGACGGAACGTACAACGAAAACGCGGGCAAATACGAAGGCAAAGCGATCGCCGACGTTCGCAAGGAAATTCTCGTCGAATTGGAAGAAATCGGCGTCCTCGTTAAAGTTGAAGACCGCGTGATCGAAATTGCGACTTCCGATCGTTCCAAGACGTCGATCGAGCCGTACTTGAACGACCAATGGTTCGTCAAGATGGATCGTCTCGCGCAAACGGCGATCGACGCGGTGACAAACGGCGAGGTCGAAATTTTGCCCTCGCGATATGCGAAAGGTTATCTCGACTGGCTCTCCGAAAAACGCGATTGGCCGATCGGGCGTCAGTTGTGGTGGGGGCACCGCATTCCGATTTGGTTCTGCGACGACGTCGACGAAGACGTCTTGAAAAGAGCGTTTGCCGGTCGCGAGGACGTCTGCTGGCGTCGCACGGAGAAAAACGACGGCTGGTTAATTTGCTCGCGCGATTCCGACCTGACCGCCGATTCCGTGCCGGGCGGCAATTTGAAGCAAGAAGAAGACGTTTTAGACACGTGGTTTAGCTCGGCGCTCTGGCCTCATTCGACGATGGGTTGGCCCGAAAAGACGGCGGAAATGGACTACTATTATCCGACGAGCGTCTTGATTACGAGTCGCGACATCATCAGCCTCTGGGTGGCGCGAATGGTTCTCGCGGGCTACTTCAACACGGGCAAGAAACCCTTCCAGCAAGTCTTCATTCACCCGAAAATTTTGGACAAGTACGGCGAAGGTATGTCGAAGTCGAAGGGCAACGGAATCGACCCCGTCGCCGTTATGGAGAAATTCGGCGCCGACGCGTTGCGTTTTGCGCTTTGTTTCCTGACGACCGACAGTCAAGACGTTCGTCTTGCGCTTGATTTCGAATGTCCGCGTTGCGGCGCCGTTATCGAACAAACGAAAAAGAATCGCACGGAACATACGATCGTTTGTCCGAAGTGCAAAGAAACCTTCTCGACGCAATGGGCGGATAAGCCGGAAGAAAAAGCTTTCCCGCTCGGCCCCGTCATCGGCGAGCGTTTTGAAGTCGCGCGCAATTTCTGCAACAAACTGTGGAACGCGGCTCGTTTTGTGATGATCAATTTGGAAGGCTTCAAGCCGCGCGCGATTTCCGAAGACGAGTTGTTTGTCGAAGATCGCTGGATTTTGAGTCGTTTGTCCTTCGTCGCCAAGCATGTCGCGGAATCCTTGGAACGATTCAAGTATTCGGAGGCGGCGCGAACCCTTTACGATTTCGCTTGGGACGAATTTTGCAGTTTCTACGTCGAAATTTCGAAGGCGCGACTTTTCGACCCGAAACGACGCGATTTGGCGCAAAACGTCCTTGTCAACGTCTTAGACGTCTTAATTCGATTACTTCACCCGATCACGCCGTTCGTAACGGAAGAAATTTGGCGCAGGCTTGCCGACTTCGCGCCCGCGAGAGGTTTTGGCGAACCGATTCAGCAGCCGGAAAGCGTTTCGATCGCCGCTTGGCCGACCTTGCCCGAAAGCTGGATCGACTCGAAAATCGAGGCGCAGTTCGCGCAATTCCAAGAGGCGTTGCGTTGCGTTCGCGACGCGCGCGCGCGACAGAACGTTCCGCCTAGAACGGAAGTCAAATTCTGCGTCAAGTGTTCGGCGGAAATTGCGGAATTAATCAAGCCGTTGAGCGAATATTTCGAATCGATGGCGTGTTCGAAATTGGTCGAAATCGGCGCCGACGTCGTTCCGCCCGTCCTGTCGTCTAACGCGGCGTCTATGGCGATGGAAATCTTCGTCGACGTCGCCGAATTGATCGACGTAGCCGCCGAAATCAAGAAAAAGGAAAAGGAAGTCGAAAAACTCGACGGCTTTATCCGCGCGAAAGAACAAAAACTTTCCGGCGATTTCGTGAATAAAGCGCCCGCGCGCGTCGTTGAAAAAGAGCGCGTCTCGCTTGAAGAATTGCGCGTGCAACGCAACGGCGCCTTGCAAACGCTCGAACGTCTGCGATCCTTGTAAAACGTTCAAACGCGAGGCGCTCGTCTTGAGGCGCGCGCCTTGGCATAAACGTCTTGTTTCGCGCAAGTTTCGTATAAATTAAACGTAAGCGTTCACGGAAAAGCGTCGCGCGATAAGCCGCTCGTCTTTAGACGAGCGGACGGCGCTTCGCTTGACGTCGCGCCAAACCAATTATTTACGTGTTTCATCGTCGACGCGTCGTTTGAATGCTCGTATTTTTTTTGCAGACCCCTCAAACCTCAATTTTTCCGAAGCGCGTTGATCGCGGTAAACGCGCGCTTTGAGGTTTGGCGGATAATTTCACTTTTATTACGGACGCGTTTTCGGCGGCGCCGTCCGCTTATCTAAAGATAAGCGGCTTATCGCGCGCGTCTTACGACGCGATTCCAACGCGAACCTTGTTCGAAAAATTCCGCGAACGATTACAATTAAACTATTAACCCCAAGGACGGCGCGTTTAACGTCGTCCTACGTCGATAAACATAACGGTGATTTTAATGAGTGAATCTTGTAATTGCGGCGGCGCTAAAGTTCGTCCTAATTTCGCCAAGGGCGACGGTCTTGTTCCCACGATCGCGCAAGACTATAAAACCGGCGAAGTCCTGATGATGGCGTATATGAACGAAGAGAGTTACAACGAAACGTTGAAACTTGGCTACGCCGTTTACTATAGTCGCAGTCGTCAGAAGTTGTGGCGCAAGGGCGAAGAGAGCGGCAACGTTCAGAAAGTTCACGATATTTACATCGACTGCGACTGCGACACGTTGCTATTGAAAGTCGATCAAGTCGGCGGTTCCGCTTGTCACGAGGGCTATCCGAGTTGCTTCTTCCGCAAATTGGACGCCGCTCAGGACGATTACGTCGTCGTCGGCGAACGCGTGTTCGACCCGAAAGAAGTCTACAAGAAGTAACGTTACCCGGAAAAAGACGGCGTTGCGACGGACGTTCCGCGCGTTCGGCGTTTCAAGCGTTACGGACGTTTGAAATATCTTGCGACGTTCGATAATTACAGCCGTTCGATTCTCGGCGCTACTTAAAAAATTCATCGACGCGCCGAGTAAGTCGAACTCAGACAAGGCATATTGGCGACAATGGCAGACAATATTTTAAAGTTGGGTATTCCGGCCGGTAGTTTGCAAGAAGCGACGGTCGAATTGTTCCGTAAGAGCGGTTACAACATCACGATCGAAAAGCGTAGTTACTTCCCTTCGATCGACGACGAAGAAATCGAATGCATGCTGATTCGCGCGCAAGAGATGGCGCGTTACGTTGCGAACGGCGTTTTGGACGCCGGACTCACCGGCCACGACTGGGTTGTCGAAACGGGCGCTAAAGTCGACGAAATCGCCGAATTGGTCTTTTCGAAGGTTAGTCGTCGTCCCGTGCGTTGGGTTCTTTGCGTTCCCGAAAGTTCGCCGGTCAAAACGGTCAAGGATCTCGAAGGCAAGACGATCGCGACGGAAGCCGTCGGACTTGCGGAATCGTACCTTAAAAAGCACGGCGTCAACGCGAATGTAGAATTTAGCTGGGGCGCCACCGAAGTCAAACCTCCGAAACTTGCCGACGCGATCGTCGAAGTTACGGAAACCGGCAGTTCTTTGCGCGCCAACAATCTGCGCATCGTCGACGAAATTTTGCAAAGCACGACCCGATTCATCGTCAATCCGAAAGCCTACGCGGATCCTTGGAAAAAAGCCAAGATCGACAAAATCGTAATGTTGCTCAAAGCGACGCTCGAGGCCGAAGGCAAAGTTTCGCTGATGATGAACGTTCCAAAGGACAAGTTAGACGAGGTTTTGAAGGTTTTGCCCGCGATGCAAAAGCCGACGGTCGCGCCTCTTTCCGATCCAGACTGGGTCGACGTCTCGACCATCGTCGACGAAAAATCGGTTCGAACGCTGGTTCCCGAATTGAAACGAGTCGGCGCGACCGGGATCGTCGAATTCCAAGTCGCAAAGATTATCGACTGACGTCGCGCGATTTATCTTTTGAATTGCGTCCGACAGGCGACGCTTTCCCCTGATTCCGCGCGAGCGACGAAGAGGAGAAAGCGTCGTTTTACATATCGTCCTAGCGTAATCGTTCGCGGAAAACCGCGTATCAGCGATACGCGGTTCGTTGAATTACCAAAAGCGCGTCGCGAACAGTGAAAAGCTAATACGTTGAAAGTTTTCTTACGTTCGTGAAGTCGTTGTAAGCGTAGTTTTGATTCAAGAGAGTTGAACCGACGCCTTCAATTTTTCGCTTTCACAAGCTGAAACAGTCCGCGTATCGTCGATACGCGACTTTCCGTGAACGTACGCCAAATATTACGTCGTTTCCTCGTTCCGACCTGATCGCCGAATTTCATTCGACGGCGAGCTACGGCTGACGCCTGCGTCAAGTTTGTATGAAAGATTTGAACGATAAATTTAACATTTTCACTAAGAAACGTTTTGCAATAGGGAAACGTAACAAAAACGGTCGAGAATATGAGAATTTTGCGATTTGACAGCGTTGGCGGCGCCTCCGGCAATATGATTTTGGGCGCTTTGGTCGGATTGGGGGTCGATCCGGCAGTCTTGGAGGCGCGACTAAGAAAATTAATTCCCGACCATTTTCATATTCGTAAGGAAAACAAAAGTTCGTTTGGAGTCTCCGGCGTTTGGCTTGACGTCGACGTTCACGAACATTCGCACGGCGAAAAGCATAATCTTTGCGAACATTCGCACGGCGAAGAACATAATCGTTGCGAGCATTCGCACGGCGAAGAACATAATCATTGCGAACATTCGCATATTCACGGGCGCTCTTTTGCCGCGATTCGCGAGTTAATTCTGTCGAGCGACTTAGACGAAAAAACAAAACGCGACTCTTTAGCGGCGTTTAGCGCGTTGGCGGAAGCGGAAGCTCAAGCGCATTCGGTTCCCGTCGACGAAGTTCACTTCCACGAAGTCGGCGCGGTCGATTCGATCGTCGACACGGTAGGTTGCGCGCTTGCGCTCAATCTCCTTGAAATCGACGGCGTATCCTTGTCGCCCTTGCCGGTCGGCGAAGGCACCTTCGTTTGCGCGCATGGCGTCTATCCCCTACCCGCGCCCGCGACGGCGATTCTCTTAGAAAAATACGCGTTGCCAACCTCAAACGACGTCGAGCGTTGCGAAATGCTCACGCCGACTGCGACTTCGCTCTTCGCCGTCTGGAAGAAGCTGGAAATTCCGTCGGGCGCCAAAATCGTAGCAAGCGCCAATTCTTTTGGAACGCGCGAAATGAAAACGCGTCCCAATCTTTTGCGCGCGTCGATTTACGAGTACGACGATAGCGCGGAGTCGACTTCGGCGCCGCTCTATGAAGAAGAGACGCTTTGGGAACTCGAAGCGAATATCGACGATTCGTCGGGCGAGATTCTCGCGTTTGCGTCGACGAAGCTCTTTGAAGTCGGCGCGCGCGACGCTTGGCTCGAGCCGATTCAAATGAAAAAAGGACGACCCGCTTGGAAACTTTGCGCGCTTGTCGACGCCGAAAACAAAGAAGCCGTTCTCGACGCGTTCTTCCGTCAAACGTCGACTTTCGGCGCGCGCGAAACGCCCAAGAAACGTTACGCGTTAAAACGACGCCAACAAGAAGTCGAGGTCTTCGACAATAAGGTTCGCGTCAAAATCGGCTCCAATCTCCAAGGCGACGATTTGACTTTCGCGCCCGAATTTGAGGATTGTCGCGCCGTCGCGGAAGCGACAAACGCGCCGATCGAATCGATTTATCGCAAAGTTTTGGCGCAAAGCGTTAAAAAACCTTGATTTGACGAGTTTAGCGAGTATAATAGCGACGGTCGACGCTTTTTCAAAGAGATCGCGTCGTCGCGAACTTGACTTGAAATGGAACGACGCGTCGTTTCGCGTTAAAAGATTGCGCTCGAACGGAGAAACGTTAAATGAACGAAACGTCAAAGAAAAATCCGAAGAACGACGAACCTCTTAGTTCGGAACAACTTGAATCTGATTCTAATTCTATTCAAATTGTCGGCGCGCGCGTTCATAATTTGAAAAATATCGACGTTGAAATTCCGCGCAATCAAATTACCGTTCTCGCCGGTCCAAGCGGAAGCGGCAAGAGTTCGCTGGCTTTCGACACGATTTTTACCGAAGGCCAAAGGCAATATATTGAAAGCCTGTCCGTTTACGCGCGCCAATATCTGAAACGCCTGGCGCGTCCTGAAATCGACTACGTTCGCGGTCTTCAGCCAACCGTCGCGTTGGAGCAACGCATGCTTGTCAACGATCCGCGCGGATACGTCGCAAGCGTCTCGGAAATTTACGATTTTTTGCGACTTCTCTACGCGCGCGTCGGCGTCGCGAGATGTTACAGGTGCGGTCGACCGATTCGGCGTCTTTCGATCGAGCAGATTCAACAGGCGATCTTTCAACTGCCGCCCGGCGCGCGTTTTATGATCCTCGCTCCGATCATGCGAGAAAAACGCGGCGACCATAAGGACGTTTTTAGTCGCCTCGTCAAGTCGGGTTCGACTCGCGCTCGCGTCGACGGCGTTATCGTAGAAATTTCAAATCCGCCGGAATTGGATCCGAAAAAGTTTCATACGATCGAAACGGTCGTCGATCGACTCGTTTTGCGCGAAGGCGTTCAGTCGCGTCTTATGGAATCGCTGAAAATCGCGGTCAAAGAAGGGGACGGCGGAATATGTTGCCTCTACGAAAAAGAACGGCAAAAGACCGAACAGGGCACGACCCGAAGCGTCTGGAAAGAAGCGTTCTACAGCGTGCGGTTCTCCTGTCCTAAATGCGGCGCGACCTATTCGGAATTGGAACCTAACTCTTTTAACTTTAATAGTCCGCAAGGCGCTTGCCCCGCGTGTCAGGGGCTTGGAAAAGTTGAAGCCTTTGACCCTGAACTCGTCCTTCCAAAATCAGAAAATCTGTTGTTTGAAAGTCTTGCGTCTCTTGCTAAAGGGCTTTCGGTCGTCGCGCAACGCAAACTAACGTCTCTTGCGAATGAATTTGAAAAGGAAGCGCCCGGCGTCGCCAATCTTAAAATCGCCGATTGGAACGACTCGACGCGCAAATTGTTTTTATATGGAGCCGAATCTAACGACGTCGATTCGCTTGAAGACGAGTCGCCTAAAAACGAGTCGCCTAAAAACGGCGCGGAATCGGAAACGCCCTCAAGCGACTCGTCGAAATCTTTCGTTTCCTTTAGCGGACTTCTGCCGACGCTCGAAATTATATACAAGGATTCTAAAAGCGCCCGAGAACAAGCGTTTTTGACTCAGTTGCGCGGAAAAGCGACTTGCGGCGAGTGCGACGGTTCGAAAATCAAACTTGAAGCGCGAACGGTCGAAGTCGGCGGCAAAAGGATATGCGAAGCGCTCGCGTTGACCGTCGCCGACGCTTTGCCTTGGTTCGAAAGTCTAAAGTTCGACGAACCCGAACAAACGATCGCGCAACCGATACTCGAAAAGATTATCGAAAGATTGCGCTTGATGAACAGACTGCGACTAGATTACCTAACCCTTGATCGACCTGCGGAAACGTTAAGCGGGGGCGAATTTCAACGTCTTCGATTGGCGACGATCTTGGGAAACGGCTTGTCGGGCGTCTGTTATATTCTGGACGAGCCTTCGATCGGACTTCACCCGCAAGACGTCGACCGTCTAATCGAAGTTGCAAAAGAACTGCGCGACGCGGGCAACACGACGATTTTCGTCGAACATAACGAAGAGATTATGCGTAGCGCGGATTGGCTGATCGACATAGGACCGAACGCCGGTAAAGACGGCGGTCGAATCTTGGCGCAAGGAACGCCCGCGCAAATCGAACAGAATCCCGATTCGCCGACGGGCTCCTATTTACGCGGCAAGGCGGGCGTCGCGACGCCCCGTAAGAGGCGGAAATTTGTCAAGACGCGCGTACTGACGCTCGAAGGCGTGCAAACGAACAATTTGAAAGACGTCGACGTCTCCTTCCCTTTGGGATTGCTGACGTGCGTCACGGGCGTCAGCGGCTCGGGCAAAAGTTCGTTAATTAACGACACGCTCGCGCCCGCGATTATAAGACGACTTTCCGGCTCGATTTCGACCGAAGACGCCGAAATCGAACGTCAAATGAAATACAAGAGCTTGCGCGGCGCTAGTCGCATCGACAAAATAATCAAAGTCGACCAGCGTCCGATCGGGCGTTCGCCTCGTAGCAATCCGGCGACTTACGCGGGTTTGTTCGACGAAATCCGCAAATTATTCGCCGAAACGCGCGAAGCTCGAAATCGCGGGTATAAAGCGGGTAGATTCAGTTTCAACGTGGCGGGCGGACGTTGCGAAGAGTGCCTTGGACTTGGCGTCCAAAAAATAGAATCGACGTTCCTACCCGACTTATACGCGCCTTGTCCCGCTTGCGAAGGAACGCGGTACGATCGTCAAACGCTCGAAGTCCGTTACAAGAACAAATCGATCGCCGAGGTTCTTGATATGACTTTCGACGAAGCCGCCGTTTTCTTCGAAAATCACGTCGCCATATCAAAAATTATTGAAGGGTTTTGTCAAGTCGGCTTGGGATATTTGACGCTTGGTCAATCTTCCCGCTCGCTTTCCGGCGGTGAAAATCAACGCGTTAAATTGGCGACGGAACTATCGCGTTCCGGCGTCGGCTCGACGCTCTACGTTCTTGACGAGCCGACCTCCGGGCTAAACGCACGCGACGTCGACAGACTCTTAAAGATTCTTTTCAGTTTTGTCGACGCGGGCAATACGGTGATCGTCGTCGAACACTCGCTAGACGTTATGAGAGCGGCCGACTGGATCGTCGATCTAGGACCTGGGGGCGGCAAAGAAGGCGGGAATCTCCTAGCGATCGGAACTCCTGAAGAAATCGCCGCGCTTGAAGGAAACGCGACGGGTCGTTTTTTGCGTCAAGCGCTCGAAAGAAACGCCGACGCGCAACCCTTTTAATTATCTCGACTAATATGCGCGATCAGATGAAAACGTCAAATTTTACGAAATTAACCAGACGTAGTCTGTTGGCAAGCGGCGTTCTTTGCGGTCTATTCGGCGCTTCTTCTTTCGCGCGTTCCTTCTCCGTCAGGGGCGCGGAAGGAGATAAAGAGTCCAATTCGGGCGTGAAAAAAGACGACGTTCCGCAAGTCTCTTTTAAACTCGAAAAGAAAATCGAACGCGACGTCGAGTCCTATACGCAAGGACTCCTTTACGAACTCGACCCCGCAACGAAAAAAGGCGTCCTATACGAGAGCGGCGGACAATACGGGCGTTCGCTCTTGCGCAAAGTCGACGCCGAAACGTGCGAAGTACTCAAACAAATCAAAATTCCGTCGAAATATTTCGCCGAAGGATTAGCCGCCGTCGACGATAAATTGTATCTTTTGACGTGGCGCGAGCGAACT
This sequence comes from Thermoguttaceae bacterium, assembly GCA_045599865.1. Taxonomy (GTDB): domain Bacteria; phylum Planctomycetota; class Planctomycetia; order Pirellulales; family Thermoguttaceae; genus RUG369. Next base: position 13,449 of record JAZRWW010000249.1, read on the forward strand.
TGTCTCGTTTACGACAAAAAGACCTTTGAAAAAGTCGACGAATTTCGTTATCGAACCGAAGGTTGGGGGCTGACTTACAACGGGAAAAGTCTGGTAATGAGCGACGGTTCCTCAAAAATTCGCTTCTTTAATCCAAGTAATTTTAAATTGGAAAAGACGATCGACGTTCGATTTGTCGACGCCAAAGGCAAGCGACGCCAACTTGAATATTTAAACGAATTAGAATGGATTAACGGAGAGATTTGGGCAAACGTCTACCAGCAAGAGTTTATCGTGCGAATAGATCCGACAAACGGAAACGTCCTTGGAACGGCGATCAATTTCGCTTCGCTAACGCCGAAAAGCCTGAAAGCTAGTCAAGAATACGTTCTGAACGGCTTGGCGTTCGACGCTCGCCAAAAAAAACTCTTTGCTACGGGGAAATGTTGGCCGGTTCTCTATCAAATCGCCGTCGATTTTCAATAAACGTAACGTAAGAACTGCTACAAAGAGACGGTTTGACGCCGTGTTATTGTTATTTTCCAAAAATAACGAATTTTCCTAATATTCCATACGATCGATCATCGATAGTAAGAGGGGGCGAGACAACTTGCGCCCAAGGGTTGAAATTCACGGAAGAAAACGAAACGACGAGCGCGTTATGTCCATAAGATCGATCGATTTACAAGTCAAATTGAACGCAAGTCAAATTTCACGTCGACGTTTCTTCTCGGCGATTCTCGGCGCGTCGCTAATTTTGGGCGCTTGCGGCTGTTCGACGACAAAAAGCCAAAAAAAGAAAAAGAACGAAGAATTCGCCGAAGAAGACGAAGACGACGCCCCCAAAAAGCGCGATCAAGATTCGGATATGTCCGATTACGTCGCGAAAATGGGGCGCGGCTCCAAAGAAAAGAAAAAAGTCTCGCGCGGCGACACGTTTTTATTGAGCGACAAAGCGAGGCAAGTTTACGAAAACACGGAACGTTAGAGTAGATCAAACGGAGGAGACGCGGCGGCGTCTAGTTCTTTGAATAATAGTTCGTTTGTCCAATTTCCCGAGGCGCGTTGGTATGATCGAATCGACGAAGCGCCCGAGCGTCTCCCCTACAGTTTCGCGCGCCCCGTCGGCGCCGGTCGATATTCCTTTGTAGGAACAAACGAAACGCCGACGCGAGATCGCAATTCTTCAAGCGTTCGTTGCCGCCTTTGTCCTCGTCAATGCGAAATTGCCGACGGTCGGTCGGGTTTTTGTTCCGTTCGTTACAACGATTCGGGCGTCTTGCGTTCCCTGCTCTACGGGCGCCCCGTCTCGGTCGCGATCGATCCCATCGAGAAAAAGCCGCTCTATCATTTCTTACCGAACACGCCTATTCTGTCTTTAGGAACGCTTGGTTGCAATTTGGTTTGTCAATTTTGCCAAAACTGGAAAATATCGCAACCGCAACGCGTCGACGCCGCGTGCATCGAATATCTTTCCCCGGAAAACGTCGTCAAAATCGCCCAAGCGAACCGCTGTCCAAGCGTCGCGTTCACCTATAACGAACCGACGATTTGGGCGGAATACGTCGTCGACGTCGCGAAATTGTGTCGACAAGCCGGTATTAAGGTTGTCGCCGTTACAAACGGTATGATCGCGGGACGCGCGCGCGAAGAATTTTACGACGTTCTCGACGCCGCAAACGTCGATCTCAAGGGCTTCGCGCGCCAATTCTACCGCGACGCGACGGGCGGCGATTTGGACGCCGTAAAGGAAACGCTCGAATACGTCGCCAAAAAAACGAACGTTTGGCTAGAAGTTACGAATCTCGTCGTGCCGACTCTTAACGATTCGCCCGACGACCTGCGCGCAATGTGCGATTGGATTGCGGACAAGCTAGGCGTCGACGTTCCTCTGCATTTTTCGGCTTTTTTCCCGGCGTGGCGTTCGACCGTTTCCCAAGCGACGCCCGTCGAGACGTTGCTACTAGCCGCCGATATTGCCAAAGCGAGCGGCTTGCGTTACGTCTATCTTGGCAACGTGGAAAACGTCGCAGGGCAGACGACGTTCTGTCCAAACTGCGGCGTCGGCTTGCTCGAACGTTCCGCGCGTTACGCAATTCGCTTTCTCGAGCCGACGTTCGGACGCGACGGAAACGCGCGTTGTCCCCAATGCGGCGCCGTTGTCGCGGGCGTTTTCTAACGATCGACAAATCTTTTCTCGTTCCGACTCTTGCATTAATTCCGCAATGCGTATAGAATAAGGGGAAGCGTTTTGGCGTCGTCGCTATTCGACTTCGACGTCGTTTTTTTTTCACTAGGGAGCCCGATATGAAACGAGTCCTTGTTATTGGCGCCGGCGGAGTCGGACGCGTCGTTTTGCACAAATGCGCGCAACACCCCGAAATATTTGAAGAAATTACGTTTGCAAGTCGAACCGTTTCGAAATGCGACAAAATTGTCTCCGAAATCAAGAATTATCCGCGTGAAATTCCGACCGAAACGATCGACGCCGACGACGTGGAAGCGCTCGCGAGATTATTCGACAAGCGTCGACCCGACCTTGTGATCAACGTCGCCCTACCCTATCAAGACTTGACGATTATGGAGGCTTGTCTCAAGTCGGGCGTCAGTTATCTCGACTCCGCCAACTATGAACACCCCGACGTCCCTCGTTTCTGTTACGCGCCGCAATGGGAAATGCAAGAGCGTTTCCAGCAAGCCGGTCTGACGGCGATTTTAGGTTGCGGGTTCGATCCGGGTATGACGAATATTTACGTCGCCTACGCGCGCAAAAAACTCTTTGATCGAATTCGCACGGTCGACATTATCGACTGCAACGCCGGAGATCACGGGTATCCATTCGCGACGAATTTTAATCCGGAGATTAATATTCGCGAAGTCTCCGCCAACGGACGTTATTTCGAAAAGGGCGAATGGATCGAAACGAAGCCGATGGAATTCAAACGCGTCTTCGACTTCCCGGCGGGTATTGGCGAAAAAGACCTCTATCTCCTCTATCACGAAGAGATGGAATCGTTGACAAAAAATTATCCCGAAATTGAACGCATGCGCTTCTGGATGACGTTCGGACGATCGTATCTCACGCATTTAGAGGTCTTGCAAAACGTCGGTATGACGAGCGTCAAGCCGGTTATGTACGAAGGACGCGAAATCGTCCCGTTGCAATTCCTGAAAGCGCTCTTACCCGATCCGGCGTCGCTCGGTCCGCGAACCGTCGGAAAGACCTGTATCGGCGTTTGGATCGTCGGCGAAAAGGACGGCAAGGAAATTACCCGTTATATTTACAACGTTTGCGATCATCAAGAGTCGTACAAAGAAGTCGGCGCGCAGGCGGTAAGTTATACGACCGGCGTTCCCATCGCGCTTGGCGCCGCAATGTTCTTGACGGGTCAATGGGCGGGCAAGGGCGTCTTCAACGTCGAGGAATTCGATCCGGAGCCCTTTATGGCAAAAGTCGGCGAATGGGGCTTGCCTTGGGGCGTTGAAGAACCGACGACGCGCTTTGAATAATATTTTTTCCATAAGACGTTTTGTCTCAGTTAAACGTCCTATATCCGAACGAAATTGCGTTGATTCGTTTGGATCGGCGTTGTTTCATATTTTGGAAAATTTAGCTCGAACGGCGATCGATTCGTCGTTCGGCGTTGTTCCATAACGGAGACTACCGAATGAACGCGGCTTACCGTCCCTATGACTTCGATTACGCTTCGGCGCCGACGTCCACCCCTTATTATATAATCGATCGAGCTTTGCTTCGTAAAAATATGCGCCTGTTAAAACGCGTTCAAGACGAAGCCGATTGTCGCATACTCCTCGCCCTCAAAGCCTTTTCAACTTGGGGCTTTTTCGACGAAATGGAACCGTTTCTAGCCGGTTTCGCCGCTAGTAGTCTCAACGAGGCGAAACTCGGTAGCGAGAAGTTTAACGTAAACGGAACCAAAGACGCGCACGTCTATTCGCCCGCCTATTCCGCCGACGAGTTGCGCGGTTTGTGCAAATATTGCAATCATATCGTCTTCAATTCTTTGGAGCAACTGCGTAAATTCAGACCGATAATCGAAGAAGCCGACCATAAAATTCAAGTCGGTTTGCGCGTCAATCCCGAATATTCGGAAGTCGCCCTCGAGATTTATAATCCGTGTACGAGTCGATCGAGATTTGGCGTTCGTCTCGACTCCTTGCTCGAGGCGGGCGAAGACGCGCTTGACGGAATCGACGGGTTCCATTTTCACACGATGTGCCAGCAGGGCGCCGACGTGTTGCAACGCACGCTCAAAGTCGTTTGCGAACGCTTTGAACGATTTTTCCCTCGCCTTTCGTGGATCAATTTCGGCGGCGGTCATCATATCACGCGCGAGGGTTACAACGTCGAACGCTTGATTCAACTTGTCGGCGATTTCCGCAAACGTTACGGTTTAAAAGTCTTCCTAGAGCCGGGCGAAGCGCACGTTTTTCGTTCGGGCTTCCTTGTCGCGACGGTTCTCGACGTCGTTAAAAATTCTCACGGACTCGACGTCGGAATCGTCGACGCGTCGGCGACCGCGCATATGCCCGACGTCCTTGAAATGCCCTATGTTCCTGAAATTGTCGGCGCGCGCGTCGCGATCGAAGACCCGGAAACGCCTTTGGAAGAGGGTTTTTACAAATACCTGCTCGGTTGCAAGACTTGCCTTTCGGGAGACGTTATCGGCGAATACCAGTTTCTCCGTCCTCTTCAGATAGGCGATCGGCTCGTTTTTGAGGATATGGCGCAATATACGGTCTGTAAAAACACGACCTTCAACGGCGTTCCGCTTCCTTCGATCGTCTCGTGCGATTCAGAAAAGCCCGGCGGAGATTTTCGCGTTCTTCGTCAATTTCAATACGAAGATTTTGAAACGCGACTTTCTTAAAGTCGACGCAAAACGCGCTAGACGAGCGTAATTTACCAAAGACTAACGACAAAGACAAAGGCGTTTTCCGTGTCTAATCGTCCCTTGAAAACGAACGACGGCGCGTCCGTTAAGCGCGCCGCAATTACAGACTCGTCCTCCGGCTCGAAGAAACGAAGGAAAAAATGGTCGGAAATTCCGACTCGAACGAAAGTCGGGTGGATCGCGGTCTGTATGGCGGCGTTAATTTTGGTCGGGTGGATAACCAACGAACCCGGTTTGTTCGAACTCAATCGAATGTGCGTCGTAATGTTTCTTCTCTGGCTCGCGTGGCCGGAGTTGGAAGCGTTGCCCCGTTGGACGCTCTACGTCGTACCGATTAGCGCGGTCGTTTGCGCTTGGCGTCCGCAACTTCTTATCGTCGTTTTGCCCCTGTCCTTCGTCTACTTGCTCCTTCGACCGTCGACTCGAGCGAAAAACAAGAAAAAAAGCGCGCCGCCGAAAATTTTTCAGCGTCTTAGTAAAAAATTTGCTGGAAAAAAGAAGTAAGATTGAGTATAATACCTTTCGTTGATTGACGCCTTGCGTTCGTTTGTCGAAACGCAAGGTTTAACCGTTGTTGAAAACGAAAGAGCATTATGAAATCTTACGCAAAATCGCTTGTTTCTTTACTTGCGGCGATCGTCTTGGCGACTTGTTCCAACGCGACCGCTCAAACCGTCGAAAAAGTAGAAATTTGGCCGGGTCTTGCGCCGGGCGAAACGGTTCGCGAACCGAACGTCGAGAACCCGAACAATCCGCATAGTCCGGCGGAACGTGTCACTACGCCGCAACTGCTGATCTATCGTCCTGAAAAGCAAACGTCCGACGCTTGTATTCTAGTATTCCCCGGCGGCGGATTCAGCGTTTGCTACTATAAAAACGAAGGTATTCCGAACGCGAAGTTCTGGAACGACAAGGGCTACGTCGCCGCCGTCTTGGTCTATCGCGCGCCTCGTCCGACTTCGGGACCGATCTACTTGCCCGCCTTGCAAGACGCGCAACGCGCCGTGCGTTATATGCGCGCCAACGCCGAAAAATATGGAATATCGCCCGACAAAATCGGCGCGCAAGGCTATTCTGCGGGCGGCTGTCTCACGGTTCTGACGGCGGTCAATTCGACGACGCAGACTTACGAACCCGTCGACGAAATGGATAAATTGCCCGCGAATCTGAACTTCGCCTCGCCCGTCTATCCCGCCTACGTCCTTGAAGACGGCGCGACCGATCCTAACGTCAACAAAGGCGAAGGCGCGGCGATTCTACCCGACTTCCATTTCGACGCGCAAACGCCCCCGATGTGTCTAATTCACGGCGACGCCGATATTTATTCGCCGTTGGGTTCGATCGAGATTTACAAGCGTCTTCACAAAATGAATATTCCTTGCGAATTGCATATTTACGAAGGCGCGCCTCACGGATTTATGTTCTGGGACAATCTGCCGAACGCGCAGACTTGGCAAGATCGTTGCGCCGCTTGGCTGAAAAAGATAGGGTATTAATCGAGATTTATTCGTTCGTCGGTTCAGTTCGCAAGCAAAAAAACAAAACGACGTTCAAGAATTGAACCGACGTCAAAAAAAGACAAGAGTCGAGTCGTTTTCATATCGCTCCTTTTCGTCGCGTTACTGAACGTCCTCGACTCGTTTGATAAAATCCTTGTAAAGAGAAGTCTTCATCCATTGGTTAGCGCGACAAATCGACGCGCCGATTTCTTTCGCGCGCGCCTTTGTTAGAGCGCCTCGTTCGACAATATCGACGACGAGTCGCAATCCGCGTTTTGTTTCTACGCCGAGCGCCTCGCAACGCTTCAAAAGCGCCGCGTCGTTCGTCGCGCAAACGTATCGTCCGCGTCGCGCCGTCAACAGACAAAGAACGTCGTAATTCGAAAGACGTCCCCAAGCGTCGTCCCCTTTCGGCGCGTTCTCTCGTTCCAATACGGTCAAAACGTCCTCTTCGTCGACGTCGACTATTTCTATTCCTAGTTGCGCGGCGTTCTCCGCATTGACTCGCCCTTTTAGCTCTTCCAACAACGGACGCGCGATACAGACTTGTCCCAACGTCTCGGAAACAAGCGCGACGAAATCGCAATTCAAATCAAGAAAGTCGATCGCGACGCAAGCGTCAAAGAGGAGAAAACGAGGTTTGTTCAAACGCTCGCTCCTCTCAATTCGTCGCGTAGTTCCTGAATAGAAACGCCAAGCGCTTCAGCCGCGCGACTTTGCGTTATTTTTTCGAGTTTCAACGCGTCGTAGACAAGACTTCTAAAACGGTCGTTAAAAACGCCGGATTTTTCCAGTCCATAGGGCTCTTGAACGCCGTCAAACTTCTCGCGTCTCGTCTGAGAAAATAACCGATCAAATTTTTCATAAACGCTTTTTGTCTCTTTGCCAAGGTCGACAAGACGCATTAAGACAGTCTTATAACTTACGTGGAAAATTCGTTTGACCTTGAGTACGCGTTCGACGAAAGACAAACCATTCGCGTCGTTCCAACATTGTTTGAACCCGTCGTTTGGCATTAAAAACTCGCCGGCAAATCGATCGGCTTCCCTTTCCTCCTCTTCGTTTTTCAATTCCTTCGAAGCGTCAAAAGTTCGAGAATGCAACGTCAAATGTCCCAACTCGTGAAACGCAGTAAAAATAAGACGTTCAGTCGATACTGAATCGTTTTCAAAGACGACAAGACCCGTTCGTTGCGGCGTCTCGTTAAACGCAAGCCCGAACGCTTCGTCAGATAAGGCGCTTTTACAAAACCAATACTTCACTCCAAATTTGTCGAGAACTCCGCCGACGTCGTTGATCGGCTGACAAGGAGACAGATTCAAGCGTCTGCGCGCTTCGTTCGCAAATCGGACGGGATCGACGCTCTCGCCGCCTCGACTCGGAAATTGAAGATTAAACTCGCTTTTCTTCCCTAAAAGGTCTTCCAAAAAACAGTAGTCGTTCAAACGTCTTACGCATTCGTCGACGACGTCGACGCGCGCTTCTCTGCTGAAAGACTTGTTGGCGCGGAAGCGAACGGATTCCATTGCCAGAGGGACGCGATACAAGTCGAAAACGGTTCGACCTAACGCGGACGCAAGCCTAGTTACCGTTTCCATAGAACGCGACTTGCCGGTCGGCGCTTCAAGTTCCTTCAGTTCAACAAGAGGAACTGTGGCGATCGTCGCGAGTTCTTTCAAAGTTATTTGTTTAGCGCGACGAAACCGTTCGAGGTTGCGCGCAAGTATGACGCCGACGTCGTTCATTTTCGGCTCCTCCTTTCCAACGTATAATATATTCTTTTTTCAACGTAAGAAAAGGGGAACCGAGCGTTTATTTCACGTTCGGTTATTTGCGTCCCAAAATACCTGCGCGCGTTTTATCACAAAATCTAAAACGTCGCCAAAAAAACGTCGCCAAAAAAACGTCGCCAAAAAAACGTCGCCAAAAAAACGTCGCCTTTACGCTTCAACGAGCGCGCGCATCTTTTGCAAGCCCAATTTCGCTTGTTCCAGCGCCGAATACTTTTGCCGATACGTCTTATTGAAAAGTTCCAGCGAGAGCGCGCCGGTAAAACCGTTCTTTTTCAACGTCGAAAGAATATAAGGATAAGGCGCGATTCCATCGCCGGGAAACACGCGGTCGGCGTCGGTCAATTTTTCCCTCTCGGGCGCGTTTGGATAATCGTTCAAATGGAAAATAGGAAGCGCCGAGCCCGCGACTAAATTTAAGCTCGCAAAGGAATTGCCGCCGCGATATAAGTGATAGACGTCAAGCAAGAGTCCGGCTTGTTCGTCGCGCGTTTCGGCGCAAATCGCGAGACAATCGGAAAGGCGCGACAAGGTCGGCGAAGCGCCCCATAATTCCAAAACGGGACGAACGCGAAAGGGCGCGCAAAGTTCCAAGACGGCGGCGTAACGTTCCGCAATAACTTCGATTCCTTCGATCTTCTCGTTCCAAGGACCTGCGGCGGGCGCGGCAAGGCACGGGGCGCCAAGAATCGCCAACGCTTCCGCTTGACGCTTAATTTCGTCGAGTCCCGCTTGGCGTCGATCCGCTTCGTTCATAATCCACGTAGCGAATCCAATTCCGCCTTCGATTCGCATTCCTTCGCCGTCGAGATATTTTTTGAGTTCGGCAAGTTTCGCCTTAGAAAAATCGTTTTGTCCGTCGCGGGCGTAATCGACAAGACGATCGATCCAAATCTCGACGGAACGATAACCCGCCTCGTTCGCGATCGCAATTTCCTCGCGCAAAGACAGATTATACTCTCTAATCGTTCCCAAATTCAAACAGAGCCTTACCTCGTCTTTTTTTTCGGGTTCTTCTTTCGCCTCGACGCCGCCGACGCCGACAAGACAAGCGACGCTCGCCGCCGTCGAAACTATTTCAAAAAACTTTCGTCGCGTAGTCAAAACGCTCATCTTGGATTCTCCCTTAACGCCTTGCGTCGGAAAAGAAATTAAATAAGAATACGTTATTCTAAGTCGTTTAGACGATCATATTCGCCGGAACGCAACGCCAAATAACTCTCATACCGTCGCGAATCGAGGCGTCCGTCCGCCGCCGCGTTTTTAATCGCGCACATCGCCTCGTTCGTATGCGTGCAGTTTGGAAACTTACAACGATTTTCGTAAACTCGCAAATCGCGGTAATATCCGACGACCTCCTCCGGCGCGAAATCCCAAAGCATAAACTGCCGCACGCCGGGCGTGTCGACGACGTAACCGCCAAACGACAGTTTCAAGAGTCGCGACGTCGTCGTCGTATGCTTGCCTTTCTGATTCTCTTGGCTGATCGCGCCCGTGCGCAATTTCAAAGAGGAGTCGACCGCGTTGAGCGCCGAAGACTTGCCGACGCCGCTTTGACCGACCACGACGCTTTCACGTCCGGCAAGCGCGCGACGAACGCGGTCAAGATTGAAGCCCGTCTTCGCGCTAAACATAATCGTGCGATACCCCATTTTCGCATAGACGCCTAGGAACGGCTGTAAAGAAGCCGGGTCGATCAGATCGACTTTGTTGACGCAAATAATCGGCTTAATTCCGGAACGCTCGCAAGTTACGATCAGACGATCGATGAGATTCGGCTTCAAACGCGGCTCGGCGGCGCTCGTCACGATCAGCGCCTGTTCGACGTTCGCGACGACGATATGCTTGCGATTCCAACTCGTGCGGCTCAAGACGCCGTAACGAGGCTCGACTCGTTCGACGAATCCTTCAAGCGGTCCGTTTGCAAGCGTGGCGTCTCGAAAATAGACGCGGTCGCCCGCGACGACGACTTGGCGCTGATTCGTCGACAACGTTTTAAGAACGCGTCGCGTCAAACAGGCGTAGACGCGCCCGTCTTCCGCTTCGACGTAGGAATAAAGCCCGTGAACGCGCAAGACGCGTCCTTTGCGGCAAACGTTCAAATCGACGTCGGGCAGAACGTCGAAATCGCCACGCTCGCCCGAAAGATTCTCAGAGCCGACGAACGTTCCGACGACCGTTCTTTTGCGCGTCGCGTCTCCTTTCGCCAAGACTCGCTCGCCGCGCGCGGAATCGTCGCAATCGTCGCGAACCGCGCGACGCAAGTATTTCGAGGCCTCGACCTTATTCGGCGCCGTATGCGTCTTTGCCGGACGTTCGTTCTCTTCTTCGCCGCGTTCTTCGCTCGATTCGGCGTCGAAATCGGCGTCTTCAAGACTCTCCTGATAACGTCGCGTCCAATCGACGACGCGCGTTCGTTCGTTGCGATTTCTTTTGAACTCGACGCGTATTTTGGCGGAACCGCCTTTATTTTTACGAACGCCCAAATCAACGCCCCTTCCTAAGTCGCGTCGACGAATCGACGATATTTGACGTTTACTTTCGGCAATAATCGACGGCGCGCGCCAACTCGCTCTTCATATCCTGACGCGAGACGATTCGATCGATAAAGCCGTGTTCGAGCAAGAATTCGCTCGTTTGAAACCCCTTCGGTAATTCGATGCGAATCGTCGCCTTAACAGTTCGCGGTCCGGCAAAACCGATCAAGGCTTTTGGCTCGGCAAAAACGACGTCTCCCAACGACGCGAAACTTGCGGCGACGCCTCCCATCGTCGGATTCGTAAGAACGGAAATAAAAAGCCCGCCCGCTTTGTGAAAACGCGCCAACGCGGCGGAAGTTTTCGCCATCTGCATCAGCGAAAAAATTCCTTCGTGCATACGCGCGCCGCCGCCGGAGCCGGAAACAATAATCAGCGGCAAGTCCATTTCTCGCGCGCGTTCGATCGCGCGAGTCAATTTCTCGCCGACGACCGACCCCATGCTTCCCATAATGAAGCGCGAATCGGTGACGCCAAAAACGACCTTTCGAGCGCGCACGCGTCCGCAACCGACGATCGCGGCGTCTTTCATACCCGTGGCGATTTGGTCGTCGTGGACGCGGTCGCGATACGACTTTCGGTCCTTAAATTCGAGCGGGTCGGCGGCGACAAGATCGGCGTCCCATTCTTCAAAGGTTCCTTCGTCGAGAGTTTGCGCGATGCGTTCCTGCGCCGAAATCGCCCAGTGATACCCGCACTCCGGGCAAGTTCCCAAACGACGTTGCGCCTCTTTACGAAAGATCGTTCCTTGACAACCGGGACAACGCACCCACAATCCCTCGGGCACGCCCCGTTTACGTTTTGTTTCAGTCGAATCTTGCCAACCCATAATAAAAACCGCTCGTCAAAGGAAGCCGCGCGCGTTGCGACGCCTTGTTGCGTCAAAGCCGCGACAAAAATTTTATGTTACTCGCGCAAACTCGCGATCATTTTTCCAATCGTTTTTCCAACAATCAATTTTCCAACGCTTTCTCGCGCAACAAATTCAACTGCGCGCCGTAGTCTTGCGCGCGAAAAACGCCCGTCCCGGCGACGAAAAAATTCACGCCCGCCGACGCCGCAAGGGAGATCGTGTCGACGTCGATTCCCCCGTCGATTTCGAACAATTTCTCGTCTCCGGCGACCGCGCGAATTTTTCTGATCGCGTCGAGAACGTCGACGCGAAATTTTTGCCCGCCAAACCCGGCGGGAACGCTCATCGTCAGCAGAATATCCGCGTCCTCGACGAAGGGCAAAATCTTCTCGACGCGCGTTCCGTAATTCAACGCTAAGCCGGGCGCGGCGCCAAGTTCGCGAATGCGTCGCAAAAGGCTCCGAGGTTCCGACGACGCCTCGACGTGAAACGTAATCGAATCGGCGCCCGCGTTACGAAAGGCGTCGACGTATCTTTCGGGCTGGACGATCATCAGATGAACGTCTAATTTTAAGTTTGTAACCTTGCGAATCGAAGCCAAGACGGGCAAGCCGACGCTAATATTCGGCACAAAGACGCCGTCCATTACGTCGACGTGCAGAACCTTGGCGCCCCCCTGCTCCAAGCGCCTAATCTCCGATTCGAGATTGGCGAAATCAGACGCCAACAAAGACGGAACGATCGTCGCTTTATTCGCGACAAACTCCCGCGTCCAAGACCCAATTTCCATTAACGCGCTCGCTTTCAAAATTATCGTCGTTTTGCGCTTAAAGACCAACGTCTAAGAAACGCCCAACTTCCCTGAATTATAGTATAACCTAACTCTGTTGAAAGTCAAAGAGACGCCCTAGGTATTTGGCTTTTTTCGAGAAGAACGCGCGGATATTTGGCGGAGTAAAGAAAACTCAAGCTAAAAAGCAAAGGCGAGAAGAAAAATTTGTCGTTCGATCACGCGCAAACTGTCGCGACGACTTACAAACAAAAACCGTAATCGTTAGTGAAAAGCCGCCGAATAAAATTCGACGGTTGGAGTGAACGAGGCGACGCCGAAATTTTTGCGCGTCCAATTACAAACGTCTCGCGACGTCGACGTTATAAGACGCTTAAACCTTGTGTTTACTCTGCGACGACATATTCGACAAAACGGCGTCGCAAAACAGCAAAACTCGTCTTGAACCTTGATTTCAGAAATCAAGACGTTAATCGCCTCTTTTTCTTTTTTTCCAAGTCTTTTTGCAACTCGTCGCAATACTTTTCCGTCTCACGAATCAATGATTTAAGGCATTCGAAAGTCGCCTCCTTACATTTCTCTAATTTGTCGACCGTTGTTTTTTCGGCAGAACCAGCAAAAAACAAAATGTTGCCGTGTGCTAATTGGTTTCGTAATTCTCTTATATTCTTTAGAGCTTCTTTATATTCTCTTGGAAATGAAGATTCTATTCTTTGATTTGTCCGTTCTTGAACATATCTTATTTCTATGCCAAAATTTTTAAAAATCCCTTCGATCGCTCTAAAATCCAAATTCCCGCTAACGCCTAACACGTTTTTGATTTTTCGCGCGTCTTCGATTTCTTTCCAATCGGTCGGTTCGCATAACGACTCATATAATTCAGCTAACTTTTCGCCTTTGTTTCTAGCTTCAAAAAAACGTTGAGTCTGAAACTTTATCCAGAATTTACGAATCTCCATATTAAAATCTTTGAACTCTAAAGACGGCGAAAACTCCACGATTATCTTGATTATGTCGTGAACAAGCTTAGGAACAGTCGATTCTATTACGTTGTATAACGTTAATACAAACGACGATTTTTTCATTTCGAATATAATTTTGAGTTGGTTTAAGGTCTCGTCGTCGGTCGCCCTGTCAAGGGACGCTCCAATAAGATTCTTTATTTTTTCTTCGTCTCTTTTTATGTCTTCCCAAAACAACTCAATGGAATCGCAAGCCTTCTGGAAATTTTGTCGATCCTCAAAGTCCACGTGAAACCTCCAGTAATTTATCTCGAACAAACTCAATCCTTTTGGAAAGTTTGCCCGAATTTGAACTAGCGCCGGACGGAGTAAGTTCTTGGAACTCCTTAGACGCCCTTATTTTCTCAACGGCTTCGGTTGAACATTTTAAACTCGGATTTTCACGCAACGCCAATGCAACGCCGATGGCAAGCGCGTCGAATTGAGTTCTCGTCGTCAGATTTTTAGATTTGCCAAATCCATTCGCTCCAAAATATTTTCCGACAAAATTTAACACGTCGTCAAGCGTTTTACGATAACGATTTATATCTTTTCGTTTTAACTTTGACGCTCTGTCTTCCATAAAGTTGTACAAATAGTCAAACGGTCGTTGCCCAACTTCTGCGTAATTGTCTAAAAAGACAAAAAAACGAAGTAAAAAGTAACCGCGTTCGCCTCGGTATCTCGCCAACCTTTGCTTAGAGAGCGGAGTAACGGCTATAAATGTTTGCGCCTGTTCAAATTCTTCAATTAAATCAATTAGAGAACTTTTACCTTTGAAAACCTCCCGAATTGTTTCAAATTCGGAAAGCTTTTCACTTGTCGTATTAACTCGCTTAAACAACTCCTTAATCGGTTCTTCTTTCAATTTGTTAAACAAGACGATCGTTCGCAAGGACTTGTCAAGAAAATTTTCACGAGTTTCGTCGGATAATTGATCAAACGTTCGATCATTCAAGGAAACAATCTTTTTGAGACCTTCTAATTTTAATCGTCCTTCAACGAAATTCTTGATAGAAGAAAGTCGCTGGACTCCGTCGATAATTTCATAAGAACCGTTTCTTTGCGAACGTCCCAAGAAAATCGACGGAATCGGAAGTCCCATAAAAAGAGACTCGATAAAACAACACTGTTTATCCTCGCGCCAAACAAAGCGTCTTTGATAATCAGGTACGAACAACCGACGCTTTTCTAATTTAGAAGTTAAATCGCGTAAAGTATAATCGAAAATCTGATAGCGAAAGACTTCGCTTTTTTTGTAGATTTCCTCGTCTATCTTTCTTTGTTCGGCATAAGAGACGTTGTTTTTATCATCCATTGCAACACTCCTCCAAATGTTTTTTAATCGCCAATCCGATCGCCTTTCCCAACGCGACGGGAACGGCGTTTCCAATACGGACGCCCAACTTCGTTCGGTTAAACGAGTCGTCGTCGCTTAAAAATTGGTAGTCGTTCGGGAAGGTTTGAAGCGCGGCTCCTTCCCGAATTGAAATCGCTCGATTTTGTTCAGGACGCCCAAAACGACCGTTGCCATACCCAAAAAATTGCGTCGTGATCGTCGGCGACGGCTTGTCCCATTCCATTCGTCCGTAAACCGACGGAAACGTTTTGCCCGACGCGGAACAATGACAATCGAGTCTTAAATCGTCGTCCCAATCGCGCCAAGTTCCTCCCGGCTTCGACTGGGCTATTCGCCGTCGATTTAACGCCGACAACGCGCAAGCGTGATGAAGCCGATCTTTCGGATCGGTTTCGCCGTCGGATATTTTTGGGAACGTTCCGATCGCGTCTCGAACCGTCGCGTAATTGTTAGGCGTTCTCGTTTTTTCTAGGAACTCTATTTTGCCAAGTCTCGACGCAAGAAGGACGAGTCGTCTTCGGTTTTGCGGCGTTCCGTAATCGGGACAAAAAACGACGTCCCAACAAGAAGCGTACCCGCATTTTTTCAACGTTTCGACAAAATCGCGAAAAACGGATTCTTTCGCCAAGCCGGGTACGTTTTCCATCGAAACGACGTCAGGCGCGGACTCTTCGACAAGTCTTGCAAAGGACGAAAGAAGTTTCCATTTGTCGTCTTTGCGCCCGTTTTTACGGTATCGAGACGAATAATTAGAAAAAGGTTGGCAAGGAGCGCAACCGACAAGAATCTTCGCGCCGTTCGGAGGATAAACGGCGACAAGTTCGTCGCTTGTCAGCGAAGCGACGTCGGCGCGAAAGAAACGCGCTTTGTTGTTCGTCTCGTAAGCGAAACGACAACCGTCGTCGCAATCGAAGCCCGCGACGACGGTCAATCCGGCTTGTCTCAAGCCGCAAGTTAAGCCGCCGACGCCGCAAAACAAATCGACGACGGCGTTTTTGGGCGTTTGTCGACTCATTAGTTCTCCTCCAGACGCAAAACACTAAGCGCTCTTCCTATAATACCCGTTTGCTCTTCAAAGTCAAGCGGGCGGAAAATAACGCCGACAATTTCTTTTATGCGCCCGCCGTCGTTTGACGAAATTCGAAAAACAACGGCGTTTATAGAAAAACGACGAGTCGACAAAAGCGACAAACGGAAGCCATTAATATCCTGCGGCTGGAACCTCTTCCTCTTCCTGAATCGCTTCGCCAAGATCGAACGTCTCGGCGTTCTTTCCCGCCTTGACGGTCAAGCGCAACGGCGTTTGATCCGGGAATTCAAATTTGGAGTCGACGTACCGCGTCGAGGTCGCAACGAAGTTAGTGTCGCCGTTTCTAATTTGTTCCTCGGTCGGTTCGGGACCGTCCGATATCAACGTTTTATAAGCGGTCACTTTGTACGTTCCTTCCGGGACGCCCTTGTATTGCGCAAGGGTTCGCAACTCGATTTTTCCGTTAGTATCGGTCGTTCCGCCCGAACGCCAACGCGAGTCGCTTCCATCCTCCGGGTATAAATTGACCAAAACGTCCGCCGCCGGCTTATCCCCTTGCACGAACGTCAACACGCACGGGTAAAGCGGCGGCATTCCGTCCGGCTTTTTCGGACCGCAACCGACGGCGCTAACGAGCGTCAAAACCGCCGCGACGCCTACGAACAATCTTTTCATATTTTTCATCGAAAATTCCTTTGTCGATCAACGTTTTAAATTATCGCTTATACGCTCAATGATCGACGTTCGTTACAGGCTTGTCGTTTCGCCGCCGGCGATCGAACCAAGGGCGCCCCAAACGCCAAAAACGCTTTTGCCGACGTAAGTTGAATGTTGCTGGCAATCGGGCAAGCCGTTGCAGTCGACCGTATCGGAGACGAAACGAACAGATCCGTCAAGCATAGCGACGTTGACTCCGCCGGAATGATTGCTCGTCGCCGTGAAAAGTCCCCAAGCGTCGGAACTGCCGTTCGGGGAACAGGTCGGCGAGTTCGGCGGCATAATCGTGTTGAATCCCGAAAGTCCGGGTTGACCGTCGGTCCATTTCATACCGCGGTGTAGAAAATCCTTCGCGAAATACGACTCGGCGATCAAATTCGGGTTGTTCGGGTCGCGAACGTTCATACAACGAGACGGATAAATTACCCCGCCGCTGTTCAAAGACAACTTAGCCGCGCCTCCTTTGACGGCGTTAGAACTGCTCGTCGCGGGCGTCAGCGATTCGCTCACGGCGATCGTGTTGCTCGTTCCGTCGGTAATCGCCGCCATACTTTTCCAGTTGTTGACCTCAAAGGGCGCGCGTTGACTGACGTTCTCGTTGGCGCTAATACGTCCTCCTTTTCGCGCCGCGCTCGTCAGGATATTTTGAAGGGCTCCGTCGCCAAGCGAGTAAACGACGTTCGTTCTCGCGACGTTGTTGTTTCCAATTTGCGTCGAATTGCCGTCGGACGGACAAAGCAACGTAGAAACCGGCTTGTCGGTTATTTTATAATCGTTGATCCAAGGATAAACGAGCGAGTTGCAAATCTCCTGATAGTACGCGCTCTGCTCGACATAGGGCAAAATAACGGTAAAAGGCGAAAAACGGTCGCGATTGTTGAAGTTTCCGTCCGAATTCTTCAACTGGCAAGCCGCCGCCGGAAATTGACCGTTCGCATCGTGATACCCGTGAAGCGCGAGCGCGATCTGCTTCATATTGTTCGTACACTGCATTCGACGCGCCGCCTCCCGAGCCGCTTGGACGGCGGGAAGCAGAAGACCGATCAAAATGCCGATGATTGCGATAACTACCAACAATTCCACGAGAGTGAATCCGTTGCGATTTCCCCCGTTAAAGCGAGTGCGTCTTAACATAACTTACGTCCTTAAAAAAAACTAAAAAAATCGGCGCGACACAACCGCGCCGCGTGCGTTACGTCGTTCATTCTATGAAAAAACAAGCGTCGCGCAAGGAGGGGGAGGAGTAACCCGACCTATTCTCGGCTTTTCTAAAAAAAAGAAGCGTTCGCCAAAGTCGAGTTTTACTAAAATTGAACGTCGACCATAAAACAAACGACGCCTTGCGAATAGCTCGCAGGACGTCGTCTTATGAACAACGGAATTAAAATCGATCGCGTCTTACTTCTCTTGCGACGGCGTAGCCCAAGCCTCGTGATCCGTATGCAAGAGCTTATGCGCTTTTTCAGAGAGCGGCTTCGTAAGATATTCGTCGTACAACGCCTGAACGTCTTCGTTTTCGTGGGAGAAACGAACCTTCGTATCGGCGTCGAGTTTCCAAAGGAGATCGCCGCGATATTCCGCAAATTCTCGTCCTTCGTGAATCGGCTGCCCGCCTCCGCCCGCGCAACCGCCGGGGCACGCCATTACTTCGACGAAATCGTAGGCGACTTCGCCCGCTTTCAACGCTTCAAGAAGTCGGCGCGTATTTGCCAGTCCGCTAACGACCGCGACGTTGACGTCGCCCGCGCCGGGAACGTTAAACGTCGCTTCTTTCCACGCTTTCACGCCGCGTACCGCCGTAAAGGCGTCCGCGTTTGGATTCTCGCCCGTAACGAAGTTGTAAGCGGTTCGAAGCGCCGCGTCCATAACGCCGCCCGTCGCGCCAAAAACGACCGCCGCGCCCGTGCCGCTTCCCAGCGGACCGTCAAAATCCTCTTCCGGGAGATTTTCGGGCGAAATTCCCTTCGTTTTGAACAAACGCGTCGCTTCTCGCGTCGTCAAAACGACGTCGACGTCGGGATCGCCGCACGCGTCGTTCATCGCGTCTATGGCGCATTCGCTCTTTTTCGCCATACAGGGCATAATCGAAACGACCTTGATTTTTTTCGGATCGATTCCCTTCTTTTCCGCAAAATAACTCTTGGCGATCGCGCCAAACATTTGCTGGGGCGATTTTGCGGTCGAAAGATTCGCAACGAATTCGGGAAACTGCGATTTGACGAATCGAACCCAACCGGGACAACACGACGTAAACATCGGCCAAGCGTATTGCTCGCGATGCGTAAATCGTTCGACAAACTCGCTCGCCTCTTCCATAATCGTCAAGTCGGCGGCAAAATTCGTATCGAAGACGAAATCGAATCCAACGCGACGCAAGACCGCCGCCAAACGTTTCGGCGTCGCAAATTCCGGGTCGAGCCCAAACGCTTCCGCCCACGCGACGCGCGCGGCGGGCGCTATTTGAACGACGACCGTCGTTTCTGGATCGGCGAGATAATCCAAGACGCGATCCGTATCGTCGCGCGCCGTCAACGCCCCGACCGGGCAACGAGCGACGCATTGACCGCAAAAGACGCAGTTCGTCTCCATAATCGGCTTGGCGTCGACCGTTCCGACCGTCGTTCTTCCGCCGACGCCCAAGACGTCCCAAACGCCGATCGATTGAATTTTGTCGCAAACTTGAACGCAACGCATGCACTTGACGCATTTGTCGGCTTGGCGAACTAGGGGCGAATCCGGCTCGACGCGGTTTCGTTCCAACTTGATTTCGTAAGGTTGCGAGCGAACGTTCAATTCTTGCGCGAGATTTTGCAAGACGCAAGACCCGCTTCGAACGCACGTCGTGCAACTCGCGTTGTGTTGCGACAAAATCAGTTGCAAATTCGTTCTTCGCGCGCGGATAACTCGAGGGCTGGACGTATCGACGACCATGCCGTCTTCGACGAGCGTTTCGCACGAAGGAACGAGTCGTTCGTTTCCTTCCACTTCGACGACGCACATCCGACACGCGCCGATTTGATTGAGGTCTTTCCAATAGCACAGGCGCGGAATCTTGACGCCCGCCGCCTCGCACGCTTGGAGAATCGTCGTTCCTTCTTTCGCTTGGACGGGCGCGCCGTTAATCGTTAAATTTACCATTTCTCTTCGCGTCCTCCTCTGAAAGAGCCGTATCCAAAACGATCGCAACGCAAGCAACGCGACGCTTCGTAACGCGCTTCTTGCTCCGACGCGCCGATCTCGACGCATTTCAAATCGTTTCGACGCTCGGCGGCGTCGCGCTCGACCGTATTGACGCGCCCGCACGCGTTAATGTCGTAAAATTCCGGCGCGGGCAATTCGACGTCGACGGATATTTTATGTTGGAACCCGAGATACTCGTCGATATTAGCCGCCGCGACTTTTCCGGCCGCGACCGCGCGAATAACCGTCGTCGGTCCCGTCGCGCAATCGCCTCCGGCAAAAACGCCGTCCATATCGGCGACGCGCGTCGCGGCGTCGGCGACGATCGTTCCGCGACGCAAATTGAACCCGTCTTTGGAGGTTCCGTTCGTTTCAACGTCTTGCCCGATCGCGACGATTACGACGTCGGCGGGTATGCGAACTTCCGGCTTATTGGCGTTCAATGGGGTCGGACGCCCTGAAGAATCGTTCATACCGACGATTTGCGGCTGGAACCAAACGGCGATTGCTTTGCCCGACGCGTCGAGTTCGACCCTCGAGGGCGCGTGCATTGGCAGAATCTGCGCGCCTTCCGCGATCGCGCCCTCGATTTCTTCGGGTTGCGCCGTCATGTCTTCCTGTCGACGACGATAAACGCAAATTACTTTTTCGGCGCCGAAACGAATCGCGCTTCGCGTAGCGTCCATCGCGACGTTTCCTCCGCCGACAACGACGACGCGCTTGCCCGTAAAATCGGGATATTTTTCGTCGCCGACTTCGCGCAGGAGTTGAACCGCCGAAACGACGCCTTCGCCGTCTTCGCCCGGAACGCGCAGTTTCTTGCCCGTATGCGCGCCGATCGAAATATAAAGCGCGTCGTATTCGGAGCGTAATTCTTTGAACGAGACGTCGGTTCCGACGTCGACGCCCGGCTTCGCTTTAACGCCAAGTTGCAAAATCGAACGAATTTCCGCGTCGAGAATATTTCGCGGGAGTCGATACTCGGGTATGCCGTAACGAAGCATGCCGCCAAACTGCTCTTGACGTTCGTAGATAGTAACGTCGTGCCCCATAAGCGCCAAATAATACGCGGCGGTCAGCCCGCTTGGACCGGCGCCGACGACCGCGACGCGTTTGCCCGTCGATTTCGCGCAAGGAGGTTGAGGAACCTCGCCGGCGCGATCGACCGCAAAACGTTTCAAGACGCGAATATTAAGCGGCGCGTCGACCATGCCGCGACGACAACGAACTTCGCAAGGGTGTTCGCAAACGTACCCGCAAACTGCAGGGAACGGGTTGTCCTTACGAATCAAACGCACGGCGTCGGCGACTCGACCGGCGCGAATGAGCGCGATATAACCCGGTATGTCGACGTTCGCCGGACACTCGGCGACGCACGGCACGGGAACTTGGACGCCGAGCAAACACCGATCGTTTTTAGCGTGTTCTTCAAAATCGTCGCGAAACCCTTTGAAGCAAGTCAAAAACGCCTTCGCCGCTTCGACTCCGATCGCGCAATCTGCGGAATCGACGATCGTTTGCGCCGTCGTTTCGATCGTCTCAAGGACGTTCGGCGCCGCCTCTCCGT
The DNA here is from genome assembly GCA_045599865.1 of Thermoguttaceae bacterium. Lineage (GTDB taxonomy): Bacteria > Planctomycetota > Planctomycetia > Pirellulales > Thermoguttaceae > RUG369. Next base: position 34,668 of record JAZRWW010000249.1, read on the forward strand.
CCAAAACTTGGTCGATTAAATTAACGAGCTGCGCCAGCCCAATACGGCAGGGCGCGCATTTGCCGCACGTTTGCGCTTGGCATAACGTTAAAAAATTACGCGCGATTTCCGTAGGGCACGCGCCGGAGGGAATCGCGTCAAGACGAAGTTGCGCCGCCTTGCATAAACGATCGATCGTCGCTTGAACGCGCCCTAAAGTTTTGAGTTCTAGTCTATTCAACAGTTCGTTTCCTGTTCTAAGCGATAAAAAGGACGTTCCGTTCGCTTGGAACGTCGAAACGCGGCAAGTCGAGACTCGGCGCCAACGAACGACAAAAGAGCCCCTATATTAAACAAGCGCCTTCGTATTATAATTCGTCCTAGAAAATAGTCAAGAAAAGATAAAACGTCGCGTCTCAAATATTACAACGCGACGTCTTGTCTTAACGACGGCTAAAAACGCGGCGTTTGACGTAAAAATTAATCAAAAATCGTCTTCCGCGCCGGGCTCTTCTCCGCCCAATTCTTCGTCTATTTCGTCTTCCGCTTCGCTCGGGTCGATCTGACCGTTCGGCTCTTCTTCGGCGGGCTCGTAAGTCGCGAGTATTTCTTCGCGCAACGCTTCGCAGAACTCGAGATTCTGCTGTAGATACGCGCGGGCTCTTTCTCTTCCCTGCGCAATTTGCATTTCGCCGTATTTGAACCACGAGCCGGACTTCACGACGATTTTTTTCGCGATCGCAAGGTCTAAGACGTCGCCCTCGTAACTAATCCCGCCCGCGTGCATCATATCGAATTCAGCGACGCGGAACGGCGGCGCGACTTTATTTTTGACGATTTTCGCCTTGACGCGTTGACCGACGATCTCTTCGCCGTCTTTAATTTGTCCGATGCGGCGCACGTCGATTCGGCAAGAACAATAGAACTTCAACGCCTTTCCGCCGGGCGTCGTTTCGGGCGACCCGAACATTACGCCGATCTTCTCGCGTATCTGATTGATGAAAACGACCGTCGTTTTGCTTTTGGAAATTACGCCCGTCAATTTGCGCAACGATTGACTCATCAAGCGCGCTTGCAACCCGACGTGTTGATCGCCAATGTCGCCTTGAAGTTCCTTTTCCGGGACGAGCGCCGCTACGGAGTCGACGACGATCACGTCGACGGCGTTCGTTTTAACGAGCATTTCGGCAATGCGCATCGCCTCTTCGCCGCTACTTGGCTGGCTGACTAACAACGATTCGAGGTCGACGCCAAGACGTTTCGCCCAACTGGGGTCGAAAGCGTGTTCGGCGTCGATGAACGCGGCGACTCCGTTTTCTTTTTGAGCTTGCGCGATAATATGCAAAGTGAGGGTCGTTTTGCCGCTCGATTCGGGTCCGAATATCTCAACGATACGACCGCGAGGAATCCCGCGTCCGCCAAGCGCTAGGTCTAACGACAAACACCCGGTCGAAATACCGTCGAGACTCGGCGCGCTGTCGAGTCCGAGGGGCATAATGGCGCCGCGCCCGTACATTTTCTCAATTTGATCGACGGCGTCTTTCAAGTCGGGGTTCTTTTCGTACAATTCCAAGATTTTCGACGTCTTCTTCGCAGGAGACGCCGAAGACGCGTTTTCGCTTTTAACCGCTTTTTTCGCCATTTCTAATCCCTTTCCAATTACTGCGCGTCGACGTCGAACGACTGACGTCCCGCGATCGCGTCCGCCAACATTTCTTTATTTGCAAATTCCAGCGTGCTGCCGGTCGTTATGCCTCGCGCCAAACGCGTAATTTTGATCGGCAAGCCTTCAAGACGATTCGTAATCGCCAGCGCGGTGCCGTCCCCCTCGACGGTCGGATTCGTCGCCATAATCACTTCTTTAAAACCGCCCGACTTAACGCGCTTGACGAGCCGTTCGATCGTCAACTGATCCGACCCCACGCCGTCCAAAGGCGAAACGCGCCCAAGTAGAACGTGATACAAGCCGCGATAACGACCCGTGTTTTCCAGTTGGATCAAATCGCGCGGCTGCTCCACGACGCACAAAAGCGACTGGTCGCGTCGAGAATCGCTACAAACGTCGCAAAGCTCGCCTTCCGCCAAATTAAAGCACTGCTTGCAATATCGGACGTTCTCTTTCATCGAGCGAATGGCGTTCGCAAGCGCAAACGCCTCTTCGTTCGACGCTTTGAGAAGATGATAGACGATTCGTTCCGCCGATTTGATTCCTATGCCCGGTAGTTTTTCAAATTCTTTGATCGTTTTGGTTACGGATTCGGTTAGTTCGCTCATTGGATTTTGATTGTTTTGCGAAATTATTTCTGGAGACTGATCGTTTAAAATTTAACGTTTGACGCCGACTAATTACCGACGGCTAATCAATTGAAATCGCGCTCAAATTCTTCAAAAGAAGAACGAACGTCGTTGAAAACGCGTCGCAACTACTAGGCGACGTCGGCGGTCTGCGCGCTAAGTTTAATTTGAAGCAGGCTGTCTGCAAATTTTTCAACGTCGAACAACGAGACCGCTACCATCGCAAATTGTCGAATCTGTTCCAAGAGGTTCAGATCGTTGAGCTTCGTCAACAACGAACTCAAACGTTCGGATTTATTTTGGAAACGCAACAAGGCGACCGTTTCGATCGTCTTAATTTCTCCCTTGATTTTTCCCTTGATTTCACCCTTGATTTCACCCCTGATTTCCGCCTGGATTTCCGCCTCGCGCATATAATCGTCTCTTATCAAATCCAAAACCGTTTTCATATTCTCCCCTGTTTCCGCGCTATTGGCGCTTAGCATTAACGTTTCCAGATTTTCTTGCGTCATCGGTCGATCAGTAGCCGAAACGACGTAATTAATACTGGTTTTGAGCCGTCGTTTGTCTTCGTCCGTCCAATTTTTTATTTGTCCCAACGCGCTAAACAACGTCGAATAGGATTCCGGCAAACGTTTCAAACTGGCTAAAGCCATCGAAGCGTTCATTACGTATAGGAAATCCTCCTTAATTAATTTATCCTCTAAAAACATCCGCGTCAAGTTGACGCAAAGAGGTTTGAATCGAATTTGCGCCTCGTGAAGCTCGTCTATCTGCAACAACTCGGGCAAAGGAAAACAACTTTCCCAAGAGGGCGCCTCAAATTCGGGATCGGAGCCCGTATAAAAAACGACGACAAGAGGCTGATATACGATTTCGTCGCTCTTCAGTTTTCTCAATTGTTCTTCAACTTCAAGCGTCGCGTATTTCAACGTTTGCAGAACAGTCTTGCGATCAGTCGATCCGCCGCTTTGCGCTTTATGTTCCGCGATCAGTCTCAAGGCGACGTAAGCGTCGCTATTCTTGAAGGGCACGAGAAAAATCAAATCGGCGATATGCTTTCTGAGTCGTTCGTCGTAAAATTCTGTCGGCAGAATCTCGATTCGCCTCGGATCGCTCAAATCGAGAACTTCGCGGACTTTTTCGGGCAAGTACGCGTCTAAATAACGCGCGACAAACGGACGATCGTCCAGCATAGCGTGAAAATAACCGTCGTGTATAGAACCCGACCTTGCGGACGACTTGTCGGCCGGCTCCGAACCCTCGCGTCGTTCTTCCTCGTCCGACGTACGACGCTCCTCTTCTTGCTTCTCTTGATATTTCATCTCTTTGACGCGCGCTGTTCTAACGTCGTAAGCGTAAGCGGCAAGCGTTCGTGAAAAGCCGCGTATCAATGGAAAGCCGCGTCTCGTTGACGCCCGGCTTTCCGTGAACGCTTACATAGAAACGACGTCGAATCCCCCAAGAATCGGTCGAATTGACAAACGATCGCCCTGAAATTCCGCGACAAAGCTTCCGCGAAATATTCAAGACGACCGCAAATTCAACGCCCTTTGGCGCGTTGAAGAAAAATTATTTCTTCAATTCAAACGGCGTGGCGGGCAAGCCTTCGGAGCTGTACAAATTGCAACCGTCGGGAGACATTTGCCAAGCGTAACGAACGGCGGTCGGGTTGGCGACGCCTTCGGCGGAGACTTCGACCTTGTTTTTGCCGACGATCTTCGCGGTCGCCCAGACGAATTTTCCGTCTTCGCCCGCGACGGCAAAGCGCGCGAGGTCGGCGTCGGTCTTTTCGAAGACGCGATCGTTCAATTTGCCGGAGACGAGTCCGTCGGCGACGCATTTGAACGTCACGACGACTTTTCCGCCGTCAAACGCGGCGTCGACCGCCATAGGCGAACAGCATTCGAAGCCGGTCTTGCCGTAAGCGTTTTTCAACGCCCACAGAGCGAGACGATTGCCGACGATCCATTTGTTTCGCGGGTGAATGTCGGCGACTTCGCCGGCGTCGATAACGACCGCTTGCCCGCTGTTGGCGACTTCGAGGCACATCGTTTGACCGTTGCGCAAATAGGGCCAGTCGCCCGTGTCGTTCGGATCGTCTTTAATCGCGGTGAAAGGAGCAAGTTGAACCCAATAGAAGGGGAAGTCGCCGTTTTCGAAGACTTCGCGCCATTCGCGAATCATCGCCTTCTGCTTGTAATAGTAGAATTCGCGTTCGCCCGCGTTCGTGCAGCCTTGATACCAGATCGCGCCGCGGAAATTGTAACCCTTCCAAGGAGCCAACATTGCGTTGTACATTCCGCCGCATTTGTCCCAATCTTTGGCGTTGGCGCGCGCGGCAAGCAGATTTTTGCCGACTTCGACCGTTTCGGGAACTTCGTTCCAACCGGCGTCGGGAATCCAGCTGTTGATGTTCGAACCGCCCCAGTTGGAATCGATCAACCCGACCGGAACGTTCAATTCTTTGTTAAGACGAACCGCGAAATGGAACCCGCAAGCCGTGCAGTTTGCTTGAACGCCGTCTTTGCAGACCTGCCAGCCGGGCGTCGCGACGTCCTTTAATTCTTCGGACGTAATGACGTGGTTCGGACGATTGAAGCGAATGAAGCTGAAATCGCCTTTGATTTCCTCTTCCGTGCAAGCGAGGCGAGGCTGTCCCCACGAATTGAGCGGCATTTCCATATTCGACTGACCGCTGCAAATCCAGACTTCGCCAACGAGAATATTCTTGAATTCAAGCGTGTTCTTGCCCTTGACGACGAGGCTCTTGCCCTCGAAACAGGCTTCTTCGGACGGAAGTTGAACTTTCCAAGCGCCTTGAGCGTCGGCAAGCGTCGTCGCGGATTTACCGTTGAAGGAAACCGTCACTTCTTCGCTAGGATCGGCCCAGCCCCAAACGCTAATCGGCTTTTCGCGTTGGAAAACGCCGTTGTCGGTAAAGCACTTAGGAAGCGAAACGTCGGCAAAAGCCGGAACGCTCAACAGAGCGGCGGCGACAAAACTCGCCAGAAAACAAAAACTCTTTTTCATAATTCACCTTGTCGTAAAATTGAGGCAAACATACGCTAACAAAAACGTCGGCTTTTCGTCGTCGCGCGACAAAAAACAAACGCTAAAACTTCACTGGAACGCCCGACGCTTCGAACAAAAATTTGCGAAACGTCAAGCTACGATGCGCGAGACGTCGGATTTTTTCGCGATCAAAAGGATCGTCGTCCGACGCGTCGGCGCCTTGTTCTTTAATTCTTCGCGCTTCGCGGGTCATCGTCGGAATCTCGCGGACGAGATAACGTTCGAACCACAGAATCGGCGGAACGTCGACGTTTTCCCACCAATTCGGCGGAATCAGCCCGGAGTCGACGTCGAGCAATTTAGCGAACACGGCGCGAAAAAACGCGCTCGACTTGTCGTCGTCAGCCAAATCGTCCCGTTTCGACGCTTCTTTCACCACGCCCGAAACGACCGTCTCAAAGCGGAAAAGAAAGCGCCAATAACGCTCTTCGTATTCATAGCCGGAAAGGTATTTTAAAAACACGACTTCCTCGTTTCTAGCCGAGGCGCGCGATCCTCGCGGATTCTCGACTATGCTCGTATTACGCAAAAACGAAACTCACTGCGGCTTATTGTAACGTCGAGCGGCGCATTTTTCCAGTCCCTCGGTAAAATTTTTGTAAAAACTCGAAAAATTCGTTAATTTCGGCGTCTTTTCGAGAATACTTTCCACAAACAATTATAAAAAATTTGACTTCAGAAATTCTTTCTGATATGACTAAAAAGGGGATTAAAGTAATCGTTGCTTTTCCCCTTTCCACCCGTTGCTGATAAACAAGGAAAAGAAAATGACTATTTCTAACGACGAAGCCGTTAAACTTTTTTTAAAAATGAATAAGGGATACAGTCTTTCGAATAAGGAACGACGTCTTTTAAGTATGGTGAAAGAACTTGACTTGAGTTTTATACAAATCACTTCCTTGAAGGGACTTTGTGCGTTAACAAACCTACGATCGCTAGACTTAAGTAAAACGCAAGTCAGTTCTTTGGAGGGGCTTAGCGGGTTATCAAACCTACAATCGTTAAATTTAGCAAATACACTAGTCATTTCTTTGAAGGGTATTAGCAGGTTAACAAACCTACAATCGCTAGATTTACGGGGTACACTAGTCAATTATTTAAAGGGACTTAGCGGGTTAACAAACCTACAATCGCTTAAATTAGAAAATACACCAGTCAGTTCTTTGGAGGAGCTTAGTGGATTAACAAACCTACGATCACTAGGCTTACGAGGAACGCAAGTCAGTTCCTTGAAGGGGCTTAGCGAGTTAACAAACTTACAATCGCTTGATTTAGAAAACACACCAATCAGTTCCTTGGAGGGACTGAACGGGTTAACGAGCCTACAATCACTAAATCTGAGCTGGTGTTTACGAGTCAGTTCTTTGGAGGGGCTTAGCGGGTCTACAAGCTTACGATCACTAAATCTGGCTTGGTGTTCACAAGTCAGTTCTTTGGAGGGGCTTAATGGGTTAATAAACCTACGATCACTAAAACTGTGTCGGTGTTCACGAGTCAGTTCTTTGGAGGGGCTTAGTGGGTTACCAAACCTACGATCACTAGACTTACGTGGAACGCAAATCAGTTCCTTGAAGGGGCTTAGCGAGTTAACAAACCTACAATCATTAGACTTACAGGATACGCGAGTCACTTCTTTGAAAGAACTTGAGTCGTTGGTAAGATTAACTAACTTGTATATTTCTGGAGTTTCGATAGATCGTATTCCCAAAAGACTTGTCGACAATAATCTCCCTTTTTATACAAATAGGAAACATGGAGACGAACCGGGCGTCTATATGAAAGACGTTCAACTTTCCGAACAATCCCTCAGTCTTTTTTTCCAATCGCGCGAGTTAATTGAAGCGTATTACAAAGAAGAGGAAGAAGAACGAGTCCCCGTCAACGAAGCGAAAGTAATCTTCTTAGGGGACGGCGGCGTCGGCAAGACGTACACGATCTATCGTATCGAACACGAAGGAAAGGAACCAGAAAAAAGCACGGAGACAACGCCCGGCGTCAGTATTACCCAGTATAAACGCGACGACAAAGCGACTATCAATTTTTGGGATTTCGGCGGTCAGGAGATTATGCACTCGATGCACCGTTGTTTTCTCACGGAGCGTACTTGTTACGTAGTTACGGTAAGCAATCGTTGGACAGAAGTTACGAGACAAGCGCGGCGTTGGTTGAAGAATATTGAGAGTTTCGCGCCAAATTCAAAGGTCGTTCTCGCCGTGAATCGTTGGGAGGGCGTTTCCGTTTGGGATTTGGACAAAGGGCGACTAAAGAAAGAGTTTCCTAATCTTCTTGACTTCGTGGAATACGACGCCAGAGACTCGAATGGGATTTCGGAATTGAAGAAAAGCATCGAACAAGAAGTCGACAAGTTGCCTAGCGTCAACGAAGAGTTCCCAAAGTCTTGGATGGAAATTATGGAAAAACTTCGCAATATGACCGACGATTCGGGTAAACCGTTGAACTATATCACGAAGGAACAATACCAAATAATCTGCAAAAACGCCAAATTAAAGGACGTTGATAAGGATTCAGTTACGTTGTTGGGTTGGTTTAACGATCTTGGCGTCAGTTTTAGTTACTATAAAGACGCCAAAGACGGTTCTGAATTAAATAATTATATGATTCTCAAGCCGGAATGGCTAACGAACGCCGTTTATGTTATCGTCAACAACGGCAAAGACCACGCTCCACGAGGTCATATTACTCGTGCTGGACTGTTAACGATCTTGAATAATCCCGAAAAATGCGTCGTTAAAGATTTGGGATACAACCAAGACGAGTTGCGCTATCTTTTAGAGGTTATGCGCAAGTTTCGATTGTCCTTTCAGGTCGGCGACGATCAAGAATTTGTACCCGCCTTATGCCCCAACAAAACGCCCGATGATCTTCGCCCGAAAGATTACGTACTTCACGTTCGTTGCGAAGTTAGATACGATTATTTGCCCGACAGCGTCGTTCATCGTTTGATGTGCGATTGTTCGGATAAACTAGATTTCAAGAAATGTTGGTTGAAAGGACTTTGCATTGACGATATAGACCCTTTTGGGCTGTTTGCCGTGTGCGATATGGGCAAGGACGACGACGTTTTGTATATCGACGTCTACCAAGTTGCCAAAGATGGAAATTTGCCGCCTCAAACGCCGCAGTATTTGTTGCGTTCTTTACTGAATAAAATTGAAAGGATAAACAACGAGTCTAATCTCAAATCAACGATTTGGATTTGTTCCGACGACGGTAAGGCGGCTTTTCAGTTGTCCACTTTATCAAGCGCGTTGAAACAGGGAAAAAGTTGCGTTCCGTATACGGATGATGGAGAATATACTGAATACGATATTCAAAAACTCCTAGGGCAAGTCTTCGACAAGTCGTTCAAAGAAGAGATTTCAAAATCTGATGAAAAAGAGATTTTGACTCAAAATCCATTCCTTACAAACCAATCGAGTGAAAAGGCGATTGAAGCAGTGGTGTTGAATTACTACAATGTACATAATGGCGATAAGATAGAAAACTCTAACGTTGCAGATAGAGGAGGAACCGCGTATAATCAAGGCGTTATGACTAAAGCGGAAGAAGGGGCTCGCGTAGATAATTCGTTCAATTCTACGTCTGAACTTTCGAGACAACTTGAAGAATTTAGAAACGTGTTAAACAAACTGTCCGCTTTAACCCCTGACCAGAAAGAGGATTTGTCGGACGCCGTTGGAGATTTAATCGACAACTTGGGCGAGTCGGAAGAAAAACAGTCGAAGTGGAAGGAAAGATTTAAGAAAACAGTCAAAAGAGTCGGCGAATTCGCCTATTCTACGATTGAAAACGCCGCAGGCGCAGTCGTGGCAAATTATTTGCAAGGTTATTTTCCCCGCTCCTAAGCGAAGTAAACGTTCACAGAAAGCCGCCCTTATATTGTCCTTTCAGATTAAAACACTGAAGGAAAGGCACGGATTTGGATTGTAAACGCGTAGACTACGCGCGGTTAAATTGTTATGAAATCATCGTTTCGGGGTAATTCCGACCGCCGCATTAAATGCGGCGGCTTACCGAGTTCGTTTTCCGTTAACACTTACAAAAAGTTAAATTATCGGTGATATTCCTGCAAGGAAGAAACGGATTCGAGCCCTCCGCCTTTGATCGCCTCGACGCCCTTCAGGGCGGCGTAGGCGGCGGCTAGGGTCGTCATATAGGGGATTCTCAGCCGAATCGCGTTTTTGCGAATATAAGAGTCGTCCGTCTGTCCGCGCTTTCCTAGCGGCGTGTTGACGACAAGTTGCACTTCGCCGTTGATCATCGCGTCGACAAGATTGGGTCTTCCTTCGTTGATTTTATTCACCTTCTCGCACGGAACGCCCAACTTTTGCAGTTCTAGGTAAGTTCCTTCAGTCGCGAGGATTTTGAACCCGTTTTGCGCGAAGCCTTGCGCGACGTTTTGGAACGCGCTGCCTTTGCGGTCGTTTTCCGAGATCGTCATCAAGACGGTTCCTTCCGTCGGCAACACGCACCCGGCGGCCTCTTCCGCTTTATAAAACGCCAAGCCGAAGGAATGGGACAGTCCCAGAACCTCGCCGGTCGAACGCATTTCCGGTCCCAGAATCGGGTCGACTTCCGGGAACATATTGAACGGAAAGACCGCTTCTTTGACGCCGTAATGCCCGATCAGTTTCGGCAAAAGATTCAGTTGCGAAATTTTTTCGCCAAGCATAACGCGCGTCGCCAACGCCGCCATTTGGATATTGCAAACCTTCGAGACGAGCGGCACCGTTCGGCTTGCTCGCGGGTTCGCTTCGAGAATGTAAACGACGTCGTTTTCGATCGCGTATTGAATGTTCATCAGTCCGACGACGCCCATTTCGACCGCGATGCGCTTCGTATAGTCGCGGATCGTTTCGATATGGCGCGGCGCGATGCTAATAGGCGGAATGACGCAGGCGGAGTCGCCCGAGTGGACGCCCGCAAGTTCGACGTGTTCCATAACGGAAGGAACGAAAGCGGTTTCGCCGTCGGAAATCGCGTCGGCTTCCGTTTCGATCGCGTTCACAAGGAATCTGTCGACCAGAATCGGTCTTTCGGGCGAGACGTCGACGGCCGCTTTGACGTATTCGACAAGCTGCTGCTCGTCGTGAACGACTTCCATCGCGCGTCCGCCAAGTACGAACGACGGACGAACCATCAACGGGTATCCGATCCGCGCCGCAATTTTCAACGCTTCGTCGACGTTCGTCGCCATACCCGACTCGGGTTGCGGAATGTTGAGTCGTTGCATCATCTTGCGGAACAAATCGCGGTCTTCCGCCATATCGATCGTTTCGGGCGAGGTTCCGACGATTTTAACGCCGTTCGCCGCCAAGTCCGCCGCAAGATTCAACGGCGTTTGTCCGCCAAATTGTACGACGACGCCGTCCGGCTTTTCCGCTTCGTAAATGCTCAAGACGTCTTCAAGAGTCAACGGCTCGAAATAGAGCTTGTTCGAAGTGTCGTAGTCGGTCGAAACGGTTTCCGGGTTGCAGTTGACCATAACGGTCTCGTACCCGCACTTGCGCAACGCCATCGCGCAGTGAACGCAACAGTAGTCAAATTCAATACCCTGCCCGATTCGGTTCGGACCGCCGCCCAGAACCATAATCTTTTTCTTCGGGCTGACGACGTTTTCGTCGGTTCCGTTGTAAGTCGAGTACCAATAACAAGCGTCTTCGACTCCGCTAACGTTGACTTTGTTCCAAACTTCGACGACGCCCATCGCACGTCGCTGGTCGCGAATCGATTTTTCCGAAACGCCGAGGATTTGCGCAAGATATTTGTCGGAAAAACCGTCCAATTTCGCTTGTTTGAGCAACTCGTCGGGAAGCGCCTGACCTTTGAACGCAATAATTTTTTCTTCCAGTTCGACCAATTCGCGGATTTGTTCGAGGAAATATTCCTTAATACGCGTTCTTTGTCGCACCGCTTCGACCGTCGCGCCCTTGCGAAACGCTTCGTAGATTTGGAAATAACGCCAGCTGTTCGGGACGGAAATACTTTGAAGAAGCGTTTCAAGCGACTGTTCGTGGAAATCCTTGGCGAACCCAAGCCCGCACTTGCCCTTTTCAAGAGAACGTATCGCCTTTTGGAACGCTTCTTTGAAGTTTTTGCCGATGCTCATCACTTCGCCGACCGCGCGCATTTGCGTGCCCAGCTTGTCTTCGACGCCCTTGAATTTTTCGAACGCCCAGCGCGCGAATTTCACGACGACGTAATCGCCGTAAGGCTCGTATTGATCGAGCGTTCCGCCGCGCCAATAGGGCATGTCGCTAAGAGTCAAGCCGGCCGCGAGCTTCGCGGAGACCAACGCGATCGGAAAGCCCGTCGCTTTAGACGCCAACGCGGAAGAACGGCTTGTTCGCGGGTTGATTTCAATAATGACGATACGATCCGAGACGGGATCGTGGGCGAATTGAACGTTCGTGCCGCCGATAACGCCGACTTTTTCGACGATTTTATAGGCGTATTCTTGGAGCCGTTTTTGAACGTCTTTGCTAATCGTCAACATAGGCGCCGTGCAGAACGAATCGCCCGTATGAACGCCCATCGGATCGACGTTTTCGATAAAGCAGACGGTGATCAGTTTGTTGTTGGCGTCGCGAACGACTTCCAGTTCCAATTCTTCCCACCCGGCGACCGATTCTTCGATTAGAACTTCTCCGACGAGACTCGCCGACAATCCGCGCGCGACGACCGTGTGAAATTCTTCGGGATTGTAGCAAATCCCGCCGCCCGTGCCGCCCATCGTGTAGGCGGGTCTGACGACGATAGGATAGCCTAAACGCGAAGCGATCTCTTCCGCCTCTTCCATCGTTCGCGCGATTTCGCTACGGGGCGTCTCGATTCCGAGTTCCTTCATCGTATTTTTGAACTCTTGTCGGTCTTCGCCGCGTTCGATCGCGTCCAACTGCACGCCGATGACGGAAACGTCGTATTTCTTCAAGACGCCCGCTTTTTCAAGTTCGGTGGCAAGATTCAACGCCGATTGACCGCCAAGGTTCGGCAAGAGCGCGTCGGGACGTTCTTTCGCGATAATTCGTTCCAAAGACGGAACCGTCAACGGCTCGACGTAGGTGGCGTCCGCCATAACCGTGTCGGTCATAATCGTCGCCGGGTTGGAATTTACTAAGACGATCTTATAACCCAATTCGCGCAACGCCTTGCACGCCTGCGTTCCGGAATAGTCAAACTCGCACGCT
>JAZRWW010000250.1:0-1985 GCA_045599865.1 Thermoguttaceae bacterium
CTTACAGAGACTGAGCAGATTACACGTTTGGCTTCTATTGGACTTGGCGCTTATGTGATTGCAAGGTTTGGCGTCGAAGTGTCCATTGGTTCATTTGCGCTGATCAACTATTCGTATTCGATAGGACATAATGCGTGCATTGGCGATTACTGCGAAATAGCGCCAAATTCAGTTATATCGGGCGGCGTAGTTTTAGAAGAAGGCGTTTTCGTAGGTTCCGGCGCGGTTATTGGTCCTAACGTGAGAGTCGGTGCGTGGTCGAAAATCTCGGCTGGCGCTGTTGTATTGCGCGATATTCCTCCTTGTTCTTATGTAGCGTCTCCTGACTGTAAACTTTACAAGGATTTTTTCACGCCTTTTGAATAGAAGTTCCCTTTTGAAGAAAGAAAGTTGACAAGTGGAAAAGGAAAAATTTGTAGAACAATTTGCGGATCTTTATGAAAACGCCGAAGGTTTTACTGCGCAAACGAAATTCAAGGAGCATCCCGAATGGAATTCATTGTTGGCGTTGGGCGTTATTGCTATGATCGACGACGAATACGACGTTTCACTCCGAGGTCAAGACATTCAAAACGCGACGACTATCGAGGACGTCTTTAATGCGGTTCAGGCAAAGTTGTAAAATAACCTTTTTGAAAGGTCGCGAAACAGCAACAGGAACTTGTTCGGCTTGTTTTAGTAGAACAAGTTCGGTTCTAATTAGAGATTTTTGACTTTGTAGACGTGTACAGAAGGCGCACTTGAGAAGTCGTTAAATAGAATTCGGCGATTGGAATTACCCAAAAAACAACAAGTCCAAATCTGAAGAATGTGTCTGTGTGCAGTCAATACGTTTGCAATCCGAAATCGGAGTCTTTACATAGCGTTTTTATTCGAAGTGAAAACTTTAAGGAGCGACTCGTTCCAATCCAACCGCCGATCTTCATTCCGAGGCTTGCCGTAAATGCTTACTTGACTTTAAAGATTTGGCAACTAGTTCAGCTGTTTTTTTGGGATGTGTTCTCAAAGAACTAGCTTAAACGAGACGTTGCTGTTTTTTGCCCCTTATAGAGACGAAACCCCTTTAGAGACGAAATAGGTCAAAACTGCGACAAAACGGCAATCCTATTATTGACGAAGACAATTTCCAACTTGATTGTGAGTTGATCCAAGGTTCCTAGGAACCAATGTTTGGCGAGTATGCCGCGAATTGTTAGAAAAGACTCAGGTAAGGAGTCAAGGCGAAATTTCGTTTGTTTATGAACAAGACGTTCAAGGACGGTTGCTTCTTTGATTTCAAATTGAAGTCGTTTAAGGCATCAATGGAACTATGAATGAACGCGTTTTATAATCCTTTCACGCTCGAAGGAAAGACAATTTTGATAACGGGCGCAAGTTCAGGCATAGGTCGTGCGACGGCGATCGAATGTTCAAAACTTGGGGCTAATCTTGTCTTGACGGGGCGAGACGCGGAACGTTTGAACGAAACACTCCGCGCGACGTCTGTAGAGGGGCGTCCGAACGTCGCGTATATTGCCGACTTAACGAGCGAAGAAGACATTGTCGCTTTAGTGGAAAAGCTTCCACAAATCGACGGTTTTTTCTGTAACGCGGGTTGTGCAAAGACGAAACCTCTTGCCTTCGTTTCCAGCGAAGATTTGGAGCAGGTTTATCGTATCAACGTTTTCGCGCCTTTCCTTCTGACTAAATATTTAGTTAAAAAGAAGAAACTCAAAAATCCTTCGTCGATCGTATACACGTCGTCAATAGGCGGCGTTACGCGTTACGTCGTTGGCGCCGGAGTCTACGGCTCGTCGAAAAATTCGGTCGACGCGTTGATGAAATACGCAGCGCTCGAGTTGGCAAACAAAGGAATTCGGTGCAACAGCGTCAATCCAGGTATGACGGAAACGCCTCTTATCAATCGTGGGGTCATATCGGACGAACAGCGTGAAAAAGACGTCCAATCATATCCTCTTGGACGGTATGGAAAAGCGCAAGAAATC
>JAZRWW010000251.1:0-20853 GCA_045599865.1 Thermoguttaceae bacterium
TTTTGGCGGGCGCCGGGTTCGTCGCGGAATCTGCGGCGCCTGCGGTTTGTTTAGACGTCGGATTAGCGGTCGCGGAAGAATTCGCCTTCGTTTGCTGACGACGCGCCGATTGCGCGCGCTGTTGCGCAAAACTAGGAACCGCGACGACTACGCTCAGTCCTAGAACTAGAGACGTCCAAATTTTTCTCTTCATAACTCGTTGTCCTCAAATTAATGGAAGCGCGCGTCGCGCGCATATTACTCGGGAGAAAGCCAAAACGCCGCGCCTTTCAGGAACGCGCGACGCGTCCCTTGCGAACTTTCTCGAAGAGTCCAACGCCTTGCGGTTATAAGCGAAAGCGCTCGTCAAGACAAGTAAAACGTCGAATCCCTTACTTCAAGTATACACCGATTAAAGAAAAACGTTTTCATTTTGCAATGATAATCATATAAAAAGGGTTATTTTTTAAAAAAAAAGCTCAAAACCGACGCGTCTCGGCAGATTATTCGTCATAATAGTTGCAAAGTAAACTACAAAACGACGTCGATCGCTTTTTTCAACAAAAGCGCCAAAGGGTCGACCTACGAAATCAAGCGACGCCCTTGTTAAATTAGTAAAAAGTAGTATCCTTTAGAGTAAGGAAGTTTAGACTCGGTTGGAGATCGAGTCGAGTATCGCGTTCTTACGAACGCCTAACGCGCATTAGCGCTTTGTAGGAGCTTATCGTGGCGCAGAACGATCTACACAATGCGAAACCAACGTCGAATCCAAGCGATCAAGTAATGAGCGGCGCCGATATTGTCGTCGAAACGTTGATTCGCAACGGAGTTGAAGTCGTCTTTGGTTATCCCGGCGGGACGACTATTCCTTTGCATCAGGCTTTTTCGCGTCGTCGTAACGAAATTCGCGTCGTTCTTCCTCGTCATGAACAAGGCGCAGGTTTCGCCGCGCAAGGCTATGCGCGCGCGACGGGCAAAGTCGGCGTCTGCACGACGACGAGCGGACCGGGCGCGGGAAACATCGTCACGGCGATCAACGACGCCAAATTGGACAGCGTTCCGCTGTTGATTATTACGGGTCAAGTGAACTTTAACGCGATCGGTCAAGACTCGTTCCAAGAGACGCCGATTACCGAAGTCTGCCGTTGTATTACGAAACATCACTATCTTGTCGAGAGGACGGAAGACCTCGCGCGCATCGTCTCCGAAGCGCTTTACATAGCTTCTTCGGGTCGTCCCGGTCCCGTGTTGCTCGACGTCCCGAAAAACGTCCTCGTAGGCAAGCGCCAACCGAATTTTGACGAAAAATACGACTTACCCGCCGCCTATAAGCGCCTCTTGTCCAAAAAGGACAACGCGGCGGTCTTACGCGAAGTCGTTTCGAAACTAAATTCCGCGCGTCGTCCGATCATTCTTTCGGGCGGCGGCGTCACGCTTGCGGACGCGACGGATCTACTCAAGAAAATCGTCGAGAAGACAAACGTTCCAGTCGCGACGACGATGCCGGGGCTCGCGAGTTTTCCGCGAGACGATTCGCATTCGCTCGGCATGGCGGGAATGCACGGAACTTTCTGCGCTAATAAAGGGATTCGTGAAAGCGATCTCCTACTCGTTTTTGGCGCGCGATTCAGCGACCGCGTCGCCGCAGTGCCCAGTCGATTCGCTCCGGACGCGTTTATCGTTCATTTCGACGTCGACCCGTCGGAATTCAATAAAGCAAAACGCGTCGACGCGACCGTTTGCGGCGATCTCAAAACGACGTTGCAAGAACTGCTGGACGAGTTGGAAAAGAGTTACGAGCCCGTCGATCTGTCCGAATGGTCGGCGCAACTCGCGAAATACGAAGCCGAGCATCCTATTTATTACAGTTTCACGAAAGTCGAACAAGAGGAAGACCTCCCCACCGCGCAATACGCGATCTCCGAACTGTCGAAGGCGACGCAAGACAAAGACGCGATCATTACGACGGGCGTAGGTCAACATCAGCTCTGGACGACGCTTTATTATCGTTTCAACAAGCCGCGGTCTTGGCTGTCGAGTTGCGGACTTGGCACGATGGGATTCGGGCTTCCGTCTGCGATGGGCGCCAAAGTCGCGCGTCCTGAAGCGACCGTCGTCGCGATCGAAGGGGACGGAAGTCTGCAAATGAACATTCAAGAGATGGCGACGTGCATAACGGAACACATTCCCGTCAAGTTGTTGTTGATTAACAATCAACACTTAGGCAACGTTATGCAATGGGAAGATTTCTTCTTCAAGAAAATCAACCCGGAAACATACCGCGCCAACACGTACCTCGGCGATATTAACGATCAAGAAAACGTCGGAAAAGGCGACGGGTATCACTTGACGTCGCGTTATCCCGACTATCTAATGATCGCGAAAGGATACGGCTGGGACGCCGAAGTCGTCGAAACGCGTTCGCAGTTCCCCGACGCGTTGAAAAGAGCGCTCGAAAGCGATCGTCCCTATATGATCGATTTGCGCGTTCCGTATTGCGAATACGTCTTGCCGATGATTCCGCCGGGCGGAACCCTTGAGGACGTCAGGCACATTGAGCAGCGCTAAAATGATTTTGTAAATAATCGTCTGAAAGCCGCCCTTTTTGAGGGCGGTTTTTTTGCGCGTCGTTCGAGCTTAACGAATCTAAACTCGCTCGCTATTTCGCGCCGATCCGCTCTTCAATAAAGATCAGCACGTTGCAAAAAGCGGTCTTGGCGCCGACGATTTCCGAAAGATTGTCGATCAAATCCGACGACGCGTTCTTTTTTGGGATCGGAAGCGGCACGACGCCCAAATCGACGATCGCCGCTTTGGAACGCGCAAAAGCGACTTTGCCGCGAAAGTCGCACGAAAGCACGACGGGACGCTCCGCCGTCAACTGCAAACGCGGCTCCGTAGGAATCTTGACGGAATACGCCTTCGTCTTCTCGACGACCGTCGAACGAAAACGAAA
The DNA here is from genome assembly GCA_045599865.1 of Thermoguttaceae bacterium. Classification (GTDB taxonomy): domain Bacteria; phylum Planctomycetota; class Planctomycetia; order Pirellulales; family Thermoguttaceae; genus RUG369. The sequence goes on from JAZRWW010000251.1 coordinate 2,936, forward strand.
CGTCAATTCCAGCGTCTCGCCCGTCGTCGAAAGCAACGGCGTCGTCTCGATACGAAAACCTTCGTCGATCATTCGCGAGTCGGCGACATAGCCCGAAGGCTGACGCGGATCGACGCGATATTCCGCGACGAAGCTCTTTTTGGGCGAAGCCGCCGCCCAGCCGAACGTCGCGCCGTTTTTCACGACGTCGCGTCCGGCGTTGACGAAATTAAAACCGGCGCGCTTTTGGCAGTCGGCAAATATTTTCTCTAGTTCGGCGCGTTCGACAAGTCGACTTTGAACGTCGGCGGTCGAGCCGGAAACGGTCGTCGGCAGAACGGTTGGCGAATGTTCCAATCTTGCGCGCCAGTCGACGCCTTGCAACGCGACGACCCTAATTGAAAAGGAAGCGTCTTTTTTTTCGGGATCAAGAAACCGATCGACCACGTTGGAAACGTACTGTTGCACCTTGGCGCAATGATAGACGTAAAGACGCTCGCGCGAGCCGCTCAAGACGGAAAAAGGCTCCTTGCGCCAAAAATCCTCGCCGGAATCCGTCAAAATCCAATCTAAGATCGAATTTTGCGGATCGGTTACGTTTGGAAAGCGTTCCGTATAGGGCGCAAGATCGTAAACGACCCAAAATTGCCCGTCGGAGTTTGGAAGTTGCGACAATTCGAGAGAATATCTCGTGTTGTTCGGTCCGAGAAAAGCGCCGTTCGTCCCGCCCGACTCGTTTTTAACGTCGGAAATATTCGCGCGGTCTTCGTCCGCTTCGCGCCAAGTCGCGCCCTCTTTGAGGTCTTGCGCCAAAACGCAAGTCGAAAAAAAACGCGACGCGCTCAAACAAAGAAGAATCAATAGAAAAATCTCAAACGTCGCCAGCCGTTTTCGAATCGACGTCGACATATAAACAAACGACTCGCGCATCGCTTTTCACCGTTAAATAATAATCGTCAAAAATTCCTAACGAACGACCGGCATAATCGGTTCGCTTATATGCGTTCTCGGAAAGCCGCGTATCAACGATACGCGGACTCTTTCAACTTGTGTAAGCGTAAAATCGAAGACGTCGGGTTAACTCTCTTGAATCAAAACTACGCTTACAACTAGTTGCCGAACGTAAAAAAACTTTCAACGTATTCGCTTTTCACAGTTCGCGACGCCTTTTTGGCAATTCAACGAATCCGCGTATCGTTGATACGCAGGTTTCCGTGAACGATTACCGTTTTTCAAGAACGACGCTCGAAAGACGACGTTTTTAGCAAACGAGACTTGAGAACCCGACGAATTTCTCGCGCCGTCTTCGATTCGTCTCGTCTAACGCAACTCGTCGCCGACTTGCAAACGACATCCGCGTAGGAAGGCTTCCGTCGGCATGTTTTTTTTTCCGGAAGGTTGGACGCAAAGAGGACGCAAAAAGCCGTCGCCCGTCTTAATCCAAAACGCGTTTTTAGAAACGTTTACGATCGTTCCAGGCTTCGCGTCTTCGGCGTCGTCGAATTTTGGAACGGCGCCCGAGTCGTCGAATTTCGAGAAAGGTCCGAGTATCAATCGAGCGCCGACGCCCTCTTGTTCGTCGCGCTTGAATCGATCGGAATAAGTTCGGGGCCAAGGCTGAAACGCGCGATACTGATCGACGATCGCGTCCGAACTCTTCGACCAATCGATTCTTCCCTCTTCTTTTTTGAGCTTAGGCGCAAGAGACGCCTCGGCGTGGTTTTGGACAAGCGGCGCGATCGCCCCCCGTTCGATTTGTTCGATCGCCTTCAAGACCAAAGGCGCGCCAAGTCGCGCAAGGCGCTCTTCGATTTCAACGGCGGTCTCGTCTAGCGTCGGAAAATAAGAGTCGACGGCGACGATCGGCCCGGAATCGACGGTCGGCTCGATAAAAATCACGCTGACGCCCAATTCCTTTTCGCCGTTTTGAACGGCTCGATTGATAGGCGCGGCGCCCCGATATTTCGGCAACAGGGAGCCGTGCAAATTCAATCCGCCGTATTTCGTCGCTCCGAGCAAGTCCTTCGACAAAATCTTTCCGTAGTCGCAAATGAAGATCAAATCGGCGTTAAGACTTCTAATCGCTTCGACGTTTTCCGGCGCGTTGACGTTTTCCGGGTCAAAAAAGGGCGTTCCGGCGAGAAAATCTTCCATAGCGCTTCGAATCGGCGGCGCGCCCGCGCCTCTGCCCTTCTCTTTCGCGCGCAAGGGCATAGCGAAAACCGCGATTATTTGATTGTCCGATTCCTTTAAGGCGCGCAAGGTCGGCATGCCGAACCCGCCGTTGACCATCGCAATAATTTTCATTTCGTACTCGTTTAAAAAATTCGTACTCGTTTAATAAAAAGGACGCGCCGACGGATCGACGCCAAACGTCGCAAGCGCGAGATCGCCCGAAGGAAGCGTTCGCCCGGCGCTTGAGCGAATTCCGATCGATCGCGACAAATAACGAACGGTTCGTCGAAAAGCCGTCTTCTCGAACGAATCGCGCAACGCTCGTTCCAACGCTTGACCGTCAAAAGAGGGCGTGTGGCAAGTCAGCATAACGAACCCGACCTCGCCGCCGCATAACGCCGCGCAACGATCCAACATTGGCGCCAAGTCGCGAGTCAAGCGCCAGACTTCGCCGCGCGCGCCGTGTCCGTAACTCGGAGGGTCGAGTATGATTCCGTCGTAACGCGCTTCGCGTTTCAGTTCGCGCTTGACGAACTTCGTCGCGTCGTCGACGATCCAGCGAACGTTTCCGCCTAAGACAAGCTCTTCTTCGGAATAATCCAACGGGGCGCCGCGCTCTAATTTTGCGCGAAGCGCGTTGGAAAGCGCGGCGTTGCGTTTCGCTTGAGCGACGACGTTGCGCGCCGCGTCGAGATGCGTGACTTCGGCGCCCGACGCGTCGGCGGCAAGCGCGCTGCCTCCGGTATAGCCGAACAAATTCAAGATTTTCAGCGGTCGTCCAAGCGTTTCGGCGCCTTGGCGGCAAAACGCGAAGATTCGCGCCCAGTTTTCCGCTTGTTCCGGAAAAACGCCGACGTGCCCAAAGGGAGAGCCTTTCAATTCGAAAACGAAACGCGCCCCGACGGGCAAGAGCCAAGGAAGGTTGGCGTTCGCGTTCGCCGCCTTTTCCGCTTCCGACGCGTCCCGATAACTTGGAAAATAGCGGCGTCCCAAATCGGAAGTCGGAACCCAGTAGCCGCGAATCCCCAACGCGGAATTTTTCGCGGACTTGCTCGTCGTCGGAAAAGGCAAAAATTTAGCGTCCGCCTCGCGCCAACGCTCGGGCGAAGCCGGAGCGCGTCCTTCCGCGCTTGGACATAATCGATCGAGAACTAACGCGCCAAATCGTTCAAGGCGCCGACCGTTCCCAAAATCGAGCAGTTCGTATTGATCCTTGGAAAACATAGAAAAACGCGCTCCCCTTTGCGCAAATATAAAACAACGACGCCAAACGGATTGGGATTCGACGATTCCTCCGCGCGTCTTCATTTTTCGCTCGTCGCTCCGCAGGACGCTTGAACGATAAACGCGCGGAGTCGGTCGCCGATAAATTGTAAGCGCATTTAGGGCGCAAATCAAGGGTCTTATTGGAATTCGCTCGCAAAATTTTAAAAAAAGCAATAGCTCGCGGTAAGCCGCCGCATATAATGGGCGGTTGGGGGGAACAATGAAAACGCGTCAAACGAACGAGTAAGAGGACGGTATTATCTGAATTACGGCGTCTTTCGGAAATTCAAACGCAACCGTCAAAAAATTAATTATTTTCGCGATCTCTTGCAGTCAACTTGAATTTTACGCTAAAATATCGTAAAATGGACGTCGTTGGATTACAATCCCCGTCCCAACTTCCAAACCAGAAAGAGGCAAAACAATGAATAGACGCGAAGCCATCGTCGGCTTGACAAGCGGAATCGTCGGTCTTGGCGCGATCCAAGCCGAAGCGAAAGAAGTCGTCCCTTGGAAATCGGATTTCGTCGCGCGCTTAACCGACGCGCGTTCGGCGCAACGTTTCGCCAGTCGTCCCGTCGCGGAATCGGATTTGCAAAAGATCGTTCAGGCGGGCTTGAACGCTCCTAGCGCGCTCAATCTCCAGCCTTGGTTCTTTTCCGTCGTAACAGATCGTCGACTCTTGGACAAAATCGCCCAAGAACTCAAAATCAAGCCGGGCGGTCGACTCTCGGTTCTGGACTCGCAAACGGTCGTTTTCGTATGTTCGGACGATTCCGACTACGGACTTTTCGACGCGGGCACGGCTAGCGACCGAATGAGCGTCGCCGCTTTGGCGCTCGGATACGGCTGCAAATCGTCGGCTCAAGCCGCAAAAATCGCAAACGAGAAATTCCGAAAAGAACTCGGAATACCCGACAAATACAAGGCGTTTATCACGTTGCTTATCGGGGAGGAAGAAACGCCTTCCGTCGACGGGGCAAGCGGCGCGACGACTCGCGCGCCCCTCGACGAAAAAGTCGTTTTCATCAAATGAACGCCGCGTCAAACGAACAGGCGCATTGCCAAAAATACGACGCCGTTTCAAAACTGCGAAAATTCGAATAGAGCAAGGCGCGCGCCTCGCGAAAGGTCAAGCCGAAAACGGGCAAGACCTTTTCGGGCGCTATCTCGCACGCGGGATCCAAAACAAAATCACGCCAGCAGACTCGCGGATGCGGAACCTTCAATTCTTTCGTATCGAGAACGACGTCCCCGTATAAGATCAAATCAAGATCGATCGTTCGCGGTCCCCAAAATTCTTTGCGCGCCCGCCCCAACTTCGCTTCGATTCCTTGAAGCGCGCGAAGAAACGCGAAAGGATCAAGCGTCGTCTCCATTAAAACGACGGCGTTCAAAAAATCAGGTTGTCGCAAGGCGCCGACGGGACGCGTTAAACGCGCGGCGCTCCTTTTAAGCAGTCGCGAATTAGGCAAATTCTCAAGAAGACGCGCCGCCGACTCGATACGCGACGGCGCGTCTTCCCAATTCGAGCCAAGCGCGACGAGCGCTTCGACGCGCTTCTCCGCGCCCTTCTCGACGTTTTTACTCTCCGCGCGCGCGTCGCTCGTCGTCATCGGCGCGAGTATCCGAGCGCGTCGCGAACGACGCGGCGCATAAAGGACGCCGACGCCTTATGCCCGGTGAATAATTTAAATTGCAAACACGCCTGACCGACGAACATTTCGACGCCGGAGACAATTTTACAGCCTTTCTCGCGCGCCATTCTTAAAAGATAGGTCGTTTCCGGATTGTACACGGCGTCAAAAACAAGCATGCCGCCGCGCAAATGTTGCAATTCCATCGGCGATTCGTCGACGTTCGGAAACATTCCGACCGGCGTGCAGTTCGCCAAAACTTGAACGACGTACCCGTTGCGTTCTTCCCACGAGCAGAATTCGCAACCGATCCATCTTGCGACGCGTTCCGCCTCGTCGACTTTACGATCGGCGATGATGACGCGCGCGCCGCGTTCTCTCAATCCGAACGCCAAAGCCTTGCCGGCGCCGCCCGCGCCCAAAACCAACGCGCTGCCGCCTTCGAGCGGACTAGGCTTGCCGAGCGGAACCGGACCGCCGTTCATCGCCGTTTCAACGCTCAAGGCGGCCGCCAAATAGTCGGTGTTGTACCCGAAACGACTATATCCGTCGAAAATAACCGTGTTGCACGCGCCGATCGTCTCAACGGCCGGATCAAGCTGGGTCAACTTCTTGAGTATCTCCATTTTGTGCGGAATGGTAACGCTCAATCCCTTCAATTTGAAATAATCGGGCGCGCAGTCGACAAATTCCGACAAATCTTCTTTAGAAACGCGGAAGGGCAAATAAACGGAATTCAACTTCTGTTCGGCAAAAGAGCGATTATGAATCGTCGGACTCAAACTATGCGCGATCGGATCGGCGACGACGCCAAAGACTTCCGTTTCCGCGTCGATTTCGTCGTAGCGGTATTCGTCGCGCATAACCTTATAATAAGGCATGCCGGGCGCGACGACTCGCGATTCGGAAAAACCGGCGTAATTATAGGGCGCGCCGCATTTTTTACCGAGAACGCGCGAAAACAAGCCGAATTCCGTCATCGAAATCGCAAGCGTGCGCGGCTTGCTACGATCCGCGTTCGCGCGACGCATAAAGTCGACGACGCGGAAGACGTCGCCGATTTTTTTCGGAGTAACCGCGATTTTCACGACGTCCGGATCGCAAGTCGCGAGAATTTCGTCGCGAATCGCGTCGAGGTCTTGAGGCGTCTCTTCCAAGTTATGATAGCTGACGATCCGCTTCGTCTTGCCGAAACGCGGAATTTTCGACGCGACGTCGGATTCCAAGTCGACGTATTCGACGCCTTCGGCGATCAGCGAACGCAAAAGTTGCAAACGAGTCTCTTCGTTCCCGCGCCACATTCCGCCGTCGGATTTGCGTCGCACGGTCGCCAAGACGGCGGTCGGTCGATTCGGCAACAGTCTATAAAGTTGCGGGTCTTTACGCAAATAATCCAAGCGCAACTCCACAAATTTTACATTGTCGTCGGCAAGTTTTTGCCATTCTTCGATCATTCGACGATGACTGCCGCAAGCGATAGTAACGCAAATCATTATTCCACGCTCCGATGACGACGACGACCGCGCGACGACGACCGCGCGACGACGACGCTCAACCTCTATTCTGACTTTTCCCGGTTGGGCGATTCCCTTCGACGTCTTGGAAAGAATCGCGACGTCTTGGAAAAAATCGCGACGTCTTGGAAAGAACCGCTCCCGACAAAACAAACGCTTTACAGTCCTGCCCAAACGACGAAAGCGTCCGTCTCATTATACAAAAAATAACGGCGCGATTAAAGGGTCGGACGCGACTTTATAAAAAAAATACCCGACTATTTAAGAGGAAAACCGTCGATAACTATCAATTTGTTAAAATCGTCATTCCGCCTAAACCTATTCATAAAAGTTAATTTTTAACGCGCGCGTCGGCGCGACTTCAAAAATGACGCGTAATTTGCAAGAAAAATAAAAAAGAGCCTTGTCATTATCAAAATCGGGTTTAGAATGTAAGAACTTTTTCGGGGCGTGGCGCAGTCTGGTTTAGCGCGTTTGACTGGGGGTCAAAAGGTCGCTGGTTCGAATCCAGTCGCCCCGATTTTTAGAGTTTTAGGGGAAGTTTTCGCTTCCCCTTTTTTTATTTGCGCGTTCTTTTTTTTACGAGTTCCGTCTCTGCGCCTTCGTTTTAACGTCGAATCTTAACGTCGTTCGAAACTTGCCAGCGATCGTCTCAGAACGCGGCGAAGTTTGTCTTGCTGAAAATCTTCGTTTGTTTGGAATTTAAAGTAGACGGAATCAAATTTTTTATCGGTTCCGTCGAATTCCGCTTTCATTCCGAACGTCTGAAGAAGTTCCGGCGTCGCTTCGTCCTTGGGAAAATTGACTTGAAGCGCAAGGAAATCGCGGTCTTTAGTAAAGAGTCGCGCCCATTCGCCGTCGCCGCCCGGCAAAGAAAACGGAACGGAAACCTTGTTCGTCCATACGCTTGACGCGCGCGGCGCGACTTCCTCAATTAAAAGCGTCAATTTTTCGAGCAATTCGAACTTCCAAACCGGCGCGGACGACTCCCCTTCCCCGTAAAATCCGACTTGTGAAAAATGCCAGTCCCGCCCCAACGTTTTCCAAGGGGTCAAATCTTCCTTTGCGCTCTCCTCTTTAACGAAATTGGAATTTTCGACGAATCGTTCGCGCGCCAAATCAAGGAACTCCCAAAATTCGGGTCGATCGATTTCGGCAAAGGAATAAATCTTCGTCTCGATTTCTTGCCAAATTCCGACGGTCTCCAATTTGACGCGCGGCTGAGTGCCGTAAAGAAGAATTTCGTCGATTTCGTTCAACGGCTTGAGATCGAGTTTACGCGTCAGCAAATCGCGACTAAACGTGTTTCGCGCCGTTCTGAACCGTAATTTGAGCAGCCATTCTTCGTTAGTGACGGCGCGCATAAACCAGCAGTTCCCGACGAGTCCGCGCGCTTCGACGACGTTCCGACTGTTCCAATCGATCTCGGCAAATTGCCCGGATTCTTCCAATTTGTCGACGATCGAAGACAAAACGAGTCCTTCCCAACGGCAAGGCTTGCCGCTTCTGCACGTTCGAAACTCCGTGTGCCAACGTCGACCGTCGATCTCCCAAGGCGCGACTTGTCGCTCGTCGTTTTTTTCTTCTTCGTTCGTCGTCTCCGTCGAAACGGCGGCGACGGTCTCTTGACGTTCCTTCCAAAACTGCCGCGCGTCCAAAACGGGACGTTCGTAAAACGTTCCTTTACGAAAGACGGGTATTAACGCCTCGCCCGTATGACTGCGCAACGAGGTTCGACGCGTCTCGGGCGAATTTTGCCAATTCGCGGCGTATTCGAGCATCTGTTCCGGCGTTCCGGCAAAAACGAGCCGTCCCCCTTCCAGACCGGCGCCCGGTCCAACTTCGACGACCCAGTCCGCGTTTTTAACAACGTCTAAATTATGTTCGACGACGACGACGGTGTTTCCCAAATCGACCAAACGCTGAAGGACGTCGAGCAATTTACGAACGTCTTCAAAATGCAAGCCGGTCGTCGGCTCGTCGAGAACGTAAAGCGTGCGTCCCGATCCTATCGTCGAAAGTTCCGACGCAAGTTTCACGCGTTGCGCCTCTCCGCCCGAAAGCGTCGTCGCAGACTGTCCAAGAGGCAAATAATCGAGTCCGACGTCGCACAACGTCTGCAATATCCGCGTAATTTGAGGCGAACCGGCAAAAAATTCCAACGCGCCGCCGCAGGTCGTTTCAAGCACGTCGGCGATCGACTTTCCGCGATATTTCACTTGGAGCGTCTCCGCGTCGTAACGTTTGCCCTTGCAAAGGTCGCAAGTCACCCAAACGTCCGCAAGAAAGAGCATTTCGACCTTAAGCACGCCCGCCCCTTCGCATTTTTCGCAACGTCCGCCGGGTATGTTGAAACTGAACCGACGAGGAGAATAACCGCGTAATTTAGATTCGGGAAGTTGGGCGTAAAATTGACGAATTAAATCGAACAGACCCGTGTAAGTCGCCGCGTTGGAAGAGGGCGACTGACCGATCGGACTCTGATCGACTTGAATCGCCTTACTGATTTTCTCGACGCCGCAGACGGACTCGCAAGCGCAGCAAGTCGTCTGAGTATGATTTAGCGCGCGAACGACGTAGCGATAGAGAACGTCCTCGACTAAAGAACTCTTGCCGCTGCCGCTAACGCCGGTCACGACCGAAAACGCCGACAAAGGAAAAGGAACGTCGAGCATCTTCAAATTATTATGACGCGCGCCCGCGACGACGAGCCAACCCGGCTCCCAGAAGGGCAACTTCCGACGACAGATCGCTTCCGCTTCGCAAACGTAGGGACGCTCCTTCAGCGATTCGTATCGAGCGCGTCGCGCTTTCTCTTCAGCGGAAGTCGGCGTTTCGCGTATGCGCGCGCGTATCGATTCCAAGTCGACGAATTCGAACCGCTCGTCGTTCGTTTCCGTCGCGTTTTCCGCTAGAACGTCGTTTTCTGCGATTTCTGCGGTTTTTGACGCTTTTTTACGCGCGCGAACCGCTTTCTTCTTTTCGCCGACGACCGTAGGGGCTTCGGCGCCGTCTTCAACTTTCTTAACCGCCTTTTTTCGCGTCGCCGTTTTTTTGACGCTCTTCGGCGTCGTTTTAACGTCTTCCGTTGTTTTAACGCTTTTCGTCGTTTTTTTGCGCGTCTTCGGCTCGTCTTTAGGCGCTTCGACGGCTTCGTCAAGATTGAAAAGCGGAGTCGACTCGTCGTTCGTTTCCTTGGCGAGCTTGCTCTTTCTAGCGCGAGGGGCGCGCTTGACTCTAGCGACTTTGACCGCGCCGTCCGATTCCGAATTCAAATCGACGACGTTTGCAACTTCGCCGTTTTCAGCCGTCGACTTTGTTTTTCTAACGACCTTCTTCATCGTTCAGTCCTCCATATCGCCAAGCGCGAACGTCAAACGCGACGCCTCTCCTCGTAAAAATCTCGTTCCCCAAAAAACTACGTTAAAACGCGTCGATTCACCGGAATAGGAATCGAAAGGCGCCCCGAAAGATAAGGACCGGTAACCGAACGCGGATTCTTTTTGACTTCCTCGGGCGTTCCCGTCGCGACGACGGTTCCGCCTTGCGTTCCGGCTCGAGGTCCAAAATCGATAATGTTGTCGGCGCTTTCGACGACTTCTTGATCGTGTTCGACGATAAGCAACGTATTGCCCAAATCGCGCAAACGATTCAACGCGGAAATTAAACGCCTCGTGTCTTTCGAATGAAGCCCGATCGTCGGCTCGTCCAAGACGTACAAAACGCCTACGAGTCCGCTTCCAATTTGCGCGGCGAGTCGAATGCGTTGCGCCTCGCCGCCCGAAAGAGAAGGCGCGGGTCGAGCCAACGTCAAATATTCGAGTCCGACGTCGATAAGGAACTGAATTCTAGCCTTAATTTCGTCGAGCAAATCGCCGACGATTTGTTTTTCAAGGGGAGTCGGCTCGAGTTCGTTAAAGAACTCGATTAATTCTTTCAAGGGGGCGCGGCACAGCTGATCGATCGTCTGATTATGGAATCTTACGGCGGCGACGTCGTCGCGCAAACGACTGCCAAGACATTCCGAACACTCGCGCTCGTTGACTTGATATTCCAGACGACTGCGATAATAAGGCGCCAAACGCCCGGCTTCTTCCGTCGCGGGATAGATTCCTTTATACTGAAAACGAAAGACGACGGTTCCGCGCTCGCTTGAATCTTTCCGTTGCGCGCCGGGAAAATCGGTCGTCAAGACGTCGAACCAACGATCGCCGGTTCCGCGGAAAATTATGCGACGAAATCGCGCGTCGAGTCGTTCGAACGGCGCGTCCAACGGAACGTCGAGCGTTCGCCCAAAAGCCTTTAACGTCGCAAACGTCAACGGCGATTCAAAATCGGACCAGACGGAAATAGCGCCCTCCATAAGCGACAATTTCGGATCGCGAACGAAAGTCTGAGGATTGGCGCCGGTCTCGACGCCCAAGCCTTCGCAACGAGGACACCAACCGAGCGGACTATTAAACGAAAAATGACGCGGCGTCAACGGTTCAAAGGCTCGACCGCACTTTTCGCACGACAGCTTTTGACTCAGCGTCTGAACGTTCCAATCGCGCTCGTCTTTGTCTTCGTCGACCGTAACGACGCGAACTTCGCCCTTCCCGCAAGCGAGCGCCGTCTCGACGCTGCCGGCGACTCGACGTCGCAACGCGTTTTCGGAATCTTCGTCGTCGGTTCGTTTCATATTCAAGCGATCGACGACGATCTCAATTTCGTTCGTCGTCTTGCGCGTCAACGAAGGCGGATTATCCAGCTCGAACGTCTCGCGGTCGACGCGAACGCGCGTAAACCCCTGCGTCTGGAGCCGCTCCCACAATTTCGCGTAGCTCTCGCCCTGCTCCGGCGCGATCGGCGCGGTCAGCAAGAGACGGGTTCCTTGTTCTTTACGGGTCGACATAACGCGCGCGACGATTTCGTCGGTCGACTGCGTTCCGACGGGGACGTCGCATTCGGGACAATAGGGCGCGCCGACTCGCGCGAAAACAATACGCAAATAATCGTTAATTTCCGTAACAGTGCCGACCGTCGACCTAGGGGAACGACGCGTCGTCTTCTGTTCGATGGCGATGGAAGGCGAAATACCCGACGCATGTTCGATTTTCGGCTTTTGAATTTGCCCAAGGAACTGACGCGCGTAACTCGAAAGGCTTTCCACGTATCGGCGCCGTCCTTCCGCGTAAACGACGTCGACCGCTAGGGACGATTTCCCGCTCCCGCTCGGTCCGCAACATACGGTCGTTTTGTTGCGCGGAATTTCAACGGACACGTTTTGCAAGTTGTGTTCGCAAGCGCCCTTAATGACGACGGCGCCTTCCTCGTTTTCCGACTCTTGTTCCGCGTCCTCGCGTCGCGACGTTTGAAGGCGCTTTTCTTCCAGAGCGCGAGCCAGCGCCTTACGGTCGCGACGCATAAACTCTTTCAACGCCCTGCCCGTATAAGAATCGGGATTCGCGGCGATCTGCTCGGGCGTTCCCGTCGCGACGACGTATCCGCCTCTGGCGCCCCCTTCGGGACCCAAGTCGATAATCCAATCGGCGGTTTTTATGACGTCGAGATTATGTTCGACGATCAAAACGGTGTTGCCCGCGTCGGCAAAATTGCGCAAGACCTTCAACAAAACGCGCGCGTCCTCGAAGTGCAATCCGGTAGTCGGCTCGTCGAGAAGATAAATCGTCTTTCCGAAACTCTTTTTTACAAGTTCCTTCGCCAATTTGACGCGTTGCGCCTCGCCGCCGGAAAGCGTCGGCGACGGCTGACCCAATTTCATATAGCCGAGCCCGACGTCGTACAACGTTTGAAGTTTCTCGCAAATCTTCGGTATGTTTTCGAAATGCTTCAACGCGGACTCGACGTCCATATCCAAAACTTGGTCGATCGACAGCCCCTTATATTTCACGGCGAGCGTCTCTTTGTTGAAACGTTTGCCCCCGCAAACGGCGCACGTCGCCCAGACGTCGGCAAGAAAATCCATTTCAAGACGAGTCGCGCCCGCGCCTTCGCACGCTTCGCAACGACCGCCTGCGACGTTAAAACTAAATCGACCGGGCGTAAAACCTTTCGTTCGCGCGTCGGGCGTCTCCGAATAGAGCTTGCGTATTTCGTCGAACAACTTGACGTAAGTGGCCGGATTCGAGCGGGGCGTTCTTCCGATCGGGGTCTGGTCGATCGAAATCAACTTGCTCAAATTCTCGACGCCCTCGATCGATTTGTAAGCGCCCGGCGAGCCGATCGCGCGATTCAATTTTTGCGCGAGAACTTCCTTCAAAACGTCGTTTACAAGCGAACTTTTGCCGCTCCCGCTGACGCCCGTGACGCAAACGACGCCGCCGAGCGGTATCTCGACGTCGATATTTTTCAAATTGTTATGCGTAACGCCGCGAATAATCAAGCGTCGATCGTCGCAACGCTTGCGTTCGCGCGGCGTCTCGATTTCTTCGTCGCCCGCCAAAAACTTCGCCGTCAAACAACCTTCGCGCTGGTTTTTCAACACGTCGTCGACGGGTCCCGAGGCGACGATTTGACCGCCGTGAACGCCAGGTCCCGGTCCAAAATCGACTAAAAAATCGGAAGCGAGCATCGTGTCTTCGTCGTGTTCGACGACGACGACCGTGTTTCCAAGATCGCGCAATTCCGTCAGCGTCGCGATCAATTTCTCGTTGTCGCGAGGGTGCAAGCCGATCGAAGGCTCGTCCAGAACGTAAAGAACCCCGACCAAGCCGCCGCCAATTTGACCCGCGAGACGTATGCGCTGCATTTCGCCGCCGGAAAGCGTCGGCGCAGATCGACCAAGCGACAAATAGTCGAGTCCGACCCCCAACAGAAAACGAAGTCTCTTGCAAATCTCCTTGACAAGATCCCTTGCGATCGTTCGACCCGTTTCCGTCAAATTCAAATCGCTGAAAAATTCCAGCAAATCGGAAATCGACAAATTCGACAACTCGGGCAAAGAAAACGACTTCTTATTCGCAAAAACGGGACTCGAAGAATTCGTGTCGATACGAAACGCGCGCGCCTGTTCGTTCAAACGGGCGCCTTGGCAATACCCGCAAGGAACGACGTTCATAAAACGCTCCATTGCGGCAAGTTGCGTTTTATTGGTCGTCTCTTGGTACTGTTTGAGCATTCGCGGAATAATTCCTTCGAAAGTTCCGCCCCATTTGTGGCTATTCGCGCCGTTTTGCCAAGAGTACGTCACGCGCAAGTCGCCGACGCCCCACAAAAGACCGCGTTTGACTCGCTCGTCCAATTCCTCCCACGCGGTTTCTAAGACGTAGTTCTTCTCAAGGGAATACAAATTTTCGAGCGCGTCCGCGATTCCCTGATAAACGTGCTGCCTCCACTTGCCCAAATCTTGCCATTTTCCGATCGGCAAAAAACAGCCCTGTTGGAACGATTTCGACTCGTCGGGTATCAACAGTTTCGGGTCGAACGTGCGAACGCGTCCCAAACCTTGGCAACGAGGGCACATGCCTTGAACGCTGTTGAAGCTAAACAACTGCGGAGTCGGTCGCTCAAAGCTCAAACCGCAATGAGAACACGCGTAGTCGGAACTGAAATAGATTTCGCCGGTCTCGCTTGACGTCGCGACGGTCGGCGCCTCGTTCGTTTCGATCGGTTCGCCGAGAACGATCGCGGAATCGGAATCTTGCTCGAGTTCGTCGGCTTCCGCGCGAACGCCCGAAACGACTTTCGAAAAATCGACGTCGAAGCCCTTGCCGTCTTCAAGACGCGCGAAAAAATCGCGTCGATTCGCCTCTTCCTCCGAACGAACGTTCGATTCGACGTCGGAGGAAACGTCCGCCGCGGAAGCGTTCGGCGAGGAAACAAGCTCCTCCGTCGAAGCGCGCGCGTCGTCGAAAGAAACGATAAGACGCCCCTTGCCCAAGGACAAAGCCAAATCGACGCCCTCTTCAAGACGGCGACTCGTCGCATCGGATTTCTCGATCCGATCGATTACGACGTCGATCGAGTGCCGCGACTGACGATCCAACAAAACGTCGTCGTCGACGGAATAATACCGCCCGTCGATGCGAACGTTGCGAAAACCGCGCTTTCTTACTCCGCTCAACAATTCGGAACAACGTCCCTTTTGGTTCCGCGCGATCGGCGCGAGAATCTGAAAAGCGACGCCGTCGGGCGTCTCCCTCAATCGTTCCAAAATTTGCGCGCGAGTCTGCGCTTCGATCTTTCGACCGCATTTCGGACAATATCCGACGGCGACGCGCGCGAACAAGACGCGCAAAAAGTCGGAAATTTCAGTAATCGTTCCGACGGTCGACCGCGCGTTTTGTCCGGCGGTCTTTTGCGAAATCGAAACGGCGGGGCTCAAGCCGGAAACGAAATCGACGTCGGGCTTGGGAAGCTGACCAAGAAATTGTCGCGCGTAACTCGACAGACTCTCGACGTATCGTCGTTGACCTTCGGCGTAGAGCGTGTCGAACGCCAAAGAACTCTTCCCGCTGCCGCTGACGCCCGTAAAACAAATTAAACGGTTCCTTGGAACGCGCAAATTCACGTCGTTCAAGTTGTGTTCGCGCGCGCCGCGTATAACAATGTCGGACATATGTTTCGTTTAGAACTCGCGTCAAAATGCCAAGAATACGCGCCTTCGCAAACGCGCGAAGACGAGCCCGTCAAGCCTACCTCGACTCAAGCCTCGCAAAACGCGCCAAACGCGGCGCGGAGCTTTAGCAAGAACTCAAACTAGGCAAAAACCTTATTATACGTTCTTTTGCTCATAATGAAGCCCCGACGAGCGATTTTTTCGGAATTATGCTAAGTAATTTCATTTTTTTTGAGTCGACTGCGCGCGCGTTCTAAAATGCAAGGCGACTCAAACGACCGAAAACGCAAAAAAAGTTTGTCGACTCCTTGGTTAAAAAGTTGAATAATACCCGTTTTGCCTAATTAACGGATTCAGAAAATCGTTCCGATTAGGAAAAGGACGGCGCGTCCGATTGACGAATCTTTTTTTCGCTCTTATAATAAGATCGAAAGAAGTCTCCTTGATCGGAGCGCAAGGACTTTTACGGGTATAATAGGAAGTCGATATTATGGCGATCACACAAGAAGATATTGCGCGTTCGGGCGTAGTCGGAGCCGGCGGGGCGGGCTTTCCAACGCACGTGAAGTTGTCCGGCAAAGCGGATACGGTGGTTCTCAACGCGGCGGAATGCGAGCCTTTGTTGCATAAAGACAAAGAGCTGATTATGTCGGACGCGCCGCGTGTCGTCGAAGGCTTGGCGCGCGCCGCAGAATTGGTCGGCGCTAAAGAAGTCGTCGTCGGAATCAAGGGGAAGTATGCCAAAGTTATCGCGGCGATGGAAAAAGCCTTGCGCCCGAATATGAGAATCGCGCCCCTGCCCGACGTCTATCCTTCCGGCGACGAGTTTGTCTTGGTCTACTTGACGCTGGGGCGCGTCATTGCGCCGGGCGCCATTCCGCTTTCCGTCGGCGCCGTCGTCGTCAACGTCGAAACGGCTCGAAATATCGCGAACGTTGGAGAAACGCCCGTCGTCGACAAATTCGTCTCCGTCGCGGGCGCGGTCAAAAATCCTTCTTCCGTTTGCGTTCCCATTGGAACGACTTTGCGCGAATGCCTAGATTTGGCGGGCGGAGCGACGATTCCCGATCCCGCTTACGTCGTCGGCGGAGCGATGATGGGGCGACTGATTACCGATTTGGAAACGCCCGTGACCAAAACGACCGGAGGTTTGATCGTCTTGCCGAAGGATCATTTTATCGTTCAACGCAAGAGTTGGGATTGGAACAAAACGATGCGCGTCGGCCGCGCCGCTTGCGATCAATGCTCGCGTTGCACCGAATTGTGCCCGCGCTATATGTTAGGGCACCCGATCGAGCCGCATCGCGCAATGCGAAGTTTAGGCTTCAACGTCTCCCGCGAAGCCGACGTAATGGGAACGCAGTTCTGCTCCGAATGCAATTTGTGCAGTTACTGCTCCTGTCCCGAAGGACTCGATCCGCGCGGCGTCAATCATCAAAATAAAGTTCGTTTGCTTGCGGAAAAGAAACGCTGGACGAATCCGCCCTTCAACCCGGAGCGCGCCGACGCCCTGACTCCCTTCCGCAAGACCCCGACGCATCGTTTGATGCAACGTATCGGGCTTGAAGGCTTCGTCAACAAAGGTCCCTTGCTCGAAGGAGTCTACGCGCCGGAAAAGGTCGAAATCCTTTTGAAACAACATATTGGCGCCCCGTGCGCCCCTGTCGTGAAAGAGGGCGATATGGTAACGAGAGGACAAACGATCGCGCAACGCCCGGTCGGAAACGACGGAAAAACCGCGCTCGGCGCTGATATTCACGCCTCGATCGACGGACAAGTGACAAAAATTACGCCCGAAAGCGTGCAAATTACGCGCGTCGCTACTCCAAAATATTCGTTGAACGTTTAACGTTCTCCGAACGCGAGAAGAGTAATTTGGAAAAATTTGAAAAAAGGGTCTTGTCAAAAACGGCGTAAGCCTTAAAATAACAAGACAACTTTTGAGGAGAGGTGGCAGAGTGGTCGAATGCGCGGGTTTGCTAAACCCGTGAGCTCGTAAGGGCTCCGCAGGTTCAAATCCTGTCCTCTCCGTTGAGCCTTGCGTTGCGCAAGGCTTTTTTGTTTTCTTGACTTGACCTTTTTCAGCGCCTTCTTGTTTTCAATTACTTAGTCGTCGACTTCGGAAAACTGCGAACGTTTTGAATTAAAAATTTTTGAAAAAGGCTCTTGTCAAAAGTCAAAAGGTAGATAGAATAACGGCACAACCTTCAGGGAGAGGTGGCAGAGTGGTCGAATGCGCGGGTTTGCTAAACCCGTGAGCTCGTAAGGGCTCCGCAGGTTCAAATCCTGTCCTCTCCGTTAAGCCTTGCGTTATGCGAGGCTTTTTTTGTTTCTTGCTTTTTTTGTTTCTTGGCGCGTTCTAGCGAAACAATTACTAGTAGGACGAAGCGGAGCCTCTGCGGCGTAAGACGCGGGCGCGAACGGTAAGCCGCCGCATTATATGCGGCGGCTTATCTTAAACGGATTTCCCCAAAGGGACGCGCCGGGTCTTGCTAAGGAGGTTTTAAAACGCTATAATAAGAGCGTTCGAACTGAAAACTCGAACGTTAAGGGGAATAGTATGACGTCGGAAAACGATTTAAATTCAAAAGACGCGAATAAGCCCAAAGATGACGCGCAGCCGATCGGCGAGGAACTGGGCGCCGACCAATATTATTACGATATCGTATCCAACGAAACGTCGGCGCGTATCCTTCTTTCAATGTTTCTCGACCCGCGAATACTTGCGGAGATCGATTTGTCGACGTTGCAAATAGCGTCGACGCGCGACGTCGAACCGAACGGCGC
>JAZRWW010000252.1:0-3701 GCA_045599865.1 Thermoguttaceae bacterium
GTGTTCGACGTCGGCATAAAAAGAGAAATTACCGAAGCAAAATTTAAGATAAACCCAATCAAATAATACAACGAACGTAAAATAAACATCTCGCTAGACCTTTGATCGTTCGGCAACGTAAAACGACAAAAAACGCTAATACGACGAAATATAAATAAAGTCAAACAAAATGCGACTTACCCCCTCAATTATTCATACTTGTCTTCTCTATTTTTCATAACGAGATCGCCTACAAACTCGTCAGATTCTCCTCTGACGATAAAATCGCGCGCAATAAATTCTTCAACCCCGATTTCCGTACAAAAGTCGGCTATAGTCGGAGCCATTTTTAACTCGTCGATAGACAAGTTCACGGATAGCTCTCCCAGCGTGAACAATAAGGGTCTCGTCGTCGATCCGTCGCCGATCAGCCAATCCGAGTCCTGCGCAATCACAAGTTTTCCCGTCGTTATAACAACGGTCTCGAGCGTTAGGAATTCTTGACGACCTACGCTCGATATTTCCAACGGATAATACAACTTATCCGTTTTAAAGCGAAACGCAAGAGGCGCCTTTCGTATTTCTTCGTTTCCGCTTATTTCAGCAACGTCTATTGCGAAAAACCTAAGACCGCGTTCAATATATCTCTTCAACGTCTCCTTTTCCGAATCGCCTAACGAAAGACGGGCGTCGCCAAAAATTTCGCCAAGTTTTTTCTCAACTTCGTCTTGAAAGGT
Source organism: Thermoguttaceae bacterium (assembly GCA_045599865.1). Classification (GTDB taxonomy): domain Bacteria; phylum Planctomycetota; class Planctomycetia; order Pirellulales; family Thermoguttaceae; genus RUG369. The sequence goes on from JAZRWW010000252.1 coordinate 717, forward strand.
CGCTACGCTCTCGGCGTTCACAATGATAACGCAATACGAAGAAAAAACTTTTTTTCGTTCTGATTTCAAATCGTGAGGAACGGCTACGCCCGGCTTTGTTATCGCCTGAATCTTTTCGACGACTGAGGCGCGAATCGCTGAGAATTCGTTACTTACGCGTTTTATTTCGACAGGCATGCTGGGCAACGGTAATATGGATATCCCAACGTCGCTTCCATCACAGACGGCTCGTTCGTCAGATTCGATTATCAACAGTTCCTGTCCGCTTTCGTCGCAACGACCGTTCCAGACGACGACCGCTCGTTGCCGCGTTCGTAACACGAAGCTTCCTTCCGAGCGATCTGCGCGACTTTTCAAAATAGGGCGTCTAATAGAACAAAGCGCATCGTCTATTGAAGCGTCGTTTTCGTCGTTGGAAATAGAAATAACTTCCTTTTCCGAGTCCTCGCAATCCTTCACGCCATCGCGATTCGAATTTTCGCAACCATTTCCGTCTGTTGAGCTTTCCTTATAATCCCTAATTTGAACGTTAAGCCATTCGCGGTTCGTATCTAGCTTTCGCCACTCTGCGTAAGAGAACGTCGGAAGAAGAAGTATCGATTCGTCGTTAGTCGCAAAATCGCGAGTTTTTTCGTCGCTTAAGGTCGAAATAAAAGCCTTGCCTTCAAACGCGTACGTAGCGGATACGAGCATCGCGACTATAAAATACGCGAGCGCCGAGCGAACGAATCGATCTTTCATTTCCGTATTCTCCTTTCGTCGTCGATCAAGTCGTCAACCAAATTCCTACTGCGCGGATACGGCCAAGAAATCGTCGTCGAATTGGTCTAACGTGCCGCGAATAATGAATTCGCGTCCTTTGACTTCTTTCACGCCCTCGAAACGCGCGGCGACGTTGTCGTCGATTTGTTTCAGTTCCTCGCTCGAAAAGACGACGGTTCCGTCCTTTCCGCCAAGGACTCTGACCTGCGCTTGCACCGATTTTTCCATCGCAAGGTTGAGACTTCCCTTCGAAAGAACGATCAAGTCGACGGTCGTATGCGTCTCGGAACCTCCGACTTTGCTGATAACGAGCGGAAAATAGACGTTAGGAGCCTTGAAATTGTACGATATCGCCTCTTTAGTCGCCGTTTGTCCGGCTTCGACAAGAGCAAGGTCAAACGCGAAGTATTTGTACCCCTTGTCGCAATACCACTGGACGGTCTTGAGCGTGTTCGGAGTAATCAACGCGGCCGCTTTAGAATCGTATTTACTGGCGACGTACCCTTGCACGCCCTTGGCGAAATCTTCGCCGCTTTCTATTTTCCAAACGAAAATATTGTGCGACCCGATCTTCGCGTCGTAAACGACGCCGTATTCTTGTACTTCGCCGACGTTTTTCTTTTCCGCAATTTTTTTCTGGACGCAAGCCTTCGCGGTTACGAACGCATCCAAATTCGCGCGTTCGATCGAAATAGGAGCGCCGGGCAACGGAAGAACGCTCAACATCGCGCCGGACCCGCCCGTCAAATTCTCTTCGTTCGTAGAAAGAATCAGAGTCTCCTCTGATCCGTTCCAAGCGATTATTCCCTGTTGTTGCGGCTCGGCAAATGCGTCGTCGCCATATTTGATCGGATCGATGTTTCTTTCGTCGATAGCGTCAGTCGATTCCTCTACGTCCTCTCCCGCGTCCTTGATCATATCTTCTTGGTCGGTCGTATCGTTTCCTGATTCAGTATCGTTTCCTGATTCGTCGGATTTAGGTTCAACGACGCCGTCTTCAGAAATTGAACCGACAAGCGAACCTCCGCACGGCGGAAGAGGGACGAACTTCGCCCCCGACTCGCACGACTCGTTTTTGCCGGGATAGACGTTGACGACGACTTTGTTGCCGTTGCCTACGACGGTAAGGTTTTTCACGTCGCGTCCAGCCTTTTGGACTTGTTTCACTTTCGCTTTGTTATTCTTTTCGCCAATCAAATTTCTCTCGACGTTCTTTCGAGGCGCTTTAACATCCGAAGCTGCTACGACGACGGGTTTAGGCGGAGCCGGCGCCGACTCCGCCCAAACGTAATACGCAACGGGAATCTTCCCGCAGTCGGCGACGGCGGTCGACGTCTGTAAAAGAGCTACGAAAGCGACGGCAAGCAAGGAAGTCGCAATAATCGATTTTCTCATTAGTTGTTTCCTTTCATTTTTCCCCGAATTACAAAAATGAGGGAAAACGCTCAAAAAGTCGACATAATAAACAAACGATCGCTTACGGCAAAACGCAATTCTATAGACGAATTTTCGGAGTTGCCAGCACGTTTGACGTTTCACGATACAAATTCGACCGTGAAAGGCTCAAAAACCGCCGTTGTTCAACGACGACCCTCTTAACCCCGCGTTATTATAAAAGAAAAAAAAAAAATCAAGATATATAATATGATAAAGACCAAAATATTTAAAAATTTTTATTAGAAATTGCCAAACAGCCAGCCTTCAGCGCAAGAACCGCCTTACTTGAGTGCATATTAACATAAATTTCAGACGTCGCAAGCCCCGTAAAACGTTTTTTTGGCGTTGCGTTGCGTTAAGAACTCTTTCGAAAAAAACGAAAATAACGAGTCTTGGCGTCGCGAAACGAAAAAAAACGACGCTTTTTCTTAATTACGCCGTCGCGCGCGTCGACGTTATATAGATTAACGTAGTCGAGCGTTCGCTCGATCGTCGCCATATCCCAACGGAGTAGTCGGACGACGTTTTGAACGCTCGTTCCGTCGACGTCAACAATAGAAAGGTCAATTATGGCGTGCAATAAAACAAAGATTAGACGATCTCGCGTCGCGATCGGCGCCGCGCGCGGGTTGGCGCTCGCAACGGCGGCGTTCCTTGTTTTCGCTACGACGCATACGAACGTCGTCGGGCAAGCGCCGACGACCGACCTCGTTTCGCCCAACGCGACGCTTCCGAACGAAGACTCGCCGACAACGGCGTCGGCGTCGGCGGCGCCATCGCCGTCCC
>JAZRWW010000253.1:0-4871 GCA_045599865.1 Thermoguttaceae bacterium
CCCGTCGACGTAGGGAGAGTCCAGAAACGCAGATTCCGGACTGACCATATGAATTTGCGAATAGCTCAAAAGACTGTGCGTCGCGACGTATATTTTCAGCGGACGATTATATTTCTTCAAAGAATATTCTTTAAGCCCGGCGGAAACGCGATCGATAACGCGCAAATAGAGATAACGCTTTAATTTCGAAGCGCGATATTGCGCGTCGCAAGTCGCGTCGGGACGAATATATTCGTCGTCGTAATAATTCTTCCATTCGCGTTGAAACGACTCGCTAAATCCGGCGAACGCCCAAAGTTCGGGCTCTTCAAGGAAGATTTCGTCGACGCCCGCGTCGACGACTTTGCGCAAGCGAAATTCAAGGTAATTCGAGAACGCCACGCTAGGAACAAGATAAGGGGTCGTCGGGTCGTGTTGAATCCGATCTCCGTTCGCGTTGACTTGCGCGTCGTCCCAATGATTCACGCCGTCGAATTTACCGTCGAGAAATTCCCCGTATCCGCCCCAAGCGACGCCGGTCATCACGGCGACGCGCGAGCCGCCCTTCTCACGCCATTCGTTTAACGCCTTAATTGCGTCGTCGGAAACGCCGTAAATCATCGCGACGTCCGTTTTCAAATCGTAACGAGAATCGTAACCGCCCGCCTGTTGAAAGGACGTTCGTCCTTCCGCGCGGTCGGTAATCAGATTCGGGGCGGGTCGAGTTTCCGTTTGCGCCCAAACGAAAGGCGGAACGAAAAGAAGGATCGCGGACAAAATTAGAACGCGACGCAAAAAAACGCGTTTATTATTGGGTGTGTTCATAGTCAAAAATCGCTAAAAACGAAAGAGCGCGACGCAAGAAAGAGACCGTTAAAAAAGCGTCTTTTCCCGCGTTAAAATTCCGCGCCGATTTACGCTGATTCTAACGCCAAACCGCGTGCGCGTCGGCAAAAACGCGACTTACGAAAGTTCGATTGGAACGCGCGACGCCGTAGATTATAAACGATCGTTCAAGAAGATTCAAGGAATTTTCAAAAGTTTTTGTTTTGTAAGCGTTCGCGTAAAAACGGCGCTTGGCGGCGCGTTATTTTATCGCAACGCCGCGCGCCGATATATAACCTGGCGAACTTTCGTTTTTTCGTAAACTGTTGCGACGACTCCGAAGACGCGAAAAGAGTAGACGCGCTTATCGCGTTTGTCGCGTTTTTAACGTCTCAATAAAGAGATCGATCTGTTCCGGCGTAACCAGCGGATTGAAGAAGACCGCCTTCTCGCCGGGAATACGCACGCACGCGCCTCGCTCGTCGTAGTCGGTATGCGCGGCGTATTCCACCCAGTTGGTATACAGTCCGACCTTTCCTCTCTCGACAAAATCGGCGCGGTGATACGCGGAACTTGCGGCGATTCTTGCGCGGTTTTCGTCCTTGGAACCTTCGCGCAATTCAAATTCAAGCTCCTCTTTCGGATCCTTGACGACGCGCGGATCGTAGAGTCTAAACGCGACGCACGGTCCTTCGTTACGAGGCGCCAAAAGCGTCGCGCCCGGAACGTCGGACAAGCGACGGTCGAAATAAGTCGCGTTTTGCATCGAGTTGGCGATCAACGTTCGATAGCCGTCCATTCCTAAATATTGCAACGAAGCGTAGGCGGCGAAAACGCCGACGGCGCTTCGAGACGATTCGATCGTGCTTTGAAGATGCAACCTTTCCTTCTGGTCGCGTTCAAAATAGCTAAACTCTTCCGGGTCGTGTTCCAGCGCTTTGAACGAGGCGCGGTCTTTCGCCATAATCAAGCTGGACGCGTAGGGCGCGTAACCCCACTTGTGAAAATCGACGGCAAACGAGTCGGCGTATTTGAGCTGTTTGAAAAGCTCGACGTATCGTTCTAAGCGCGCAAGAGTCGCGTCGTTAATATCCAGCGGGTTCGCGTCGAAATCGTAGTCGAGAAAGAACAAAATTCCCCATCCTACCGCCGAATCGACGTGAATATGCGGAGGCGTTTCGACGTCGAATTCGCGGCAAAGACGATCGACAAGATCGCGCGTCGGCTTAACTTGATCGACGCCGAACGTGTCGGTCGTTCCCATCGTGAGCACAATCGTCGGAACGGCGCATTTGAGCCGGAAACAGGCGACGAGCTGGTCTTCAAGATCGCGCAGGTCGAGCCTGTTCTCGTCGTCCATTTTGATCTTCAAGTTCTTGTCTTCGACGTTCGCGCCAAGGACGGTTAAAACGGTGTTGTTCGAATAGTGCCCCCCTTGCGAACAAATGAAGCGGTAGTTGTTCGTCTTGTCGAATCCGTTTTTAATCGAATTTTTCAACGTCTTGCGAATCCCGAAAAGGTATCCGTACATATTGCAAAACGTCCCGCCTTGCGTGAAAATTCCGTCGGCGCGCTCGACGTCGTAACCGACCAACTTGGCGATTTTGCGAACGACGAGCTTTTCCAAGTCTTCGGCTGCCTCGCTGTATTCACGACAAATTAAATTCGCGTTTGCCACCGTGCCAAGCAAAGCGCCGTAAACTGCCGCGTCGCTCGGAAGCGTGACGACGTTTTCCGCGCTCGCTGGGTTGCCCCATTGCTTGGTCGTAGCCGCCGCGTAAAGCAGAAGCGGATCGATTTCGCCGGGTCGACGGGTCGCGTCGGGAATATCGACGTCGTTAAGCAGACGCTCGCGCAACTGCGCGCCGCCGGGATACTCCGCAATCAGCGACGACTGAGGCTTAGGAACGGCGACAAGTTCCAGATAGCGCTTCATACCCGGATCTTTATAAAACGACCACAATTCAGGATCGCGCGAAAAATAATTCTTGCGAACTTGATCGATCCTCGCGCGAAATCCGGGTCGCGCTTGAATTTCGTCCTGATCGAGACGTCGTGCAACCATCGTATCGCCCTTTCTTTCAAAAAATCGTCTTGTCGACTAAACCAAAACCGCTCGTTAAAGATTCCGTTCCGACGCTTTGACACGTCGGCGAATTCTTCAACGACGATTACCGTCTAAGTATGCAAAACGCAAACGGATTAATAAATTTTATCGACGACGCGCGGGAACAAAATAACGTCGCGAATGTTGTCTATGCCCGTAACGTACATCAACAGGCGTTCGAATCCAAGACCGAAACCGCCGTGAGGAACGCTGCCGAAACGGCGCAAATCGAGGTAGTTTTGATATTCCTCCGTCGTCATATTGCGTTCTTTCATCGCGGCAAGCAACTTGTCGAGATTCGCCTCCCGTTCGCTTCCGCCGATAATTTCGCCGACGCCGGGCGCGAGAAGGTCGGTCGCCGCGACCGTCTTGCCGTCGTCGTTCTGCTTCATATAGAACGACTTGATTTGTTTCGGATAGTCCGTGACAAAGACCGGCTTGCCAAACGCGACTTCGGAAAGATAACGTTCGTGTTCCGTCTGTAAATCGGAGCCCCATTCGGCGGGATATTGGAACTTAACGTCCGCTTTTTTCAAAATTTCGATCGCTTCCGTATAAGTAACGACGCCAAATTTTTCCGCGACGAGACGATTCAATTTGTCGACAAGCCCGTTTTCGAAGTTCTTATCGAAAAACGCCAATTCCGTCGGACATTTTTCCAGCGCGGCGCCGACGACGTGTTTAATCATATCCTCGACGACTTCGATCACGTCGGGTAATTCGGCAAAAGCGATTTCCGGCTCGACGTGCCAAAATTCGGCGACGTGTCGCGGCGTGTTGCTGCATTCGGCGCGAAAACTCGGTCCAAACGTATAAATTTTACCGAACGCCATCGCGGCGACTTCCCCTTCGAGCTGACCGGAAACGCTAAGGCCCGCTTTTTGCCCGAAGAAATCATTCGCGTAATATTCGGCTTCCGTTCCTTCTTTCGGAGTCCAAGGCTGGGTCGTCACGCGGAACATCTCGCCCGCGCCTTCGCAGTCGCTCGCCGTAATAATCGGCGTGTGAACGTAGACGTAGCGGCGAGATTGGAAATATTCGTGAATCGACGCAGCCAAGACGGAACGAAGACGAAAGACCGCGTTAAAAGTATTCGCGCGAATGCGCAGGTGCGGAATCGTGCGCAAAAATTCGAGCGTGTGCCGCTTCTTCTGAAGCGGATATTCGGACGGGCAATCGCCGAGAACTTCGATCGAGTCGGCGTTCAATTCGACGCCCCCTTCCTTGCCTTGCGACTGCAAAACGGTTCCGACGACGCGCAACGACGCGCCCAACTTCAAAAAGGGCGTCGGGTCTGCGATTTTTTCCTTGTCGACGACGACTTGAAGATGCTTCAAGGAAGTTCCGTCGTTCAGTTCGATAAAAGCGACGTTCTTAGAATTACGAGAGGTGCGCGCCCAGCCGCAAACGGTCGTCGATTTGTTCAAATAAGAGGCGTCGTTCAAGACGTCGTAAATATCCGTATGTTTCATTTTTTTCCTCGTTAAAATCGAAAACCTCGCAAATGGAAGCGCGGCGAAAATTCCGTAGGATTAAAAGACGCCGAACGCGTAAAAACGTCGCGTCGCAATCGCAAGAAATATTCTACTCAAGGGGGATTTTTTGTCAATCGACGTCAAAATTCAAACAAAAACGCAAGCGTCGGAAAACGCGGAGCCGTTACGGTTCCAAGCGTCGACGAAAATTTATCGACGAAATAGACGAAATAGACGAAATAAAACGCCGACGGATTGAAAATCAACGCGCCGACTCGTTCAAAGCCGATCGTCTAACGTCATTCGGCGGCTTATCTTAAACGGATTTTCCCAAAGGAACGCGCCGGGGCTTGCGAAGGAGGTTTTAAAACGCTATAATAAGAGCGTTCGAACTGAAAAACTCGAACGTTAAGGGGAATAGTATGACGTCGGAAAACGATTAAATTCAAAAGACGCGAATAAGCCCAAAGAAAACGCGCCGTCGG
>JAZRWW010000254.1:0-48664 GCA_045599865.1 Thermoguttaceae bacterium
GAAACGCCCGTTGTTGAAACGCCTGCCGCTGAAGCCCCCGCGACTGAAGCCTCTGCTGTTGAAGCGCCTGCGACTGAAGCGCCCGCCGATGAAGCGTCCGTTGCTGAAGCCCCCGTTGCTGAAGCCCCCGCGACTGAAGCCTCTGCGACTGAAACGTCCGCGCCTGAAGCCCCGGCGCCTGAAGCTACTGCAACTGAAGCGTCCGCCGTTGAAGCGCCGGCGGAATCCGCGCCGATCGTCGAGGAAGATTCCGAATATATGCCTTTAGCCGTTCTCGAATCGACGATTCGTCGTCGTATTGCTTGCGAGCGAATTGAAGCGAAAATGGCGGCGTTGAGCGCCGATTTGCAGAAGTATTATCACGCGACGATTATTCAAGAAGGAAAAGAAGGCGCGGTTCAAGCTCAAGACGTCGATATGGCGGCTTTTGCGAAAGAGAACGGGTTCCAATATCACGTTACTTCTCGTCAGGGAGAAAACGAAGCGGCGACTCCGATTATGATTTCGCAAGAAGCGGCTTCCTTCGCCAAGATTCTTCCCGACGAAACGCTCGATTCGTTGTATCGATCGGCGCCGATCGCCTACTCGTCTCAACGCGTCGGCTCCTATGATCCGATCGCGCGCCCCGAGCAAACGTGGAATATGCCTTCGACCTTCTACGTCTTCCGCGTCGTTCAGTCTGAAGCGCAAAACACGCCGGAATTAGAAGAAACGCGCGATTTCGTCGTTGAGACGTTCAAACTTCGCGAAGCGATCAAAATTGCGAAACAAAAGGCCGACGAATTAGCGGAAAAAGCCAAGGCGGAAGGCGCCGATTTCAACGCGTTGGCGTCCGAGTCTGGCGCGGTCGTCGTCGAAACGGAAAAGTTCTCGTGGTTCCAAACCTCCTTCGGATCTTACGGCGAATACGCGCAACCCGCCGAAGTTCGCGAATCGGGCGTCGAATCGTCCGAAGCCGATCGCGCTAATCAAGAACTGATCGCGCCGGGCTGGAACTTCTACGAAACGACGTTCGGTCTTGAACAAGGCGGAATCGGCGTCTGCTTGAACCAGCCCGAAGATCGCGCGTTCGTCGTCGACGTCGTGGAAAAAGATTCCGAGGAGAACGTTCGCAACAACTTCGCCGAGATCGAGGACAATCGAGCCGTCGGTTACGTTCTGATGTGGTTGCAACGTAGCAAGCTCGAGAAGTATCACGAAGATTTGATCAAGAATCTGCGCGACGAAGCCGGATTTGAATGGGTCTGGATTCCTCGAGTCGAAGCCGAACGTTAATAGAGCGGTTTTGAGTTAGCGCGGTATAAATCGGACGTTGCGTCTTTTGGCAACGTCCGATTTTTTTATTGTATTCCCTCCCTTATTTAGGAACGCGTCTATGCGTGCGACCAAGCGTCCCGTTCTTACGCGCAAGCAGTTTTGCAAAGTAATCCTCAACGCGTTGCGCGCTCATAAAAAGTACAAAGGCAAGTCGCGTCGCGCGATCGCTCTGTACGCGCTCTCTCGAAGTATGAATTGTTTTGAACGAACAATACGACATTTTCTTTTAGTCGCAAAACACAAAACGTTCGTTTTCTTTTACTGTTGCTACGCGGGCTATCCTTGGCGCGGTTTAATGCACGATTGGTCGAAATATTCGCTCGAGGAGTTCGTCGAATCCGTACGTTTTTTTAACGGACGCCGTTCGCCGGTAGGATTGGCGCGAGAATTAGAAGGTTATTCCTTCGCTTGGCTTCATCACAAGGGACGAAACAAACATCACTTCGAATTTTGGAGCGACGTCGTTGATTCGTCGGGCGTTCCGGCGCCAAATTACGGGCAATTTTATCCTCTTCCGATCCCCTTCCCATACGCGCTGGAAATGATTTGCGATATGATCGCCGCCTCGCGCGCTTACAACGGCAAAAAATTCAGTTACAAAGTTTTATATGATTGGAGTCGCAAAAGAGCAAGCGTTCCTCTCAATATGCATCGATCGACGCGTCGTTTTTTTGACGCTATCTTTCAAGAAATGTACGACGAAGGGAATTGTAAAGCGTTGCGACGCGCAAAAGCGCTTTTTACCCGCGCGCAAGAAGAAAAAAACGAAAACGTCTGAAAAAAGACGTTCGCGCGCCGCGCCGTATTTATCCAACGTCGTTTTACATATAACGACACGCTTTTAATAAATTGCTTAAATAAACACAAAAATATGTTTTAAATATCTACGCTATTTAATTTTTTCTACATTATTTAATTTTAGCACTGTTTACAATGCGTCGATAGATTCTTATTTACACATTGTTGATTTTTTTCTTGTTTTTTTTGTAAACGCTCTTGTATTAATTTAAAAACAACGTATACTATGTTACGTTGTAGCGAATAAGAACGTACATTTTGGCAATAAAACGTACTTCGTTTGTTTAACGTATCGTTTGTAAAAGTTTTTCACAGTTTGTAAAATCCTTTAAAGGGGCGACTCCCGTTTGTTCGCGCCTAAATCGTCAAAAACAACTGAAAGTTTTTTAATTTTTTTGTTTTTTTAGAAATTCCCCGCTATTTTTTGTCATATTGTCGGTCGCTTTTACATATATTCTAATAGCAACTTGACGTTGTAATTGAAATTTGGACAAGAAAAGGTCGTTTTTGGAACGAAACCTTTATTGTCGCGTCCAAAGCGTTCAATATTTATATCGGTCGGTAGAGCCTCGAAGGGTCTACTATGTTTGTCGCTGTAAGAAAAGGAATATAAAATGCCGAGTAAAAATTCCTCCTTCCTTAATCGGTTGACGTTTTCACTTCGTTCTTCCACAAAACGCCGCGCCGCGTTCAACGAAAAAAATCGTTTGAACCGTTCCTATTTCAACAAGACAAGACGTTCGCAATTTGAACGCTTGGAAGATCGCGCGTTCTTGTCCGCAACGGGCGTCGAATACGCGGAACTTTTCGCAACGGAATATTCCGAAACTGAATATTCCGTAACGCCGATGATCGTCGAAGAAGAGCCGATCCTCGTTTCAGAAACGCAATTCTGCGAGTCTGAATCGCCGCCGGCGGCTCCAAGCGACGTTTCGTTCGACGTTTACGACGCGACGACCCAAACGGTCGCCGTCTATTGGACGGACAATTCCGATAATGAAAACGGATTCTACGTCGAATCCTCCAGCGACGGTCAAACTTGGATTCTGATCGGAACGACGGATCAAAACCAAGCCGAATACGTTTGCGAAAACGTCGACCTCTCTCAAAATCAAATCTTTAGGATCGCGGCGTTTAACGATTACGGGCGTTCGGAATGGCGCGAAGCGTCCTTCAGACCCGCCGTTCCCGCCGCGCCAAGCGCGTTGACGCTCGGCGACTACGACGCCGCCTCTCAAACTGTTACGGCGTCTTGGATCGACAATTCCGATAACGAGGTCGGATTCCGAATTGAATATTCGGACGACTTTGGAACGACTTGGGCTTTCGTCGGTTTCGTTGAAGCCGACCAAACGTCGGTCGTTTGCGAGAACGTTTCCGCCGAATCTTCTTATGTTTTCCGCGTCCAAGCCGTCAACGACGAAGCTCTTTCCGAATGGGTTTACGAGTCTTACGTCGTCCAAGTTCCGGCGACTCCAAGCGACGTTTCGTTCGGCGTTTACGACGCGACGACCCGAACGGTCGCTGTCTATTGGACGGACAATTCCGACAATGAAACGGGGTTCCGTATCGAACGTTCCGTCGACGACGGTTTGACTTGGAATTTTGCGGGAACGGTCGAACAAGATCAAACTTCTTTCGTCTGTCAAGACGTCGCCGTCGTTTGTCCGCAAATCTATAGAGTCGCGGCGTTGAACGATTCGGGACGCTCAAATTGGACGGAAGCGTCTTTTGCTCCGGCGGTTCCTACGACGCCAAGCGAGTTGACTTTTGACGACTACGACGCCGCCTCGCAAACGGTTACGGTTTCTTGGATCGATAATTCCGATAACGAAGTCGGATTTAATATCGAACGTTCCGAAGTCGACGGGGAAATATGGACGCGCGTCGGCGTCGTCGGCGCCGATCAAACGTCGTTCGTTTGCGAGAACGTTTCAACAAACGTCCCCTATGTTTTCCGCATCCAAGCCTTCAACGAAGAGGCTTTGTCCGAATGGACGGAAGCGACGTTTAGCGTCCAAAAGCCGGAAGCGCCAAGCGATATTGTCTTCGGTTCCTACGACGCGGCGACCCGAACCCTAGCTATGTCTTGGACGGACAATTCCGACGTCGAAGCCGGATTTGTAGTCGAATACTCGACAAACGGCGGATTCGATTGGACGCTTGCGGAAACTCTTCCAAGCAATACGACTTCGAGAATTTGCACCGACCTAGCCGTTCGTCGCGAGTATCTGTATCGCGTGGCCGCTTTTAACTCCGGCGGTTATTCGGATTGGACGTCCGCGTCCGTTATGATCGCGAACCCCCAAGCGCCAAGCGACTTAGTCGTTAAAGACTACGATCCGACGACGCAATCCGCGACGGTCTCTTGGGTCGATAATTCCGACGACGAAACGGGGTTCAGACTTCTGTATTCCAAAGACGACGGAAAAACGTGGACGATCGCCGCTCTGCTTGGCGCCAACCAAACGTCCGCCGTCTTCAAAGGCATAACCAACGAATCCGCCTATCTTTTCCGCGTCGCGGCGTACAATTCCATTGGAGAATCCGACTGGGCGGAGACAACCTTCGCCGTCCCGGCGCCAAAAGCGCCGAGCAATATTGTTTTCGGAACGTATGATCCGACGACGAAAACCGTTTCTATGTCTTGGGACGACCACGCCGACAACGAGACTGGATTCAGAGTCGAATACTCCAAAGACGGCGGTAAAACGTGGACGTTGGCAAGTATTCTTGGCGCCGACGCGACGTCAAGAGTTTGCAAGGGCGTTTATGCAAGTTACGTCTACGACTTCCGCGTCGCGGCGTTCAACGGCGGCGGTTATTCCGATTGGACGGAAGCGACTTTCTCCGTTGCGAAACCTGCGGCGCCAAGCGACGTCGTTTTCGACAGGTACGACGCGGCGTCCCAAACGCTCGTTATGTCGTGGAAGGACGTCGCCGACAACGAGACTGGATACAGAGTCGAATATTCCAAAGACGGCGGAAAGACTTGGCGTCTTGCGCAACAACTTCCCGCTAACGCGACTTCGAGAACGTGCACGGCCGTCTATCCCCATAACGGCTATATGTTCCGCGTCTACGCGTACAACGAATCCGGATACTCGGATAGCGCGACGGGATTCTTTAGCGCGACGTCTCCGATCGCTCCAAGCGCCCTCGTTTTCTCCAATTACGACGAAACGGCTCAGACGGTCGTGGCGTCGTGGACCGACAATTCGGAAAACGAACTTGGATTTAAAGTCGAATATTCGAAGGACGAAGGGAAAACTTGGGTTCTTGCGGAAACGACGGAAATGAACGTCGCTTCGCACGTCTGCACTCGACTCGAGGCGGGACAGACCTATCTTTTCCGCGTGATCGCGTTCAATTCAGTCGGCGAATCCCAAGCGGCGACGGCTTCGTTTGTCGCCGCCGTCCCCAAAGCGCCAAGCGGTCTTGTTTTCGGCGACTATAATCCCGAAACCAAAACGGTCGTAGCGTCTTGGTTCGATAATTCGAACGTTGAAGACGGGTTCAAAATCGAATATTCGATCGACGGCGGAACGACTTGGACTCTTGCGGAAGAAATGGGCGCGAATGCGACGTCCCGCGTTTGCAAAGGCGTCTCGCCCAACAAACCCTATACGTATCGCGTAGCCGCGTTTAACTGCGTCGGTCAATCCGATTGGACGGTCGCGTCGCTCACCGCCCACGCGCCGACGGCGCCAAGCAATATTATGTTTGGCGACTACGATTCGACCGGCAAAAAGGTTGCGATGTATTGGAACGACAATTCGAACAACGAAAACGGATTCAGAGTCGAATACTCCAAAGACGGCGGAGAAACTTGGAATCTTTCGCAAGTAACGGGCGCCAACGTCGCGTCAAGAATATGCACCGGCGTCTACCCCGACAAGGATTATACGTTCCGCGTCGCCGCCTTTAACGCCGCCGGATATTCCGATTGGGTCGTCGCGTCCTTACATAACGAGGCGCCCAAGGCGCCAAGCGAAGTCGCATTTGGCGTCTACGACGCGAAAACGCTTTCCGTGTCTATGTCTTGGCGCGACAATTCGACGAACGAAACGGGATTCACGGTCGAGTATTCCAAGGACGGCGGAAAAACCTGGTATCTTGCGGCTAAAGTCGGAAAGGACGTAGTTTCCCGAACGTGCAGAAGCGTCTATGCCGGTCAAACTTACGACTTTAGAGTCGCCGCGTACAACGGGGTCGGTCGATCCGATTGGACCTACGGTCAATTTACGGCGCCAAAGGACAAACCGCGCGACCAGCCGGAGCCTCAAGGCATTGAGATCGCTCAGGCTTCCTACGTCGACGAAATTTTTGCCGATTTAGAAAACGTGGACGAATTCTTTTAGTTCGACCTTCGCGCGTTAAAGCGCCATACGACCGTTTTTCAAGAGTTTTCACGCCTACGCGCGTTGAAATCTCTTGAACGAACAAAAAAGCCCGCCTTTTGCGACGGGCTTTCGTCTTGAGTAGAAAACGTCGGCTCTTCTTAAACTCGGCGTTCTATTTTCTTCAAACGCGTCTATTAAATTCGTATAGAAAAACGCCGACAGAAACGCCTAAATTCAAAGAATCGACGTCGCCGCGCATCGGAATTACGACTTTTTGATCGCAAAGAGCGACAATTTCGGGAGTCAAACCAGAATATTCGTTGCCAAAGACGAACGCCGCTTCGCGCGTTGCGTGAAATTCTTGCGCCAAATCGGGCAACGTCTTCGCCTCGTCGTCTAAGACCGTCGCATAGAACGGAATAGCGCGTCGTCGTTTCACCTCTTGGATTTCTTCAAGAAGATTCGTCGCTTGATAGATCGGCGTTTGTAAGACGCCGCCCATCGAAACGCGCAACGCGCGGCGCGAAAAGGGATCGCAACACCGCTCGCCTAAGACGACGCCTTCCGCGTTCAACGCGGCGGCGCAACGAAAAACTAAGCCCAAATTATCCGGCTTCGTCGCGTCGGGCAAAACGACCCAAGCGCGCCGCCCGTTGGAATCGTCGTTCGGCGCGTAAGGACGCGCGTTCGCGTCGGGCGCGCGTCGAGATTCGCCGCTAAAATAACGTTCTATTCCTTCGACAAAATTCGGAACGCTCGCGCGGCGTCCCAACGCGAGAACGCCTTGATGAAATTCGAACCCTAACAACTTATTTCCGGCGTCGCGTCCGTCGACGGAATAGATCGGAACGTCGGGTGGCGCAAAACGCAAAACCGCGTCCAAATCTTGCGCGCCTCGAACGATCAAAATCGATTCGACTTCGTATGGGGAACGCAAGAGCCGTTCGACGACAAGCGCGCCTTCGGCAATGAAAATCGATTCGCCGCGCAAAGTGCGTTCGCGCAAATTCCAATAGGGAGCCAGCCGCGCGTCGTCCAAATCGTCGACGCGTATGATCGCGCGTTCCATCGTTCGCTCTCCTTAGAGAATATCCGCGTAAACAAAAAACGCGAAGACCAACGTAAGTTAATCTCCGCGTTTTTTGCGTTTTGTGCCGAGCTATGCCGAAGAAAGGACTCGAACCTTCACCCCCAGTTACGAGGACTAGGACCTGAACCTAGCGCGTCTGCCAATTCCGCCACTTCGGCAAGTCTTTTACATTATAGCGCCAAGAGTTCTCTTGAAAAGAGGCTTTCGGCGAATTTTTGCCAATCCGCCTGAAAAAACGGCTCAAGACGCGTCGCGTAAGTTTAGCCTTTCTTCACGTCTTCTTCAGAAGCGCTCAAACAAGCGAAACAACACGAGCAAGTCGCGCTCTTTTGACGATCGCAACAGCCGGAACAACCGCCCCGTCGGTAAGTCTTCACGGCGTTTCTGACAAGAAAAACGATCGCAAGGAAAATCGCAAGCGCAACGACGACGTTTTCTAACATTTAATTCGCCTCCTTTGGTTTGCTTTGATCGGCTTAAACGTCGTCCTAGGGTCGAAACGACGTTAAAACAGACGCGAACCAATTTGATAAACGAAAACGGCAAGAAAAAATCCGACGGAAGTTAAAGTCGACCACTGGAACAACGCCCAACGCCAAGTCGACTCCTTGGCGGTAGCGACGACGGTCGCCGCGCAAGGCGCGCCGATCAAGCAAAAAATAATTACGCAAATTCCGACAAGGGGCGAATAGTTTTGCGCAAAAGTCTCGCGCAACGAACTAGCGTTTTCGTCGGCGCCCCCGACTTTAAAAACGATCCCCAACTGCGCGATAAAAATTTCTTTAGCCGCCAAAGCGCCGACCAACGCGGTTGCGATTCGTCGATCAAATCCGGCGAGCGACGTCAACGGCTCGAGCGCTTTGCCGATACGTCCGGCGACGCTGTACTCAAGTTCCGCTTCCGCTTTTTCGACGCGCAACTTTTCCCATTCTTGCGCGAGCGGATCCGACGATCGGGCGATCGCTTCCCCGTCAAATTCGCCCGCGTCTGCGCGCGCTTGACGTTGCAACGCCTCGGCGCGTTCGGCAAAGGATCGCGCGCGTTCCTGCGGCAGGAGCGGAAAAGTCGAGAGCGCCCAAAGAACCAAGGAAACGCCCAAAATCGTCGTACCCGCCTTTTTAAGATACTGCCACCCGCGTTCAAAAGCGCGCGCCCCGGTCGTTCGCAACGTCGGCGCGTGATAGGGGGGCAATTCGATCAACATCGGACTCGTTTGTCCGCGAAATTTCGTCGCCGAAAGAACGCTCGACAAAATCGCCGCGACAAGCATGCCGAAAAAATAGACGCACCACAGAATCGGAGCTTGGAACTTCGGCGCAAAAAACGCCGGAATAATAAGGACGTAAATCGGAAAACGCGCCCCGCAACTCATCAGAGGCACGACGAACATCGTCGACAACCGCGATTTTTCGTCCTCGATAACGCGCGTCGCCATTACGGCTGGAACGGAACAGCCGAATCCGACGAGCATCGGAATAAAACTCTTGCCGGAAAGACCAAATCGTTTCAGAAAGCGATCCGTCAAAAAAGCGCCGCGCGCCATATAACCCGATTCTTCAAGAACCGAAATTGCCGCGAACAAAATAAATATATTCGGAAAGAAAACGACCACGCCCCCGACGCCCCCGATTATCCCGTCGACTATCATCGAACGCAACAAGCCGTCGGGCGAATCCGCCCAAATTCTTTCGCATAAGCCGCTCAACGCGTCGAAAGCTCTTTCCAACAACGCGACGGGCGCGTTCCCCAACGTAAACGTCAGCTGAAACACGGCGAACATCGCGGCAAAAAAGATTCCCAATCCCCAAACGGGATGCGTCAAAATACGATCCGCTCTATCGGTCCATTCGACGCGTTTCGAGTCGATCTCAGCAAGGGCGTCTTTGCAAATTTTACGAACGCAAGCGTAACGTTCCGACGCGATAATCGCGGAACTAGGCGTCCCGGTCGACTCAAGTCTCGCGCGCGACTTCGCGACGACTTCTTCGACGCCGGGCTCGTTCCAAGCGTTCGCCGTCTCCTCGTCTTTTTCCAGTAATTTAACGGCAAGCCAACGCAGACGCGTCTTTCCGTCAAGCTCCGATTTCCCGCGCGTTTCTTCCTTGAATTTTCCGCTTCGACTCGTTTTAAGGGCGTTTTCAACCGCTTCGATCTCGCGCTCAAGACCTGCGGAAAAACGCAAGCGAGCGTCGATTTCTTTCTTTGGAAGTTCCGTCGCGCGTTTCGGAAGAGCGGCGACTAAAAGATCAAGACCGGCGCCGGTAAGACCCGCGACTTCGATTATCGGCGCGTCGAGCGCTTGAGAAAGTTTGGCGACGTCGTAAGCGCGCCCGCGAGATTTTGCTAGATCGCACATATTCAACACGATTACCAGCGGAATTCCAAGTTCCTTGAGTTGCGACGTCAAAAATAAATTGCGTTCAAGATTCGACGCGTCGACCACGTTGACTAAAACGTCGGCGCCATTTTCTAAAAGAAAGTTTCGCGCGACTAACTCGTCGTGCGACGTCGAATTTAGACTGTACGTTCCGGGCAAGTCGACGACGTGAAAAACGATCCCGTCGCGCGTAAAAGAACCGACGGCGGCGTCGACCGTAACGCCGGAATAATTCCCAACCGCGCGACGCTCGCCCGTCAAGCGATTGAACAACGTCGTCTTGCCGCAGTTGGGATTGCCGACGAAAACGACGCTCAACGTCTGAACGTTCTCTTCAGTCATCAAGAAACCTATCGCTATTTGTAGCCGCGCGAATTGTTTCAAACCGTAACGACGTCGACGCGCGCGGAAAAGAAACCGACGCTAAGAAACAAAGAAAACGCAAGGAACGTTCGACAATTAAACTCGCCAAACTAAGCCGACTCGCAATCGCGCCTACAAAGCGCCGAAAGCGACAAGCAAAACATACGGGCAAGGCAAAGGAAAAATCAAGCGCATCAAATCAAGCGCATCAAATCAAGCGACGCGAATCGCGTTCGTCAACTCGCGCCCAAGAGCAAAGCGACCGCCAAGACAACCCAGAATCATATCGCCTTTTCGCGAACTGCGAACGACCTCGAGTTCCGCGCCGGGGAAGATTCCCAAGGACGCAAGACGCTCTTCTAAAACGCGACTAGTCTCAAGGGAAACGACGACGACTTTCTTTCCACGCTCGACTCTGGACAAACTCATCTTGCTTAAATCCTTTTCTTAACTTATGTTATCGGCGTTGTTCAACAAACCTCAAACAAGGAGCCAAACTTCTTTGTCGCGAAATCTTAGCCTCGGCTAACAATGTTATCGTCAAAAAAAGTTTTGTCAATCTAACTTTTTTCAAAATAATTGAAATTATCTTGAAAAAAACGCCTTCGATTCGCGTGAATAATTTAGACGCCGTTAAACTTCCGACGTCCGCTTAAAAAAAAGCGGGGCGTTGAAACAAACGTCCGTTTTTGTATAATTACGAAATCCCGTTTGCTATTCGCAAACGACGGATTTGACAACAGAACCAAGCGTCGACGACGGCAAAGACCGTCCGACGCGCCGCTTCAAAAGGGGCGTTTCAAAAAGGCGACGAAAGCAATGTATAAAAAAGAGGAGCTTCAAGCGATTATTCGCGACCGTTCGCTCAAGTTTGGCGATTTTATTTTAGCGTCGGGCAAAAAAGCGAAGTATTATCTTGACGGCAAAACGACGACGCTCGATTCGCGCGGGCTAACGCTCGTCGGCGAAGGCATTCTTGACCTTCTCCTCGCGGACGGAACTTTGCCGAACGCCGTCGGCGGAATGTCGATCGGAGCCGACCCGATTACCGCCGCGATTCTGACGGTCGCCGGGATCAAGGGACTCGATCTCAAAGGGTTCCTCGTTCGTAAAGAAAGCAAAGGACACGGCACGAACAAATACGTTGAAGGTCCCGTAAAATCGGGAGATCGCGTCGTCGTCGTCGAAGACGTCGTAACGACCGGAGGAAGTTCTCTCAAGGCGATCGAACGTCTCGAAGCGGAAGGAATCGTCGTCGACGGCGTTATTGCCATTATCGACCGAATGGAAGGAGGCGCCGAAGCGTTCAAATCGCGCGGCTACTCGTTCCGTTCACTCCTTACGATTAAAGATTTTGGAATCGATCCGCCGACCGAATGATTCGCGGCGTCAGTCGTTTTCTTTGCATATTCGCCCTTTGATATTTTATGAACGGCGACGCGTCCTCTTTACGCGCGTCGTTCAAGGTATTGAAAAGGCGACGCGTGTTTTTAAGTTTTTATTTTTCCTAAACGCAAAGGCAATTCAATGAATCTTTCTCGACGATCTTTCTTTACGACGGCGGGCGCGGCGTCCGCCGCGTTGGCGTTGAACGGAACGTCCGTAAGTCTCGCGCGCGCGAACGAAGCGGCGAAAGAAATCAAATTCGAACTGGGACTCGCCTCCTATTCGTTCCGTAATTTCGACGTTGATCAAGTGATCAAATGGTGTCAAAAAGCGAACGTCAAAAAAGTTTCGCTTAAAGATTTCCACCTCAAATTGAATTCGACCGACGAAGAATGCGCCGCCGTCGCTAAGAAATTTGCCGACGCCGGACTGAACGTCTACAGTTGCGGCGTAATCTATATGAAATCCAAAGAAGACGTCGACAACGCGTTTCGATACGCGAAAGCGCTCGGCTGCGTCTCTATCGTCGGCGTCCCGGCGTGGGAATTGCTCTCTTACGTCGAAGAAAAAGTCAAGGAAACCGATATTCTGATGGCGATCCATAATCACGGACCGGGCGACAAACTTTACCCGCTCGCCGCGAACGTTTGGGAACGCGTCAAAGACATGGATCCGCGTATGGGAATCGCGCTCGATATTGGGCACTCGATTCGCGGCGGAGAAGACCCGTCGGAAGCCGTCCGAAAATTCCATTCGCGCGTCTTCGACTTCCACTTCAAAGACATGCACAAAGCGGCGGCGGACGGGCACGCGGTCATTTGCGGGCGAGGCGTCTTAGACTTGCTCGGTATGATTCGCGCGCTGGTTGAAGTTGGATATGATCGCGTGGCGCCCTTCGAATACGAAGCCGACGCCTCCGATCCGTTCCCCGGCTTTATGGAATCGCTCGGGTACGTTCGCGGTCTTTGCGCCGCCTTGCGCGCCGGAGTTTGAACCTGCGTTCTTGAATCGACGTCCTTATATAATCGCCCCAATTAGAGAAACGCAACGGGAACGTTCGTTATGAATCTATCCAAATACAACTGGAATTTCACGCTTTTCGGCGTTCCCGTCTGCGTTATGCCGAGCTTTTGGATACTCTGCGTCCTATTTTCGCCCTTCGTTTCGGGCTATGGAGGCGAAGGGTCTTGGCTGTTCGGTCTGATTGGCTGGAGCGCCGCCGTTTTATTGTCCTTTCTCTTGCACGAACTTGGACACGCGCTCGCGGCGCGGCGTCTTTTAGGCGCTCGACCGACGATCGATTTAGGAATCGGACGAGGCTCGAGCGGCGCCTTTGTTTTTGGCGGCGTAACCTCGTGGACGCCGACTTTCAACGCGTCGCATAAATCGCGCGCCATCGTTTCCGCCGCCGGTCCTTGCGCGGCGTTGATTGGCGCCGTCGTTTTGCTTCTGATCGCGTTTCTTGAAGGAAGTTCCTTCTCCTATACTTTGGAATTGGGGTTCTTGCCCGTCGTTTTTCCCACAGATTGGTTAATTGGAGTTCAGTCGTCTTCTCCGATTCGTATGGCGTTTTCTTATTTCGTCTACGGATTCTTTTGGATTGGATTCTTTTGGAGTTTCGTCAACTTGGTTCCGATCTTTCCGCTTGACGGCGGACAAGTTCTGACGTCGGCGCTCGTCGCCAAAAACGGAGCGCGAGGAGCGTTGTTGGGACTAAAAATTTCGATCGCTTGCGGCGTGGTCGTCGCGGCGCTCTTTTTGAGCGAAGGTTCTCTTTTCGCGGCGTTCTTTTTCTTCTATTTGGCGTATCGGAACTACCAAACGCTGAAATATAGCGGCTCGATTTATTGACGGCGACTCATTTACGACGGTTTGTTATCGGCGCCGACGTCCTTTAGCGATTCGCGGCGCCCTTCTCTCGTTCGCTTGACGCGCGCCTCAATTCCGTTGAAGAAACGTCGTTCGAAAATTCTTCAGGCAAAAGAAAACGACAGCGTTCCTTCAACGCGTCGGGCAGACGCGCCTCTAATTCTTCTCTAGACAAAAACGCGCCGTTGATTTTTCGTGCAAAAACGACAAATTTCACGTCAAGCGCGCGCAGTCGTTCCAATACGGCGTCTCTGCGCTCGACTGAATTTCCCTCGTATTTCGGATCGGCAAGACGTAAAATCGTGTCGGTTCCCAACGCAAAAGTCGCGCCGGGAAAAAGAGCCGCCTTTTCGACGTAGCGCGGCGCGTTCGAAGTCCAAACGCGCGTTCCGGGCGCGATCTTTTGTATCGCGTCGACGCGACGAACGATCTCGAGCGCGTCGAGAGGCGGCTTGTCGACGTTGCGAACGGAAATTTCCAACTCGCAATTTTGCGACGCGCTGGAATAAGTCGACGCAAGCTCCGCTATTTGTCGGTGCCCCTCGTGAAACGGATTGAAAGAACCGGGAAAGAGCGCGCGATTCTCAAAGGAAGGAACGACGCGCCGTTCGTCGGAACGAGACGGCTCGAATTCTTCCCCGGACGCGAGGCGAACAAGTTCGATTTTGCCGTCGCGCCAAAGCGCCGCGCCAAGTTGCGCGTCCTCGTTGGCGTCGAAAATTAAGGAGGCTTCAAACGCATCGAACGTCGCCCAAGAGATCGTCGCGACGTCCTCGGCGTAAAGCGAAATCTCCGTTTCGAGCGGAAGATTGGTCGAATATTCGCGTCGATCGTCGCTCGTTCGTCCGTTTTTCGCCTCCTCTTTTCTCAAGCGCGCGACAAAAAGCGCCGTCGACAGAATAAAATCGGCGGCAAGTCGCTCCTCTTCGGGGCGCGTTCGAGCGTCTTTTTTTAACGTCAGCGACGCGGAAAAAGTTCCAAAACGCGTTTGTATCGCGCAAAAAACGCGATGCGCGCCCCGTTTAGGACGAGAGGAAACAAGGGACGCCGTCGCCCCTATTCCGACTAATCGTTCTAACTCGCAAGAAGCGGTCGACGAATCCGCTTGATCGGCAAAGGCGAGCGATTCAAGTTCCGTCGCGCGTCGCAAAGCGGACGACGCCAAAAGTCGCGCGGTCTTTTCGGAACAGTAATTTTCCGGTTGGAACCCGAGAAATAGATTCGTCGATTCGAGCGAGTAAGGAACGATCGCTTCCAAAAGAGAAGACGAGGCGCCCGGCAACGCGAGATAATCCGAAATAAAGGCGGATCCGCCTCCGGAAATAGAAACGACAAATCGCCAAGAAGACTCTCGCAATTCCAATACGCCCGATTCGTTCATCGTTTTCCTTTTACAATGATCGCGTTGTAAAAAAGACGCCTAGACGCTCCGCGACATATTCTAATACGATTCAAACGACAAATCAAGACGAGGATTAAAATTTTTACTTTAAGCAAAAAGTCGTCGCGCGCCAATTATTAAAAAAACAAATATAGTTTATTCATTGATCAACCGATTCTAATTCTAGGTAAAAAAAACGGATTCATTACCTTGAAAAACAGTAAAATAGAAATATTCTCCGCTTAAAAAAACGACAAATTACGATATAATAGAAACACGGCGTCTTCTGTCGTCGGCGCGTCGAATAAAACGCGTTCCGCATAGAAGGCAAATTTGGTACGAACGACGAACCTAAGGAAATAGAAATGCAAGAAACGCTCGCTAAAACTAAGGCGATGGCGGATCGTCTCGCTTTGGTCAATGAGATACTAGAGAAAAACAACTACGACTCTTCCCGTTTAATTGCGATTCTCCAACAGATTCAAGACATTAACAAATACCTTTCTCGAGACGTTATTAGTTACGTCGCAACCGCGTTGAACGTTCCCGTCGCGCACGTTTACGGCGTCGCGACGTTTTACGCGCACTTCTCTTTGAATCCCAAGGGCAAACATATTATCCGACTTTGCGACGGAACGGCTTGCCACGTGAAAAAGTCGCACGACATTCTTGAAGCTCTCTATGCCAAACTCAATTTGAACGACAAGAAACGCACGACCGACGATTTGAAATTCTCGATCGAACTCGTCAGTTGTCTGGGAGCTTGCGGACTTGCGCCCGCTATGGTCGTAGACGGCGAAGTTCACGGTCAATCGACTCCGCAGTCGGCTGAAAAAATTGTCGACAAGTTAATCGCCGCAGAAAACGCCGCAGAAGAGAACGCCGCAGAAAACGCCGCGAAAGGAGACGCTTGAAATGAGTTTGATCAATCTTGAAGCTATTGCCGAATCCTATAAGAAAAGCGTTTCTAATCTGGAACGTCGAATTATCGTCTGCGGCGGTACGGGCTGTATTGCCAACGGTTCGTTAAAAGTTCGCGAAGCGTTGCAAAAAGAACTTGAAAAGCGCGGCAAAAAGGTCGTCGTCGAACTCGAAGCGGAAGGAAGCGCGGACGAACCCTTTGACGGAACGTATATTTCAAAAAGCGGCTGTCAAGGTTTCTGCCAACAAGGTCCCCTCGTTCGTATCGAGCCGGAAGGGATTTTCTATTGCCACGTTAAGCCGGAAGACGCTTCTGAAATCGTTGAGAAAACGCTGATTAACGGAGAAATCGTCGAACGCCTGACCTATCTCGACCCGCAAACGAAAGAGCGTTGCAAGCACGAAACGGAAGTGCCATTCTACGCCAAGCAAACGCGCATCGTTCTCAAAAACTGCACGATCGAGCCGGAAAACGTCGACGAATATATCGCTAAGGGCGGATACGAAGGGCTCAGAAAAGCGCTCGCGATGACGTCGGAAGACGTTTGCAAAGTCGCCCTCGATTCCGGGTTGCGCGGACGAGGCGGCGCCGGATTCCCGACAGGGCTCAAATGGAAGTTCACGCTTCCCAACAAAAGCGATAAAAAATACGTCGTTTGCAACGGCGACGAAGGCGATCCGGGCGCGTTTATGGATCGGTCCGTTATGGAAGGCAACCCGCATTCCGTTCTTGAAGGCATGATGATCGCCGGTAAGGCGATCGGCGCGGACGAAGGCGTCGTTTACGTTCGCGCGGAATATCCGCTAGCCGTCAAACGTATGCGTCGCGCCATCGAAGACGCCGAGCGCGTCGGCATTCTTGGCGACGATATTTTCGGAACCGGCTTTAATTTCAGAATTCGCGATATGGAAGGCGCGGGCGCGTTCGTAAGCGGCGAAGAGACAGCGCTTCTCGCTTCCGTCGAGGGAAAACGGGGAATGCCGACGCCCAAGCCGCCGTTCCCGGCGCAAAAAGGACTCTTTGGCAAGCCGACCGTCATCAACAACGTCGAAACGCTCGCGTCCGTCCCCTATATTTTCCGCGAAGGCGCCGAGAAATATCGCGCGATCGGAACGCAAAAATCGGCGGGCGCCAAGACCTTCGCGCTCACCGGGCACGTCGCCAACACCGGCTTAATTGAAGTTCCGTTCGGAACGACTCTGCGCGAAATCGTCTACAATATCGGCGGAGGCGTCCTCGACAACAACGGCAATTTGACTAAAGACGACTTCAAAGCGGTGCAAATCGGAGGTCCTTCCGGAGGTTGTTTGACGCCCGACGTTCTCGATCTCCCGCTCGATTACGACTCGCTCGCTCAGACGGGCGCGATCGTCGGCTCCGGCGGCTTGGTCGTTATGAACAAGCAAACGTGCATGGTTCGCATCGCGCGTTTCTTTATGCAATTCACGCAAAACGAATCGTGCGGCAAATGCGTGCCTTGTCGCGAAGGAACAAAACAACTGCTCGCGCTTCTCGACGATATTATCGAAGGACGCGGCACGGCGGAAACGCTTGAACTGCTCGAAGAAACGGCGAAAGCGGTTAAATTGGGCTCTCTCTGCGGACTCGGAAAAACAGCCCCGAATCCCGTGCTTTCCACCTTGCGTTATTTCCGCGACGAATACGAAGCGCACGTCTTCAAGAAAGTCTGCCCGACGGGCGAATGCAAAGCGCTCGCGCGCCCGGAAATCGACCCTGAAAAGTGCAAAGGTTGCACGATGTGCGCGAAAAATTGTCCCGTCGGCGCTATTTCCGGCAAAGTGAAGGATCCTCACAAGATCGATCAAGAGAAGTGCATTAAGTGCGGCGCTTGCAAAACGAAGTGTAAATTTGGCGCGATCAAGGGAATCTGAAGAAGGGAGAACCGAGCAATGTCCGATAAAAAAACATTAACGCTAAACGGTCGCGAAGTTGAATTTACCGACGAGCCCAATCTTTTGGAAATCATCCGCAAAGCGGGCGTCGACGTTCCGACCTTCTGTTACCTTTCGGGTCTGAGCCCTTACGGCGCTTGTCGACTTTGCCTTGTGGAAATCGAAGGACAAAACGGTCGTCCCAATACGATTACGGCGTCCTGCTCCACCCCGCCGGCGCCCGGAATGGTCGTTCGAACGGAGACGAAAGAAATTCGCAATATGCGCAAAATCGCGCTCGAACTCTTGCTCGCCAATCATAATATGGATTGTCCAACTTGCGTTCGCAACTCCACGTGCCGATTGCAAGAACTCGCGAATCGTCTGGGCGTCGACAAAATCCGATACAAGCGCCGCGAGGAACTTCTCCAGATCGACGATTCCTCCCCTTCGATTCAACGCGACCCAAACAAATGCGTCTTGTGCGGAGAGTGCGTCCGCGTTTGCTCGGAAATTCAAGGAGTCGGAGCTATTAGTTTCTCGCAACGAGGCGCCAACTCGCAAGTCGCGCCCGCGTTCGGCGGCAAAATGGTCGACGGCGAATGCGTCAATTGCGGACAATGCGCCGCCGCGTGTCCGACCGGCGCGTTGACAGTGAAACAAGACCGCGAAAAAGTCTGGGAAGCGCTTTACGATCCGACCAAGACGGTCGTCGTGGAAATCGCGCCCGCCGTTCGCGTCGCCGTCGGCGAGGCGTTTGGCGCGCAACCGGGCGAAAACGTTGCCGGAAGATTAGTCGCCGCGTTGAAGCTGATGGGCTTCAAGCAAGTATACGACACGTGTTTCACCGCCGATATGACGATCTTCGAAGAAGCGACTGAGTTTATTGATCGTTTCACGAAGAAAGAGAATTTGCCGCTATTCACAAGTTGTTGTCCCGCGTGGGTTAAGTTCTGCGAAACGTTCTTTCCGGAAATGACGAAAAATCTCTCGACTTGCCGATCGCCGCAAGCGATGTTCGGTTCCGTCGCGAAAAAAATCTTGCCCGAACAGCTCGGTTGCAAGCGCGAAGACCTCGTCGTCGTTTCGATTATGCCCTGTACGGCGAAAAAATACGAAGCGTCGCTCGACAAATTTAAGGTCGACGGCGTCCGCGAGACGGATATCGTGATTACGACGAGCGAAATTCAACAGATGATCGCGTCGTTGGGCATTAACCTGATGAATCTTGATCCCGAGCCGTTCGACATGCCCCTTGGTTTCTCGACCGGCGCGGGCGTAATTTTCGGCGCGTCCGGCGGCGTTATGGAAGCGGCGTTGCGTTTCGCGGTCGAAAAAGTTACGGGCGAAAAGCTCAAGTGCGTCGATTTCAAAGACGTCCGCGGTATGGACAATTTGAAGGAGTCGACCCTTCAAACTCCGGCGGGCGAAGTTAAAATCGCCGTCGTTTATGGACTTGCCGCCGCCAAGAAATTGCTTGGAAGAATCAAGTCGGGCGAGGCGTCCTATGATTTCGTCGAAGTGATGGCGTGCCCCGGAGGTTGTATCTCCGGAGCCGGGCAGCCGCAAGGCGCCACCGACGCGATTCGACGCAAGCGCCAAGCGGGAACATATGCCGCCGACAAAGCGATGCTACTCCAAAAATCGCAAGACAACTATATGGTCGCGCAATGTTACGAAAAGCATCTCGGCGGCGGTCCCGGCTCGCACGAAGCGCACGAAATGTTGCACACGACCTATCAAAACCGCAGTCAAATCTTTGACGCTAAAATACCCGCGATGCGCGGAACCGATCCCGAACGCGTTTCGGTCGTCGTTACCGTCTGCACGGACAAAAACGCCGATTTAGGCGAAAAATTCGTCGACGCCCTGAGCGATTACGTAAACGCCAAGGGCTACGTTTCGTCCGTCGATCTTGACGTCGCCTTCCGTGCGAAGTCGAACGAACGCGTTACGGTCGGCGACAAGTCGGTCGACGACTTAAATTGCAGTTGCGCGTTAAGCGCCGCGCAAGCGCTGATCGACGAAGCCGTCGCGAAAATTCGCGGTTGAGTCCGTAAAAATTAACGCTAACGCGAAAAAATGAAAAACGCCGAGAAGTTCGCGCTTCTCGGCGTTTTTTTGTCGACGTTCCAAACGTTCTATACACACCTCAAGACAAACATAATCGTCGTTCCTTTCCTTTGCGCACAAAAAAGCCGTCGACGTTCAAACGCGCGCGTCGAACTACAAAACGCGCAACTTTATTATGATCGAAATCTTTACAAGTCTTATGTTTACGTTGAGATTTTCTGAAATCGACCGAAAGACCGTCTCGGTTGATTCTATGCGTCGGCGCTTTTTCTCCGCGCAATAAATTTTCTATGATTCTCAATGCGTTGCAACGGAGGATAATCAACGCCAAAATGCGCGACTAAACGTTCGTACTTTTCGCGTCCCTCGAGAGAATCAGCCCGCCCTTCGCGCTCCCATTCGGCGTATTCTTTTAACTCTCTAACAAAATAATTCTCTTTCGGCGCTGGAGAAACTCCGAAAATCCGACTCAGAATTTGCTGGCTCTCAACGCCTTCCGTTGCACAATCGACGGGAATAATTTCGCCGTGATCCAAAACCCGAAGCGTTTCTTTAGGAAGCGAAGAAACGACCAGCGGACTTTGCGTTGAAACAATAAACTGTACGTTCGGAAAAGTTCTTTGTAGATCGATCAGTATTCGCTGACGCCAAGACGGATACAAATGCAACTCGATCTCGTCTATAAGAACGATTCCCGGCGTCTCCAAAATTTGTTCCGGCGTTATGCCCGGCAATTCAGAATTCAGTATCAAAGCGCGCGTTACAAGGTCAAAAACAAGCGCCAAAACGTTCTTATATCCTTCGCTTAATTGAGACGTCAAACGACAGGTTTTAAATCGATCCGCGTCTTCGTAATCGACGGCTAAGTCGAAAGAATCTATAAATTCCACATCCGTTCGCAAGTTTTTAAAGCCGGGCGTCGTCTTTTCTAGGGCAAGTTGCAAAGTTTTATGTTCCAACAATTCATCGTCAAAATCTCCGCGTTCCCGACGTAAGTACCGGCGTTTGCTTTCAAGCCAGTAGACCCGATCAAACGTTTTCTTGTAGTCTAACCGCCCGTCAAGCGCGTCTTGATAGCCGTCGCGTCTGGCGTACGCTTTGCCGTAAGTCCGTAAAATTCCCGGCTTTTTATACTCGACGGATCGCGCCGCGCCATAATAGGCAAAAAAGGGAAAAGGTTCGCTAGGAGCTTCTTTCGCGTTGATTCGATCGATAAGACGATCGCTCCAAGCGAAAATTTCCTTGGTTCCGCATCCTGCAGGTATTTCGTACCTCGCCAACGCGTCGCGCCGCAACGTAACGTCCCAGTTAATCGCGGAGTCTCCTTCGAAGGCGATAGCGGCGATTCGCACATAGGGCGGTCGCGAGCGCTTTTTGACGCTCGACTCTTTGTCCCACGTCAAGCGAAAATCCGTATTTTTAACTTTAGGCGTCTTCATCTTCGGAAAACGAGATAGAGCGACGCCCAACAAATCGGCGACGGCGTCCAATACAGCAGTTTTACCCTCGCCGTTTCGCGCGACCAATACGGTCGTTCCGACGTCGAGCATTTGAGACGACGCGTCGTTATTCCGTCGAGCGTCGACCAACTCGTCGCGACTTGGAAAAGTCAATTCCAAGCGTTCGAAACAACGAAAATTTTCGAGCGTTAAACTTTTTAATCGCATTGCGTCGTCTCCGTAGGCGTCGTAGTAGTTCACGGGAAGTAACGCAAAGTTTCCAACTGTCGCGTTAATTTCAGAAAACGTTGCACAGGAAGCGCCGCGCGCGCCTTCGACGCGATTTCAACGCAAACCTTGTTCGAAAGATTCCGCGAACGATTACGTTAATTCTCGTATTTTTTATAATTTTCCGTTTGTTCCATTACCTTGTCAAAGGCTTCGTCGCGCCATTGGGGCGGATATCCGTTTTTACAAAGGAGTTTGAAAAGATCGAATTTCAACGCCGATCAAACGTCGTGTCTTTCGTGCCAGTCGGCGTGTTGCGCTTTCTCGTCGACCAGCGCTTTGACTTGTTTCGCCAAGTCGACGCATTTCTCGTTCGGATACTCGAATCCGCGCTTGTCGCGAATCGACGCTAGAATATCGTAGAAAATCTTTTCTTCAAAAGAAATTCCTAATCCTTCAAAGGATTTTTGATCGTCTTTTAAATCGCGCAATATGCCGACAAGTTCGTCGGAAAGGCGGTCGACAAATTCTCCGACGACCTCGCCGATAACGATCGCGTCGTCTCGCTCGTTGTATTTTTCGACCGTCGCTTTCAAACGCTCGTCAAACTCAAGCGCTTTCGTTCTATTGACGCGTTTGTACTCTCCGATCGCCTTGCGCAATAATTTTAACAGCGCGTTAAATTTCGTCGTCGGCGCTTTGACCGATTCAAGTTCGCGCTGGAAACTCTCGCTAAACAAGTCGGTCGACTCGCCTTCTTGAAAGACCGCCTCAACGCCCGAACATTCGATCGCTTTAGACGCCATTTCCTCAACGACGGCGTTCATCGTTTCCACGTCGGGCGCGTCCCCTTTGGTCTGCTTGTAAATAATCGAACGGATCGCCATATAAAATTGCGCGCGAATAATCTCTTCGTCGCTTAATTCGCCGGACGGAAAACAAATCGCGTAGGCGCTCTTGAGAACGCGCGCCGTCGCCATAAATTTGTTCTCGCGTTCCTTGCTCGTCTGAACAAATTCGGCGGCGTCGTTGAGGCAATACAAGCGCTCGAGCGGATCGCCGCGATAATATCTCGTCGCGTCAAAACCGCCGATTAGCTCGTCGAGCGCCGCAAGGTTATTACGAAAAATCGACAAAGAGACGTTAAGATCGTCGACCGGGTTTTGATCCGCGCCGCCGTATTGTTTCAACGCGGCTTGCATCTCCTTGTAAAAGCCGATATAATCGACGACAAGCCCCTTGTCCTTGCCATCAAAGACGCGATTCACGCGCGAAATCGTCTGAATCAACGTATGACGTTGCAACGGCTTGTCTATGTAAATCGCGGCAAGGGACGGAACGTCGAAGCCGGTGATCCACATGTCGACTACGACCGCGATTTTGAAATTCGAGTCGTCGTTTTTAAATAGGATCGCCAAATTTTTGCGCCGCTCTTTAGTGCCGCAAACGTCGTAAAGTTCTTTTGGGTCGTCCTTGTCGCGCGTCGCGATCAAATTAATTTTCGGAATAGGCGCCAATTTGTCCAAACGCTCCGGCGTCAAAACGCTTTCGTCTTCCGCGCGTTTCGCCTTTCCCCAATCGGGTCGAATCGCAAGTATCGCCTTGACAAGATTCAACGCGATTTCGCGCTCGTTGCAAACGATCATCGCTTTCTGCACGACTTTCGGCTTCGTCGCGCAAAGTTTTTCATAATGCTCGACAAGGTCGCGCGCCATTCGATTCAAGCGAGCGGGACGCCCCAGCAACTTCGAAAGTCGCGCGGATTCACGTTGGCTCCGTTCGATTTGTTCAGGGGTCGAGCCCGACGACGCGCAACGCTCGTAATAACGCTGGATCGCTTTCGCCTCGTCGTCTAAGACGCGCAAACGCGCAAGACGAGGCTCGTAGGCGATTCGAACCGTGATTCCGTCCGCGCAAGCCTCTTTCATAGTATAACGGTCGACGATCTCGCCGAATACCGCGACGGTCTCGTCGAGCGGCGTACCTGTGAAGCCGCAATACGTCGCGTTGGGGAAACTGTCGCGCAAGTATTTAGCGAATCCGTAACGATAAAAAAGCCCTTTGTCCGTCGATTTGAGTTTTAATCCGACGCCCGTTTGCGTGCGGTGCGCTTCGTCCGATATGCAGACGATATTGGAACGGTCGGAAAGTAACCCGGTCTTTTCGCAAAATTTTTGGATCGTCGTAATATAGACGCCGCCGCTCGGGCGCGATTTTAACGTTTGCAAAAGATCGTCCCGCGATTCGATGCTCCGAACGTTCTGATCGCGCAAAAAGTTTTTCGCCGTCGCAAAGAGTTTCGACGTCTGCGCGTCCAAGTCTTCGCGGTCGACGATAATGATAATCGTCGGATTTCGAAACGTCGAGGCGTCGCGCAACGCGAGAAGACGCGCGAGAAAGAGCATCGCATACGTTTTGCCGCAACCCGTCGCCCCGAAATAAACGCCCCCTTTACCGTCCCCGTCGGGGCGCAGACTCTTCCTAATACGCGCGAAAATCTTATTCGCCGCGAAAAATTGAGGATAACGACAGACGACCGCCACTTCTTTTTTCGAATCGTCGGGATAGAACACGAAATCGCGAAGAATCGCGACGAGACGTTCTTTAGAAAACGCGCCGAGTATCGTCGTCTTCAAAGAACGAAGCCCGTCGGAAACGGCGTCGCCGTCCTCGATTTTCTTCCAAGCGTAACAATGCGCGTAAGGCGTGAAAATTGTTCCGATTTTCGTATTCGCCCCGTCGCTTACGACCGAAAGAAAACAATATTTCAACAGGTCGGGAATATCGCGCCGATAGCGAACCGTTATTTGTTCCCACGCGTCGGCTAAAGTCGCTTCTTCGCGAATCGCGCTCTTGAACTCGAAAATCGAAACGGGGACGCCGTTCACATAGACCAGCGCGTCGGGGCGACGCAAACTCGAGCCCTGAAAACTCAACTGACCGACGATTCTAAAAATATTGCGCGTCGGACGCTCGAAATCAATATACTCGACGTGAACCGCCGATTTCGAATTGTCTTCACGCGTCAAGTCGAAGCCTTCGTTAATCAGACGAAACGTCGCGCGAGAACCTTCGTAAAGGGGCGTCGAAGGAATCGAACGCAAACGCGCGACGATTTGTTCCGTTTCCTGTTCCGTTAAATTCTCCGACGCGTAACGTTCCGCAAGATACGCGCGGAGATCGTCAAGAAGCAACGCCTCGTCCTGTCGACGATTCAACGAGTCGCCACGACCGCGAAGATAGCCCGCGCCGCGCTCGAAAAGAGTCAATACCGATTCTTCAAGTGCCGATTCGGTAAACTTTGGAATATTCGACGAGGACGGCATTGGGGTTCCTACTTCAAATACTGAACCGCTAAGGCGATTAACGAAAGACAACGATTGAAAAAATAATCGTAAATGCGGGGATCGGAGACTTCGGTTTGCGTCGTCTCCGAATGTCGGATATTATATTTGTTGCCTATTTCCGTCAACGCCTTAAATTCCGTTTTGAAAAACTCGGTGAAATCAGACGATTCCTTTTCGGTAATGTTGGAAATTACCTTGTCGGCAGATTTGGATTTGTCTATCCCTTGTTTTATGCAGTAATAGGTCTTTAGACGCTCAAACGCGTCCCACATCTTTTCCGTCGCTAATTTCACGTCGCCTTTTCCGTATGAACGACGCAACCGTATAGCTAGTTCTAACAATTCACGAGTACCCGGCTCTTTGACGGACAACAACGTCTTTTCAACTTCAGACGTCAAAGAATCGTTTTCTATTACGCGTTCAACTTGTTTTTGGTCGTTAAGACGATACAACAGTCTTGTCCTTTGAAAAACGTCGTTAATCTCTTTTTGAAACGAGTTAAAAGCTGAGTCGTCGTTCTCGATGAAGATAAATTGGTAAGGACTAGATTCCGTTATCTTGTAAGTCTTACAATAAAAAGCGACAAATTCAACGAAATCTAACAAGGCTGTTTGATCATATTCTTCTTGTT
Source organism: Thermoguttaceae bacterium (assembly GCA_045599865.1). Classification (GTDB taxonomy): domain Bacteria; phylum Planctomycetota; class Planctomycetia; order Pirellulales; family Thermoguttaceae; genus RUG369. The sequence continues at coordinate 25,457 of JAZRWW010000254.1, forward strand.
CTTCTGCATATGATCCTACCTTAGGCGCTCTAAGTTCATTGAAACTAACGCCAAACAAATTAGGAATATGATTATATCTTAAATCTTCAATCAATTTTGAGAAATTAGGAAGAAAGCGATATCCAGTTAGCGATGGATATAATCTAAATAATGACGGATATTTCCAAGCTAAATTTTTCAAATATTTCTGGCAAACTCCAAATAAACGTTGATAACGATCGATCGTTATTTCGTAGGTTTTGGCGATCGGTGGTCTAAGCCCGTTGCGTTTAGAATAAAAATCCATTTAAAGCTTCCTTTTTTTGCGTTCCTTCAATAGAACCTTTAATTAAAATCGGACAAATCTCTTTAATGCACTCGCCAAGCCTTTTTGCCAGATTTTTTCTAATACCATACGTCTCATACATTTTAACAATACTTTGTTGAACCTCAATACTCGGAATAGGAAATTCAAGTTTGCACAATTCTGAAAAAGGGAAAACGTCTCGCGTAGACCCCCAAGCCTGAAAACCGCAGTAACGTTGCGTTTCAGAACGCGACAACCATAACATCAAATATTCGGGCAGAAGTCTCTTCGGATCGATTACTTCAAAAACTTGATAAGAACCGGAAACAATACAATCATCGCCCTTACGTAGCGCTATAGGAAATTTCGTACCGTTGCTTTTAATCACTTTATTAAAAGCAAACTGTCCTTTTCGTACAATTCTTGTTCCTTCTTTGTCAAACGCTTCGCGTTTAGCGGGAATAAACTGCATATTGACGTCGACCCCTTGAGTAAGCGTAACAGAAAGATCGACGTTTTTTTCGTTACATTCACGAATATAGAAACCTATCGGCTGTTTAGGAACGGTCTGACGCAACTGTTCAATATAAGCGTCGCAAGTCAATTTCAAATCGTCCAACCCGCGTTCAAAACTCGCCTGATTCGCCAACATTGCACGATAGACGGCGACGTATTTTTGTTGAATATCCAACGGGGGCAAATCGATTTCAGCGGCGCAAAAATCATCCCAAGCCATACTATCCCTGACGGACGAGTCTGTCATAAACCAGAAATAACGGTCTTTTTCCGCAGACTTCAGAATCGCCATAAGATATTCGCGCATAATCGGAGCGCCTTCAATCACTCGAAAAACGTCGTATGCCGGACTGACGATTTTATTTTTCTTGGTATGATTCAAGGCGACGGGCAACACGTAATCTCGCCCGACGTGCATTAAGTTGCAAGCAAAGTAATTCGGGGGAACGACTTTGTATTTGCTCGTATCGGCTCCGACTTGTCTGGAAGGCTCAAAAAATTCTTTTTCGCGGTCGACTCCTGAAACGTCGTTTTCCGACAAACGCGGATTGTTGCAACTTTCAGAATACGGCTCGATTAAATCGCCCAATCGAACTCTATTCAATCCCATATCCAATCCCCTTAAAGGCGTCCGCCAACATAATTTGGGCTTCTTTTTCCTCCCTCAAAATATTTTTCATTTCGCGTCGTATTCTCGTCATTTCCTTTTCGAAGTCGATAGCCAAGTCGCGGTCGAGGAACTCGACGTATTTGCTCGGCGCTAGCGAATAATCCTGTTTTCGAATTTGTTCGAGAGTCGCCGATTTGCACAGTTCCGGGACGTCGCGATACGCGCCTTTTTCGGGAGAACGCCACGCGTCGAAGATTTTTTTAATTTCGTCGATTTGGGCGTCGGCTAACACAGTCTTCTTTTTTCTCTTGTTTTTATCGAAGGAAATTTCTTCGACGTTTTGATCCCAGCGCCTCAAATCCATAAAAAGGACTTCGCCGGAACGGTCGCGCAAGTTTTTTCGTTCGTCTTTTCTCGCCCTTTTGTTCATATTGAGAATCCATAGCGTCACGGAAATGTCGGTCGTGTAGAACATATCGCGGGGCAAGACGATAATCGCTTCCACTTGGTCTTTTTCCAAGAGGTCTTTGCGAATTTCGTAGTCGACGCCGTCGGAATTTAAGGCTCCGTTTGCAAGGAGAAATCCGGCGACGCCGCGTTCGGCGTGAAGTTTCGACCGCATATGCAAAATCCAAGCGTAATTCGCGTTGGAAGTCGACGGGAGCGCGGAAAAACCGCGAAATCTTGGATCGTCCAAAAGTTCGTCTTCGCCGCGCCACCCTTTGAAATTGAAGGGCGGATTCGCCATAATGTAGTCGACTTTTCTGTTTGGGTGCAAATCGTTGGTAAAAGTCGAGGCGTTTTTTTCGCCAAGATTATGAAAAATCCCTCGAATCGCCAAATTCATTTTGCAAAGCCGCCACGTGTCGGGATTTAATTCTTGTCCTAGAATCGAGATATTCAGCTTGTCGCCGCGATGACTCTCGACGAATTTCATCGACTGCACGAACATGCCGCCCGAGCCGCAACAGGGATCGTAAACGACGCCGGCGAACGGTTCGACGAGTTCCGCAATTAATTTGACGACGCACGCGGGCGTGTAAAATTCTCCGTCTTCCTTCGTTCCAGCGGCGGCGTATGCGCGCAGGAAGTATTCGTAGACGCGTCCTACGAGGTCTTCTTCGTGAAAAGAGCGTTTGTCGAGCTTGTTCACTTCGTCGATAAGCGACTTGATCGATTCCTTGCTCGCATTAAGCGAGACGAAGAGCCCTTGCGGCAAGGCGCCCTTTAACGGGACGTTGCTCTTTTCGATATCGAACAACGCTTGATCGAGTAAAACGGCGATATTGTTGGCGCTAGCGTTGGCGACGAGATACGACCATCGCGCGGACTCTTTCAAATAAAAGACGGAGTCTTGAAGATACGCGGCGGGCTCTTCGATAAGATCGGAATCCACCTCCGAATCGGCAAGGAGTTTGGCGCGTTGCTTTTCGAATTTGTCGCCCGCAAATTTCAAGAAAACAAGGCTGATTACCGCGTCGCGGTTTTTTTCCGTACTTCCGACTCCGCGCAACGCGTTTCGGCAATTCATTAAAACGCCTTCAAAGGAGATCGCCTCTTTTTCTTTTTTCGCTTTCGTCATATTCGCCGCTCTTTGCCGTCGACGCGTCGCTCGGACGCTCACGCGTTTTTTAAGATATTGAAACGTAAAAATGTCAGTATAATCCGACGTTTGCAAACGTCAAGGGCGGACTCTTTTTACGACGCCAAGGGCGCCTCTTCGATTGATTCTTTCGTCTCGCGCGTTATAATACCGAAGTCGGCGGCGTCTTTCAACGGCGTTTTCGACCAATGCGGAAAACGTCAAATCGGCTCAAAAAGCGCTCCAAATTATTTACGAAAGGTCGAACAATGGGCGAACCGTTAAAATCGCTGACAGTTCGGGGGTTTAAATCGATTCGGAACCTTGAAAATTTCGAATTGGGAAACCTAAACGTTCTCATTGGGGCGAATGGATCGGGCAAGAGTAATTTTTTGGAGATTTTTAGCGTTTTATCAGCGATGATGCGCGAAGGCGGCTTGAAAGAGTACGTCGCGGGAACCGCCGACTCGTTTTTATTTGGCGGTTCCAAGATTACGCGGGAAATTGCCGTTCAAACGCGATTTGGAAAAAACGGTTACGATTTTGAACTCGTTCCCAACAACGAAGGTTTCTTTTTGATTAAGGGAGAAGTTACGCGTTACTTTGTCAACGACAGTAGTTATCCAGATTTTATTGAAAGTAATTCATTTGACCCTGGGCTCCTTAAAGCACGAGACAAACCTGGAAATTTGGGGACGAGCCGAGGCGTAGCTTGGTATGTTTATGATTCTCTTGCGTCATGGAAGAAGTATCACTTTCACGACACAAGCAAAGAAGCGGTCAAACGACGTTATTGCGACAATACTACGTTTAAGATTCTCGACTCATACGGAGATAGAATCGCTGCGTTCTTGTATTATCTAAAAACAGAGCGCAACGACGTTTATCAAGAAATCGTTCATTACGTTCAACTCGCTATGCCGTTCTTTCAGGACTTTGAACTAAAACCGAACGCAAACGAACAAATTCGACTTGACTGGATTCAAAAAGGTCTCGTCGAATTTCCGTTAAAGCCATGCCATTTTTCCGACGGTTCTCTTCGTTTTATTTGTCTCGCAACGGCTCTGCTTCAACCGATTCTACCCGCCACGCTGATAATCGACGAGCCGGAACTTGGACTTCACCCCGAAGCGATCGGACTCCTTGCAGAATTGTTGCGGAACGCGGCGCAAAGAACGCAAATTATCGTCGCGACGCAATCGGCGAATCTTCTCGATTATTTCGAACCCGACGACGTAATCGTCGCAAAACGTCGCGACGGAGAATCGACGTTTGAACGACTCGACAAAGCCGGGCTTGACGTATGGCTCGAGGATTATTCACTAGGCGAACTTTGGCGAAAAAACGTCGTCGAGGGAGGAACCGTTTATGAACGTTAATTATGCAAATAACTCATATCTCCAAGTTTATGTTGTTTGTGAGGGACAAACGGAACAAAAATTTGTCAACAACGTTTTAAACGGATATTTAGCGCCCCAAAATATCGGACTGATTGGAACGCTTTGCGACAAGCGCGGTGGAAACGTTAAATTTGATCGATTTGCAACGGAAATTTATAACTTTTTAAAAAGCCGCCCCGACGTTTACGTTACGACTTTCATCGATTTTTACGGCATTAGTGAGAAATGGCCGGGAAAAGAGTCGGCGCTTCGCCAAAACGACGTCGTGTCTAAGTCGCGCGTTTTATGCGAACAAACGCAAATCGAACTTCAAAAGAAATATCCTTCGGATAACTGGAATCGTTTTATCCCTTACGTTTCAATGTTTGAATTCGAAGCGTTGTTATTTAGCGACGCGACTATTCTCGCCGACGCGTTGAAAGTCGACGTTTATGAAATTCAAAAAATTTTTACCAACGGCAAATACTTGTCGCCGGAAGAAATCAATAATTCTCCAGCAACGGCGCCGTCGAAACGCTTGGAGACGTTGACGTATAAAAAGTATAAGAAAACCGGCGACGGCTTAAAAATTGCAAAGCGAATAGGAATCGACGTAATGCGGGTGCGTTGCGCCGTTTTTAATCGTTGGATTACTACGCTGGAAGGACTAAGCGCGGTCAATTAATACGTTTTTTAACAAAATTATAACCGATCAAAGGAGAAATTGCCAATGTCCCGCAGTTTGCAACGATTTTTAACGCTTGCCGTCGCATCGGCTTGCGCCTTCTGTTGGAACGTAGCGCAATACGCAAGCGAGTCCAACGAATCCGTCGGCAAGTCGCAGGCGCCCGATATTCCTGGATTTGAAGAAGCGGTCGCCGCCTCGTTCGGACGCGGAACGCCGGAACAGCCCTTCGTCGTTTCTATTCCTAAGGGCGTTTATCGTTTAGACTTCGAAAACGCGCTCGTCGAAGACGCGTTTGTTTCGAACACCGACCTGAAGAATCCGAAACGCATCGGGCTGACGTTGCGCGGCTTGAAAAACGCCGTCGTCGATTTCAACGGCTCGACGCTTCTGACGCGCGGTCCCGTTATGACGGCGGTTATTGAAGACTGCGAAAACGTCGTCGTTCAGAATTTTAGCGTCGACTCCGAATCGCCCGCGATGGTTCAAGTCGAAGTCGTCCGCAACGACGAAAACGGAATAGCGCTTCGTCCGTCGGACTGGTATAAAACGGAAGTAGAAAACGGACGCGTCGTTTTTGTCGGGGACGGCTGGCGTTCGACGCCCGCGTTTGGACTCGCGTTTGACCCGAAGACGAAACGAACGCTTTTCGACGTCGCCGATATTGGAACGAATTTCGACGGCTCGTCCGTAAGTTCCGACGGACTCGTCCTTTGTCCGAATTGGCGCGACGATCGGCTCGCGGTCGGGTCCGCGTTGGTTCTGCGCGTCGACACGTTTAATCTTGCCGGAATTTTCATTAACCGTTGCAAGAATTTAACGACGCGCAACGTCAAAATACACTACGCGCCTGCGAAGGCGGTCGTCGCGCAACGTTCGGAAAATCTTTATTTCGACGGCGTTTCGATTTGTCTCAAAGACGGAATCGAGGGCGAGCGCTGTTTCACCGCGAACGCGGACGCGATTCACTGCTCGTGTTGCAAAGGCGAGATCGTCGTGGAAAACGGCGTCTTTGAATCGATGATGGACGACGCGATCAACGTTCACGGAGCTTACGTCAAGACGATGAAACAAATCGACGAACGAACGGTCGAATGTCGCTTTATGCACTCGCAAACGAGCGGTTTTCGCTGGGCGGTTCCGGGCGACGAAGTCGAATTTTTGAACGCGCGGAAAATGGAGTCGTTTTTCGACGCCGACGGGCGCCCGGTCGAGGAACGCGCGGTCGTCGAGTCGATTAGACCGATCGAAGCGGAAAGTCTCGACGGCGCGAGTCGGTTCGAATTGACGTTTGAAAAGCCGATTCCGTCGGGCGTGGTCGTCGACGAGAATTGCGCCCTTGAAAACGCGACGCAAACGGCGTCGGTCGTCTATCGCGGCAACTTGATACGCAACAATCGCGCGCGCGGCGGGCTCTTTGCGACGCGCAAGCCGGTTCTTATCGAAGGCAATACGTTCGACTACGTTTCCGGCACGGCGATTCTCTGTTGCGGCGACGCAAACGGCTGGTATGAAAGCGGACCGTGCCGCGACGTCGTTATTCGAAACAATCGATTTGTCAACTGTATGACGGCGTTTTATCAATTCTGCGAGGCGCCGATTTCAATTTACCCGGAAATTCCAGATTTCGCATCGCAAAAACTTCCTTACAACGGCGGCAAAGAGGGCGCTTATTTGATCGAAAACAACGTCTTCGACACGTTCGACTCGCCGATTCTTTACGCGCGTTCGACCGACGGAATAACGTTCCGAAACAACGTCGTTAAAAGGAACGACGACTGTCCGCGCCGTATCGCCGGGGACAAAAAGACGTTCGTTTTCGACTTGACGAATCGCGCGCGTATTTTCGACAATCAAGACGACGCCGGATTCGAGCCCGCGAGAGACGTCGACGCGCGACGAACGCCGGAAGGCGGAATTCGTTATTCCGCAGACGAGCCGTTTGAAATCGAACGATAACGCGAAACGGCGTTTAGTTTTTGACGGTCTTGTCGAAATTTCAAACAAACGGTAAAACGCGAAAGGACGCGCTTTGAAAGAAAAGTTGCAACGATTAGAATTCGGTTTGACGCCTTCGTGCAAAGGACGTTTTTATCTGGACGGAATAGCGACGATAAAAGCGGAAGAACTTGATCCGAAATTACGGTCCGTCTTTCTTGCGTTGGAAAAATCGCTTGCCGAGGGAATCGCCGAGCTTTATCGGCAAAGTCGAACGGCGACTAACGAGTCGTTTTACCAAAACCCAGAAGTTCGATTTTTGACGTCGGCATACGAATTATTTTTACGCGAATTATGCCGAACGCCGGAGGAATTGTTTGCGACCGTCGACGCGGAGACGCTTGCCGAACGGATTCTTCCGCTCGAAGGGCGTCAACGTTTGATCGAGTCGGTTCCGTTTATGATCGGCGCGGAATATACGACGCCTGAACTTCTCGCGTCGATCTTCGCGTCTTGGTCGGAAACGGTTCTTAGTTACGCGCGGTCGGACGCAAACGGATTCGATCGTTTCCTTCGCGAAAGAGCGCCCGGCTGGCGCGGCGTCGGGTCGGTCTGGTTTCACCTTGCGGAGAACAAAAAGAACGAGGACAAACCGTTCTGTTTTCTTGCGACGTTTACGACCGATCTCTCCTCGATCGGGCGGATTCGTCATAAGCCGCTTGGCGCCGCGCTGACGGAATACGCGGGCGCAAAGAACAGAAACGCGTTGCAGAAAATCCTAGCGCCTATTCGCGCGGCGGAACAAAAATCGCCCCTTTTGCGCGAAATGGTCAAAAACGGCGAAATTTACGCTCCTAATTTCTGGACGGTCGAGCGAACTTACGAATTTCTTTGTTCATCCGCCCTTTTTGAAGAATCGGGTATTAAAGTAAGTCTTCCCGATTGGTGGAAGAAACAAGCGCGTCCCAAAATTCAGGTAAAGATAGGCGAAAAAAAAACTTGCGTCGGCAAAGATTCGCTTCTCGATTTTCAAGTTTCCGTCGCGTATGATGGAAAAACTTTAACCGACGACGAGATACAAACGTTGCTCGCCTCCGAAGGAGGTCTTGTTTCGTTACGCGGAGAATGGGTCGAAGCGGACGGAAACAAACTGAAAGAAGCGTTGTCGCATTGGAAAGCGCTTCAAGAGGAACGCGCGCAAGGAATAGATTTCCTCGAAGGAATGCGTCTTTTGGCGGGGGCGCCTAAAAATTTCGCCCCTCGCGAAGCTACGGATGACGACGACCAAACAGAAATCAAACTGGGCAAAAGTCTGGAAAAAACGCTTCGACAAGCGCGTTCCTTTCGAGAAGCCGATTGTCGGTCGGGTTTGGCTTCGCTCAAGGCGACGCTCCGTCCATATCAACGCGAAGGACTCGCTTGGCTTCGTTTTGGAACTTCGCTTGGTTTAGGCGTTTGTCTTGCGGACGATATGGGACTTGGCAAAACGATCCAAATAATCGCGCTTCTCCTTTTGATTCGAGACGCTCGAAACGCAAAGAAAAAGAAGTCGGCGCCGCCGTCCCTTTTAATTCTTCCAGCCTCTTTGCTGGGGAACTGGAAGTCGGAACTGGAACGGTTCGCTCCGACGCTTTCGGTCTGGTTCGATCACCCGTCGATCAACGACTCGCTCCGAAAAAATCGAGAAATATCGCTGGACGCGAGAATACCGAGCGTTTGCGATTTGGTCGTTACGACTTACGGAACGATCCTTCGGAATCCCGATTACGCTAAAAGAACTTGGAATCTCGTCGTTTTGGACGAAGCTCAGGCGATCAAAAATCCTGGAACGCAACAGACGCGCCAAGTGAAAAAGCTCAAAGGAACCGCTCGAATCGCTTTAACTGGAACTCCGCTGGAAAATCGCCTTTCCGATCTTTGGTCGATTTTCGATTTTCTCAATCCGGGTTACTTGGGAAGCGAAAAGGCGTTTTTAAAATGGAGCAAAAGTCTTTCGGAAAACGAAGGAGAAGGATATCGGACGTTGCGCAAGTTGGTTTCGCCGTTGATCTTGCGGCGTCTCAAAACGGACAAAAAGATCGTCTCCGATCTGCCGGAAAAAATTGAAACGACGACCTTTGCTTTTTTGTCCAAAGAACAAACGGCGCTCTACGCCTCGTTGGTAAAAGAATTGAAGAACGCCCTTGCTACGACGGAGGGTATTGGTCGGCTCGGACTTGTGTTAAGCTATCTGATGAAATTCAAACAAGTATGCAATCATCCTTCGCTTTATCGCGGCGTTGTGGAGTACGACCCGACAAAGAGCGGAAAGTTTACGCGACTTGCCGAACTTTGCGGCAAAATTGCGGAGCGTCGTGAAAAGGCGTTGATTTTTACGCAATTTCGCGAAACGGTCGACCCGCTGAACGAATTTTTATCGAACGTCTTTGGTCGTCCGGGCTTAACGCTTCACGGCGGAACGGCGATCGGCAAACGTAAATCGCTCGTCGACGCGTTTCAGTCGGAAGACGGACCGCCCTATTTTATTCTTTCGCTCAAAGCGGGCGGGACGGGCTTAAATCTGACGGCGGCCTCGCACGTCGTTCATTTCGACCGCTGGTGGAATCCGGCCGTTGAAAATCAAGCGACGGATCGCGCCTTTCGAATTGGACAAACGAAGAACGTGCTTGTCCATAAATTAGTTTGTCGAGGAACCGTCGAAGAGCGGATTGACGCGATGATCGCCGAAAAAAGAAATCTTGCCGAAAAAGTTCTGGCGCAGGATACGGAGAAAACGTTGACGGAAATGAACGACGAAGAAATAATGAAATTTGTCGCTCTCGACGGAAACTACTTTGAAGAAGATTAGGCAACCGTCCGAGGAAAGCCGCGCATCAACAATACGCTGATTCGTTAAATTACCCAAAAGGCGTCGCGAACTGTGAAACGCTAATACGTTGAAAAACGTTAATTTTGAAAGAGAATATTATGAGTTACGGATATGGTTGGGCGCGTTACGTTCCACTTGGAAAAAAACAGGCAAAGGCTAAAAAGAAATTGCAACAGCGTGCTAAAAAAGGACTTGTCGTTCAGCCTATCGAAGAATTCAATGGAAAAATAACCCAAACGTTTTGGGGAAATCAATGGAGCAACCATATTGAAAGTTTTCAAGACGTCGCCAACCGACTTGAACGCGGCAGGAGTTACGTTCGCAACGGTTCCGTATGTCATTTAGCGATCGAACCGGGCAAAGTATCCGCTTTAGTCGCGGGAAGCGAGCCTTACGACGTCGTCGTCAACGTGGGAAAAATAAAGCCCGACGAGTGGGACGCGATCAAAGAGAAAGTCGCCGGACAAATCGATTCGCTTCTTGATCTATTGCAGGGAAAAATATCCGACGAGGTTATGGCGCGACTTGCCGACGAAAAGGACGGGTTGTTTCCAAAACGCGACGAACTCTCGTTTACCTGCTCTTGTCCCGACGCGTTCGGAAGCGACGACTGGGTATGCAAGCATATCGCCGCCGTTTTTTACGGAATCGGTCGTCGTTTTGAAACAAATCCTGAACTTCTCTTTACGTTGCGCGGAGTCGACTGCGCCGAATTAATCGCCGCCGGAACCAAAGAGAATTTAGAACGTTGCGTCGCGACAAACGCTCCTTCTTTGAAAAACGACGAATTGGAAAATATCTTCGGCATTGAACTGGCGCCCGAGGAAGAGGAAAAAACGAGCCAAAAGAAAGACGCGTCCAAGGCGTCGGAAATTAAAATCGTTAAAACTTCTAAGAAAACGACCGCGCGTAAAAAAGTCTCAAAAACGGAAGAGGACGACGTGAAAGCCGTGAAACCGACGTCGCGTAAAAAAGCGTCGAAAACGGAAGGCGCCGACGCAAGCGTCGCCAAAACGACCGCGTGTAAAAAAGCGTCAAAAACGGAAGAAGACGACGCGAAAGCAGTGAAAACGAAGTCGCGTAAAAAAACGTCGAAAACGGAAGGCGCGGACGCAAGCGTCGTCAAAACGACCGCGTGCAAAAAAGTCTCAAAAACGGAAGAAGACGTCGCGAAAGCCGTGAAAACGACTTCACGCAAAAAAACGTCAAAAGCGGTCGAAACTAACGCAAGCGTCGTGAAACCGACGTCGCGTAAAAAAACGTCAAGCGTCCCCAAGCAGACTAAAACGGCGTCTCTTGCGATGAGAATTTCCGCGTCGGATCGCGCTAAACTTAACAAAGCCGCCGAAAAATCCCACTTGACGCGAAACGCGTTCATCGTCGCTAGATTAAAGGAATCCGACAAAACGCGCGCCAAATCGAACGCGACGACGCGAAAATTGAAACGCTCAAAAAAAGACGTTAAAAAAGACGTTCTAATAATCGTTCAAACGCTTCCGACCGAAAAAAAGCGCGTCCAAGACCGCGCGCGACGCGCAAAAAAAACGACGTCGCAATTTGTTTACGACCTTCTTTTTGAAGAATAGACGTTAAGCTGGTCGTGTTTTTCCCTTTCTTTTATCGACGTTACGGAACGATTCGCGCCGTGTTTCAGCATAATCAACGCCTTTCCTTGGGCGTTTTTTAACCGAATACGGAATATTACGGCGTCGTTTCGTTCCCTCCCTACCGCCGAATTTTATTCGGTAGCTTGCCTTGAATATACTCCTTGCCCTTGAAAATTTCCTAATTATGCCACTTGCCTGATAATCTGAAAATTTTCAGCGAACAAAGACTCCAACTCTTTCGAAAAGCGCTTAATGTTTTCGAAAAAGTTTCCACAAGCGGCACGAAATAGCGCGAAAGTTTCGTAATAGCAATTGTTTAGAACTTTCTTTCGCATAAAGCGCCATAGTCGTTCAATCAAATTTAGATTTGGCGAATATGGCGGTAAAAACAAAACGTTGATCCGACTCGTTTTCAGAAAGTCCGAAACTAAACGACTTCTGTAATACCTTGCGACGTCCGCAATGATCGTTATACGAGTTGCGTTGGGATAGAACGCTTCGATTTGTTTAAACAGTTCGATTGTCGATTGGGCATTAATACATTGTGAAAAAACAACTTGTACGTTATGAGTTTTATTATCAAGCGCGCCGTTGATATTGAGTCGTTGACGACCTGTATTGGCTTTGATTCTTTTCTCGGAGCCTTTTTGAATCCACGCGCAACTTACCGCGTTATTATGAACAGGATGACGTTCATCCATAAAAAGAATTGGTTCGTTTGTCTCGCTCTTTTCACGAATCTCGCAGCACGTTTTAACAAACTCACGTTGCGCTTCTTCGTTGCTTTTCGAGGGAACGTTCTTCGTTTTTTTATAAATGAAATTCAGGCGCCGTAATAACTTAGTCATTCCGCTTATGGAATAAGAAACGTTATGTTTGTTGTGGACGTAGGCGTCGACCTCCTTGACGGTCGCTGGAGCGACTTCGTTGACACATTGCGTTAAATCGGCTATCATTTCCGAATTCAAATATGATTCACGACCGTGATACGAGTTAAACATCAGTCCATCGACACCAAAACGCATATATGTGTAAAAGTATTGACGAACCGTACGTTCGTCAATCAACAACGCTTCGGCGATCTTTACCGCATCCCAACCTTCGCTTAGTAAAACGACGGCTTTAATACGGTCGGCGAAGGCGCGGTTCTGCGTCTGTTTATGACCCCTACGCAAATGAACGACTTACTCTGGAGGAAGTTTATACGAAGCCCTAGGACGGTTCAATAAACGTAAGGGAATTTTCCTGTGGCATTCTGACAAAAAAGTGGAAAAAGTCAAGTCTGCAGAGTATAATAAAAGCGTGTGGAACGAAAGTTTCGCGCATTTGGGACTCGTTGGGTTTGTAGGTTTGTTTTTGGTTTTGCTTACAATACCATACGAGTACTTTTTTGTATACGTCAACTTGGGTGGATGTTCCCCTTATTTTTTAAAAAGTTGGGAAAGTACAGGATTGTCTCTTATGAAATTTTTCGCTTTCGCTTGCAAGCGCGCCAAGGGAGGTTGCTTTTTTACGCGGCGATTCTAATTCCGCTATTCACTTGTCTCCAAATAATCGATCGCTTAGCTTTATTATGCAAATTTCCAAGTCGAAACGTGTTAATAAAGAAACAACGTCCCCCTAAAGTACGGCGACTTTCGGGAAACGTTGCAAAGTAAGCGTCAAGAACTTTTTAATACTAAAGACCTACGATCATTTGCTCGGAATATCAAGATCGTAAACGAAAGGACCTTTTCCGGAAACAGTCGTCGTTTGAACGCTTTCGCTTCCGTATTCAGGAGGAACCGTCTCTTTAAAAACGGGTTGAGCCCCCATTCCCGTATCAGTCGTTTCGCCTGTGTCGACGCGCGCGGAAACAATCACCGTGTAAGTTCCATCCGCCAAACCTTTCGTCTCTGGAATTGTATAGGCTCCGTCGACAATATTCGCGCCAGCAGAAGTTTGAGGATTGTTCGAATCAGCAGGCGAAAATTCGATGGAACCGCTCGCAATCGGGGTTCCGTCCAACTTAATCGTCCCTTGAACCGCCTTGCGTCCTTGCGGGTTTTTGTTCTTACAACCGTTCAGCCCGACGAGAACGACGGAAAGAAACGCCAACGTTAAAAAAACATTGAAAAATTTTTTCATTGTCGTTTATCTCTTGAAATTTGTTTGCGCCGCACTCCTCAAAAGCCGCTCGCGAACGGCGATCACGCAAGCGGCTTCAACGTCGTCGGAACAAGCGCGACGACTTCGTAATTTTAGTCGACGCGCCGCTTACTCAAGCGCGATCGTCTCCTTGCCCTTAGAACTGGCTGCGGCTCTCCAGGCGGTCATCGAAACCGTGTCGCTGACGAAACGAACGGAACCGTCGACCATACCGACGTTGACGCCGCCTGGGTGCATACTACGCGCGTTCATAAAAGTAGCCTTCGTCGTCCCGCCCGACGCCGGAACCTCTTTATATCCGCTAAGAGCGTAACCCTCGTGCGACGTTTGGGTGAAAGCGTCGTTGAAGTAGTCGGGATTTGACGGGTTCGGCGCATAGTATGCGCAGTAAATACAGGACATACCGTACCAAATCAAACCGCGAAGGTCTTGCGTGCCGCTACCTTCCCAATATCCCTGAATCGTTTCAGAAAGAGCCATCGTATTCGACGTTCCGTCCGAAATACCGGACATTTTAACCGCGACGTCAAAACGTTTGTCGTCGCCTCTGACGTTAAATGCGGCGCCGCTATTCTTGACGCCGTTGTACTCGGGAACCCAACCGATCGCGCCGTTCGTTTTATAGTCGCTCGCATAAACGCCGGTCGTACCTACGCAAACGACGTAATTATGATGCTGAAATCCGTTAAAAGAACTTACTCGATCCTCGTCGGAAGGACAAGAATACGTCGGAATACGAACGGGAACGAGGAGCGTGTTGTTGTCGCCGCTGTTGAAAGGATGGTCGGCGCCCCAAGTATATTTCTCATACAACGCGCTTTGTTCAATGTACGGGAAGAGCGCGATCGCCCATGTTCCATGTTGCGCGTCGATCGCCCCCGGCGGCAACTTTTGTCTGTGCGCTTCGGCGTAATTGTGCATCGCCAACACAATGTTTTTCATTTGGTTGGTACATTGCATACGTCTTGCGGCTTCGCGCGCCGCTTGGACGGCGGGCAATAACAACCCAATCAAGATACCAATAATGGCGATAACGACGAGAAGCTCGACAAGAGTAAAACCGTTATTACCCCCCCCCGTCTGTGTATTTGGAATATTTATTCATTTTAAACTCCCATAAGACAAACACCTCATAAACCAACTCGCGCGCCGTCGCGCGACAATAGACTTATGTAAAAACAATCAATAACTATACATAAAACCTAACAGTCAAAACCTTTGTCTGATAAACGCCGCTACGCTACGAGCCCTTCTCGAAACGCAACAGTCCAGACTTAACATATTATACGACGTTGCTTTTCCAATAATTCAGTTTTTTTAAAAAAAACGCCGTTTTTTTAACTGTACTTTCATATCTTTTCTTAAAACAAGGAACATTTTACTCAATTTAACACGTATAAAAAGGGACTCGTTCGATATTGTAAGAAAAATACGTAATATTTTAGCCGTTGAAGCTAAATCGACACACACGCGACGCTTTTTTGCGTTTAAAACGTCGGAGCCGGGGGCGCCGCGTAAGCGACACGCGACAAGCCGCCCGCCATTAGACGAGCGGATAGAACAACTAACGAACGTCGACACGAATGAAAAAAATGGAAGCGATATTATACGACACGCGTCAGACCGTCGTTTTTTACAACGGGCGGCGTCGCGTGTAACTTGTTCGTCGAGGGGCGTTTCATAAAGTCGAACCGAACTCGCGTTACCATAACCAAACGTAAATTCCCACGTAGAACGCGACAAAAATACCCCACCAGAACGTGACGCTCTGATAGAAGGGGCGTTTCGGCTCGCCAAGCGGTAGGCGAATATTTTGAACGGAGAACGTAAGGGGCGCGATTTCTTCAACTTCGCGCGCTTTGGTAAACAAACTCACGACGATCATTAAAACGACGCAGAGAACTTGAGTCATAGCGCCCGTGATAAACGGATTGGCAAGGTTGTATTGTTTGATCGTTTCTTCGCTAAACGCGTTAGGCACAAAATAGTTCGAAACGAACAATCCGAGTGGGATTCCCGCTAGTAGGATCGTCAGCGCCGCGCGCGGCGTCGCGCGTTTCCACATCACGCCCAGTAAGAACACGGTCGCAAGCGGAACGGTAATATAGGAGGCGAGAGTTTGGAAATAGTCGAAAATTCCGCCGCTTAACATTCCGATGCAAGGAGAAAATCCAATACTAAAAATCATCAATACGCAAGTCGCGATCGTGCCGACTTTGACCAGCTTCTTTTCCGTCGCTTTTGGATCGATCCATTTTTTATAGACGTCGAGCGTAAAGAGCGTCGAAATCGAATTAAGAAACGCGGCGATCGTCGACATAACGGACGCCAAAATTCCGATGAGAATCAGCCCGCGCAACCCCGGCTGAACAAGTTCGCGAATCATCATTGGCAAAACGTTGTCGACCGGGTCGTTGTCGCCAAGCGCGAAACTCGGATCGAAAACGGCGATCGCGCGACAGCACATACCGGGAAAAATTTCCACAAAGGGACGCAAGACGACGCAGAATCCCGCGACGATTAACCCGATGCGCGCGTCCCATTCGCTCTTAGCGCCAAAACAACCTTGAACGAGCGCTTGATTGGCGCAAGAGTAATATAAGTGAATGCCAAGAATGGTCAGCGGCACGGCGTGCCACGGGATCAATTCGTAATCAGTCGGCTTCATCAAGTGGAATCCGCAAGGAGCCGCCGCTACGACGTCGCTCCAGCCGTTCGGCAATTTGCCAAACGCAAGATACATTAAGACGAACCCCGAAATAAAAATCAACGCAAATTGAACGACCGCCGCATAAGCCGTCGACCGCATGCCGCCGTACATTGTGTAAAGCCCCGAAATTACCCCGATGATCGCGACGCCGACCCATATGTTCAAGCCGAAAACGACTTCAAGTAATTTGGCTCCCCCGTAAAAGACGACCGCCAAATTCATAAAAACGTAAGTCAACAGTAAGACGACGGTAAAAACGTTCTGACACGCGGCGTTAAAACGCTTTCCAAGGTATTCCGGCATCGTCGTTATCTTATTGCGCATATACACGGGCAAGAAGATAAAAATCAACAACGAATAGACGATAAAAACGATAAAATACCAGTTTAGCAACGGCAAGCCGATTTTATACGCCATCCCGTTCTGTCCGACGAGTTGCTCGGTGTTCATTCCCGTCGCGACAAAAGCGGCGGCGATAACCCACCAAGGAAGCGTTCCTTGCGCCGTGAAAAAGCCCGAAGAATCTTGACGCGCGCCCTTCCCTTTAAAAAAACCGATTCCCAAAACGACGGCGAAATAAATCAAAAGCGTCGATAAATCGAGCCAGCTAACGTCTGCCATAACGGCGCGTCTCCTATGGTATGCGACGAGTAAAAAAATTCGCGACGCGTCGCAACGACGACGCAACGAACCAAATTAGTTTTGTTTTAACAGAAGCTAGGGGACAAGTCAAGGAAAAAATCGAATTGAAAGAAAATTTTTAAAAAATCAAAAAAAGAAAACGGCGCCGCGTCTCGAGAAAAAACAAAAACGCCTCGCCGGAGACGACTTGACCGACGGGGCGCCAAAGGCGACGACAAAAAGTTTAAATTCAAAGTTTAACGTCGTAAGAACTAAATTCGCGCGCGTCTTTCGACGGCTTGCCTTTTGCTCGCACGCCGATCGCGTTGGCGTTGAATCGCAATTTGTCTTTCGTTCCATTGCAAGGTCGGTTCAACACGACGGGCTCGTCGTTTTCGTCGCGAACGACCATCGTCGTCGATCCGCCGCCGTCAAGATTAAGTCCGACGTAAGCGCCGCATTCGAGCAACGCTTCGCCGACGTTCTTAGTCGTCGCGCCGACGCTGTATCCCTTTTGTCGCCCGTCGACGACGAGAAAATAAACGAAACGTTTGTCTTGCGAGTATCCGACGGCAGTTCGCGGATGAACGGACGCGTCTTGCGATTCGACGACTTTGCCGTCTTGTAGAACGACGGCGTTTCCCGACACGGCTTGCCAAACGTCGTCTAAGTTTTCGTCTGCGGCGACTTGACGAATTTCGACTTCTCCGTTCTTTTTAACAATAAACGAGGGATACCCTTGTTGCGGCGCCGATTCGACGAATCCGTCGCTGACGCCAAGTCCAATAAGATTGGAATCTCCGCCGACGGGAATCGTCTTAGCGCCAAACGGATTATAAAAATTCGCGTTGACGGCAAGCGCCAAACCTTGTTCTTTCAGAAACATAGCCGTCGTTTGGCGATACGTCTCGCGCGTTTCCGGCTCGAAATCCTTGTTTGGCGGAGTCGCCAAAAACTCGACGCCCTCGGCTTGCGCGTCAATTCGCGCGACGACAAAACGTTGTTGCGGATTGTCGACGTTATACGTCGCCAAGTCGACGCCCTGATAGATCGGCGTCCAATTCGGCTCTTTCGCGTCGACCGCCTGAAACGCGAACGCCAAACTAACCAAACCAACTAAAAACGCTAAATCACGCATATTCGCTTTAACCTCTTTCTCCTCAGTTCGTTAACAGACCTAGAAAAAACGTAATATTCTTGTTTTAGGCGTAAATTCAGGACGGACGCCCGATTTGTTCAACGTCTTCGCGCGCGCGTCGTCGACGCGAGGCTTTCCTAACTCTTCGAACGATCGCTAAGACTTGCGACGCGCAGAACGCGGCAAGAGCGAGCGTCGCGCAAGATGCGGCGGTCGTTTCCGCTAAGTCGATTTCGCGCGTCTTCCCTCCGAGAGTAATCGTTTTCAACGACTGCGGCTTCGTTTTGACGGGCAGAATTTCCGCTTCCACGACTTCCGAGCCGCGCCGTTTGCCTTTCGCGCGAATTCTCCCCGACGCGTCGATCCACGAGGAAAAACCGCCGTGCGTCGCGGCGACGACGGCGCGTCGATTTTCGATCGCGCGGTAGACGCGCGCGGCAAGATGCAAATCCGTCTGCGAACCGTTGCGAAACCACCCGCTGTTGGAAACGTTGACCAAAACGTCGGGATTCAACTCGCGCGTTTGACGCTTGATAAATTGCGGTATCGAGCCTTCAAAACAGACGTCCGGCGCGAGCGCGTAAAGGGGGCCGTCCGTAGCCGCTCGAAGAACAAACGTGGAAGCGCCTCGTCCGCGACTTAGGGAAAAATCGGCGCAAAGCCCCTTAAGTTTCCACGATTCCGGCAAATACTCTGTGAACGGTATATATTCGCCAAACATCACGAGCGCGATTTTGTCATAGCGACGGAAAGCGTCCTCGTCGTAATCTTGCGCTCCGTCCGTCGGCGTTTGCAAAAGGCGTTCTTCGGTCGTTCCCTCTTTAAAATATGGAACAAAAATAGAAGAGTTATAGAACGCCGGGACGCCTGAAGAGTCTAATCGAATAGTTTCCGTACCGAGAACGGCGGCGGCGTGGAGATTTGAAGTCAAGGTCGCTAAGTTTAAACGCTCGCGACGCATACTTTCACGCGCGCGTTCAAGAAGCCGCCGCGTTTCGATCTGTTGAGTCTCCGAAAGTGCAAAATAATCGGGATACCTTTTCTTCAAACGTTCAAGCGTCGGCTCGTCGATCGGCAAATTGGCGTCTGTCTTCTCAAAAAAATCAAACAATTCAGAAAAATCGTCGGAAAAATCAAGAAACTCGCGTTCAAAGGAACCTTCCGGCCAAATAATCGCGTCGAAACCTTGCGGATTCTCAGCCGCCTGCGCCGCTAGTCCCAAGTATTTATTGGAAACAAACCTGTTTATTTCGCTCGTCAAGGGAAAACTATAAGACGTCCCGTCCTGCAAGAGCGCGAGTCGCAAAGGTCGAACGTTATGTTCACGCGCGTTCTCTTCGATTCCGTCAAGATACTCGACGCGCGATTTTCCATAAAGAAACGCCATAAACACAATCAGCAGGGCGCAAACAAAACTTCGCGGCGCCAATTTCACAGATTTCCGTTTTTGTTCCGCTCTCGCCGTCGAATTCTGAACAAACGCCAGTCCCATAAGAACGCCGACTAGCGTTATCGTCGCGCCGACGCCGTATTCGCCAAACGGTTCCGCTATTTGCACAAGGTAAAGCGAGTCGTAAATCGCGTGCGAAAGTCCGGCGAACGAGAACCCGCCAAGCGCGTAGTTGCGCGCGTATTCAACGGCGACCCACGCGATCGGCGCCGCCAGCCAAATCGGAAAACGCAAAAGACGCGACGCCGCGCGCGAAGACGCGACAAAGAACGGAAAATAGCACGCCAAATAGCACGAAAGCGCGACCCAGCCGAAAATTGTCGCGGGATGAGGATAAGAAACCCAAACGGTCGACGCCAGCCAAAACAAAAGGGACGCCGCCCAATACTGTCGGTACTCGCCGTCAAAGAGCCGACGTTCAAACCAGCCGCCCAGTCGCCGCCAAAAACCGCGCTTTTTTAACGGAGCGTTCCCTTTGGCGTAAACGACGCGTCGAGGGTCGACGAGTACGCTCCAGAACGCCGGAACGAAAAAAACCGCGTAACTTAGTCGCAACGGCGGCAAGGACGCGTAGTAAAGCGCAAAAGAAACTAAAGCGCAAAAAAAAGGAAAACGACGAGCGGAAACGCAAAACATAGAGCCCTCGAGGAACGCGACCGCGAATCGAAAAGCGCCCGACGCAACGAAACGCGCCGAGAAAACGTCAAGAAATCACAAAATAGGCGCCAAGATCGAACGTCGAATCTTCGTTCGACGTCGCGACGAACGTTAAAATCCAGACGCCTAGTTCTAATTAAACGGTCGAAGCGACGTTCGACTTTCTACGCATAGCCGCGCGCCCTTCCGCACGATTCTAGGTTTCTTTTTCTCAAAAATGGAAAAGAAACCTAGAACGCGCGACGTCGTTCGTCGTCGCTAGGCGCGCGCTAACGCCGCTTGTACGTCCGAAGCCGGATCCGTCGCGACTTTCAGTCCAAAACGTTCGTCGAAGAACCGTTGAATCTCCGGCGTCCAATACCCCGGCGTTCGGGGCGCGACGTAAACGTCGCGATACCCGCGCGCGCACAAGGCAAACGTCGTCGCCAGCGAAATCTCGCCCCACAGACTCATAAAGAACGCGACGGGCGTCTTGTCGGGCGCGCGGTCGAGTTCTTCGCCAAAAAGCGAGACAAAACGCAAGGCGGCGTTGGCGTCGCGCTCGCGTCCCACGTCGATAATCTTGGGAGCGCCAAAGGAAGTCGGAGTCGTCGGCTTACGATTGAAACGGAACTTTACGTCGCCAAACGTCAACGCGACGGCGTTTTCGGGCAAGGCTTCAAACGCGCGTTCAAAATAATCGTCGGACGCCGACGCGACGTCTTGTCCCCCAAAGACAAAGACCTTTTTCAGAACGTTTTGACGAAAAGCGCGCGCCGATTTGTCCACGAGTCCAGGAAGTCCGTCTCCGCCAAAACCGACGGCGATCTTTTCGGGCGCTTTCGTCTTGAAAAAGCCCGGCGAATCAAAGGAGGCTCGAACCGCGCGTTCAAGATCGAGCTTGCCGTTTTCCTTACGATTTAAGACGTTGACGCGCGACAAAGGCGAAGGCGTCGCGGAAAAAACGTAACTCGCATAAGATTCGTCCGGCTCGTCAAACGTAGACGACGCGACGACAATGGCGCCGGGAAACGCGTCGAGTTCCTTCTGCTGATCGCGCCACGAACCGCCGTAATGACCGACAAGACGCTTGTACCTCTTAAACGCCGGGAAGGAATGCGCCGCGATCGCGTCTCCACGCGTCCACACGTTAATTTCGCTAAAAGCGGCGCGTTCCAACAATTCCGCGAGAACCTCGAAATCGTCGCCTGAAAAGAGCATGCAACGCCCCTGAAGAGCCGACGAGCGAACGCCGACGGGTATCGGAGTTCCGTAAGTGAGAACGGAGCCGTATTCTGCGATTTCCAAAGCGGTTGCGGCAAGTTCGCCCGATTTTTTCAGCGCGTCAAGCAACGCTTCTGGATCGGTCGGATCGGTCGCAAGGAAGGCGAGAACCTCGGCGACGCCGTCGATCGTCGCGCGTTCTTTTACGCGCCAGTCTTTAGTCTGCGCTTCGATTTTTTCCGCTTCGTCGATTAATTCTTCTCGCGCTTTCTTGTCTTTTGTCTCCCTCGGACGCAGTTCCTTAATGCGCGCGCGCAATCCTTGCGCTTCAAATTCGCGCTTCGGAAGCGCCGTCTTAGAAAGAGCAAACGCGACGCGCGCAATGGACGCGGCGCCGACAAGGGAAGCGACGATCGTTTCGTGCAAGCCGAACGCCGTCGCGCCCAAGACTTCCAGTCGCGCGCTGGGAGAGTAGGCTTCGCCGTGCGCTACTAATTCATTAATCGAAGCCTCGTCCGGCGCGTTTGACGCGTTCAAGTTGTCGCGAATCTGCTTCTCCATATCCCTCTGGTATTGAGGCTGTTTTTCCGACTTAAGATAATCGGTCAGTTGAGCCATATAGTCGGCCTTCAGGATAAGTTGCGTCAACGTCCGTTCGTCGCGTGGAACGGCGCCGGACGCGGAATCCAGCGCTTCGATAAGGAATCCGTCCAATAAATCGCTTTGATTGTCCAACGCGCGCGCTTGAACGAAATCGGTCGCGATATGTTTGCACCAAGCGACTAATTGACTCCGAAGACTTCTCGTCCGCGGCTCGTCGTCGTTCGTTTCGACAAACGCCGGTTCAGTTCGATTTTCAAACATTTCGCTCTCCGTTTCGCACTTTTCGTATTTCTGTAGATCGCGCGACGACGCTTAACGCGACGCGCTCGACTCGTCGACGTCTTTCAACGCCGACGTCCAAATCTTGTGGAACGACTATAAACGCAAAAACGGTTGAACGCCCTCGACTTGATCCGCCGAATTCGTCCGACCGCTACCGCCTTCGACGCTCGCCTTAACAAACGTCGATCTCGCGACTCTTTGTCCGCCGCTCGCTTCCGTCGCGCCGCCGTTGAACAAAACCTTGTCGACGGCGCGCAACTGCTTGTTTATTATACGGTCTTCAAAGCTCGAAAGCAACTCTTTTTTGAAAAAACTACGAAAATTTATCCTTAATTTTACCGTTTTTTTAAAAATCCAGTTAAAAAAAACGTAAGCGTTCACGGAATGTCGATATTCAAGCGGCGCCGATCAAATAAACGCCCGACTTCGATCGCAGAGGGACGCGCTCGTTAGTCGACGTAATTTGCCAATTCCGCAAGGAAAGCGTCGTAATCGTCGCATATGCCGCTCAAATCGGAAAGTCTATCTAACGTTTCTGAAGATTCGACCTTGTTCAGACGGGCGGTCAAATTTGCAACGGACGCGCCAAAACGAATTTGTAATATCCTTGCGATCAATTTGCGTTCTGAATTTAACCGCGAGGATATTTCCGCAGTTAAGGAGGAATTTTCCGCAGTTAAGGAGAAATTTGCCGCCGTCAAGGAGGAATTCTCCGCCGTCAAGGAGGAATTTGCCGCCGTCAAGGAGGAATTCTCGGCCGTCAAGGAGGAATTCTCGACCGTCAAGGAGTTAATCTGTTTCTCGTATTCTTCGTAATCCTCTAGAACGGACGCTCGATCATGCCAATACCTTTCGCGCGCGCTCCAGAACTCGTGTTCTTCTTTCGTTCTTGGAAACATTTCCGCCCCCTGACAAAGTTCGGTT
>JAZRWW010000255.1:0-4807 GCA_045599865.1 Thermoguttaceae bacterium
TTGCTCAACGTCGAACAAGACTTCTTTATGGAAGACCCGAACATCGCGAAGTTGTTAGTCGCGCTCTACGACAAGGCGCAAGAGCTTTACGCCGATAACGCCGATCCGTGGCTCTTCACCGTCAATCACCCGCTGTGGCAATACTACAACATTCAGCCGAGCAATCTCTTCTCGCGTCCCGGCATACGCTTCGTCGAATTGACGAACAACGACACGAGCTGGAAATATATTCCCGGCGCGTGGTCGCCCGAAACGCTGTGGGATATTGTGAACGCGTTCCGCGCGAAAAACGAACAAGCGCCTTTGTACGCGGTCGGCACCGACGACTCGCACGGCGTTTTCCGCTCGGATTACTTCGCTTACCACGGGTGGACTCGCGTTCGCGCCGAGGAACTCGCGGTCAAATCGCTCTTCGCGGCGATGAATCGCGGCGATTCCTACGTCTCTTCCGGTCTGGAATTTGCCGACGTCAGTTTCGACGGCAAAACGCTTAACGTCAAACTCGATCCTCAAGTCGAAGGCGACTATCGCATCGAATTCGTCGGGACCAAAAAAGATTACGACGGGTCTTGCAAATTCGTCGAGACGGACGGTTCCGACGGTCGTCCGGCGCGCAAAATCGAATGTTATTCGGACGAAATCGGCAAGGTTCTGGAAACGGTCGACGGACTCGAAGGCAGTTATACGCTGAAACAAGACGATCTTTACGTTCGCGCGCGCGCCTTCCGCATTGGCGGCGGCTTCTCCAAACACGGAACGACGGGCTCGAACACGCCCGTCTTGGCCGACGCCGCGTGGACGCAGCCTTATCGCGACGGCGAAAAGCTGTAATCGTCGAGTTTGCGTCGCTTGACGACGCTCGTTATCGTCGACGCGTTTTCAAAGAACGCGTCGACGATTTTTCACGCCAAGAGCGCAATTTAACACAGTTTTATCAGAGGCGAAAAAATGACGACGCGTAGAACGACGCGCAAAATTCAAGTTGGAAACGCTTTTATCGGCGGAGACGCGCCCGTGCTGGTTCAAACGATGGCGGCGACCAAAACCTTTGACGTCGAGGCGACGTCGGCGACGATCGACTACCTGCAACGAAGCGGCGCCGGACTGATTCGCGTCGCGGTCGACGCCCCGAACGACGCGCGCGCGCTCGGAGAAATTCGCAAGCGAACGACGGCGAATCTTTCGGTCGACTTGCAAGAAAATTTCCGACTTGCGGAACTCGTCGCGCCAAACGTCGATAAAATACGCTATAATCCCGGTCATCTTCATCATCTGGAACCGTCGTTGAGTTGGGAAAAGAAAGTCGAATACCTTGTTTCCGTCGCGCGCGAGTTCGATTGCGCGTTGCGCGTCGGCGTCAACTGCGGGAGCCTCGACCCCGAAAAAGTCAAGCTCTATCGCGAAAAACTCGCGAATCGCGACGCCGATCCGAACGGCGCCGACGAAGAAGCCGCGTTTTTCAATCCCGCGTTCGAAAGCGCCTTGGAACACGTCGATTTTCTCGAATCGCTAAATTTCGAACGCTTTTGCGTCTCGATTAAAGACTCCGATCCCGCGACGGTCGTTCTAGTCAACAAGCGCTTCGCGGCGTTGCGTCCTCAAGTCCCGTTGCATCTTGGCGTCACGGAGGCGGGCGCGCCTCCTCGCGGCGTTCTCAAATCGCGACTCGCGCTCGAAACGCTTTTATCGCAAGGAATAGGCGAAACGTTGCGCGTTTCGTTGACCGTCGAGGCAAATCAAAAAGCGGCGGAAGTCGAGGCGGGACAATTAATTCTCGCCAACGTTGAAGCCGGAACGACGATCGATCCGGCGACGGCGCTTCCTAAGCTCAATATCGTCAGTTGCCCGAGTTGCTCGCGCGTTCAAAACGGTCTGTTCGTCGAATTGGCGCGCCAGCTCGAAAAAGCGACGGAATTCGCAAAGGACTATCCCCTCAAAATCGCGACGATGGGCTGTCGCGTCAACGGACCGGGCGAAACGGACGACGCCGACGTAGGACTCTGGTGCGGAGTCGACCGCGTGAATTTAAAGAGCGGCGAACAAACGGTCGGCGCCTTCCCTTACGAAATCGTCGTCGAAAAAGCCGTCGAGTTGTTGCGCGAAAAAATCCGCGAATACGACGCAAGAAATCGATAAAAAACGTCGTTTGATTTCAAAAAACGTCCGAACGAACTCAACGTCTTCCCAAAACGGCTGGAACAAATGAGCGCGCCTGAAATCGTCAAAGAACTCGTTCTAAAATTTCGCCAAAATATCGCGCAATACAAATCGAACGCGTATAACGAGACGGAAACGCGCGTCGAGTTTCTCAATCCTTTTTGGGAAGCGTTGGGTTGGGACGTCTGCAATCGAAAAGGTTACGCGCTCAATTATCGGGAAGTCGTTCACGAAGACTCGATCAAATTGAAATCCCAAACGACGCTTTCGTCTCGCGCGCCCGACTATGCTTTTAGAATAGGAAACGAGCGTAAGTTCTTTTTGGAAGCTAAAAAACCGTCCGTTTTTATTAAATCGGACTGCGCGCCCGCCTATCAGTTGCGACGTTACGGCTGGTCTTGCGGGCTGGCGCTTTCCGTTTTGAGCGATTTTGAAGAATTCGCCGTCTATAATTGCCGAATCAAGCCGAAGCCAAGCGACAAAGCCGACGTCGCGCGAATCAAATATCTTACTTACGAAGAATACGTCGACCGCTGGGACGAAATTGCCGAAATATTTCACCGCGAAAACATACTGAAGGGCAGTTTCGACCGTTTTGTCGAATCAAAAAAATCGAGGGCGGGAACTTCCGAAGTCGACAAGGAATTTTTGGCGGAAATTGAGGAATGGAGACTCCTTTTGGCGCGAGACGTCGCGCGAAATAACGGCGAACTTGACGTTCGAACGCTAAATTTTGCCGTCCAAAGAACGATCGATCGAATTTTGTTCCTCCGTATGGCGGAAGACAAACGAATCGAACCCGAAGACCAACTCCTTAAGCTAGCGTCGAAGTCGGGAATTTATCAAGAGTTGCTCGAAATATTCCTGAAGGCGGACGACAAGTATAATTCAGGTTTTTTCCATTTCAACGAGGAGAAAGAACAGTCGGAAATACCCGACGCGATCACGCCAAAACTTCGCGTTTCCGACGCCCCGCTCGCTACGATTATCAAGCGACTCTATCCGCCGGAATCGCCCTATTGTTTCGACGTCTTGCCCGTCGAAATTATCGGAAGCGTTTACGAAAGGTTCCTCGGCAAAGCGATTCGCCTCACGCCTGCAAGACTTGTCAAAATCGAAGAAAAGCCGGACGTCAAAAAAGCGAAAGGCGTCTTTTACACGCCTACTTTTATCGTCGACTATATCGTCAAAAACACGGTCGAAACGCTTTGTCAAGGAAAAAAAGTCGCCGAAGTCGCCAAAATAAAAATACTTGATCCCGCCTGCGGAAGCGGTTCTTTTTTACTCGGCGCCTATCAAAGCCTACTCGACTGGCATTTGAAGTATTATCTCGACGAAATACAGAAGACGGGCAAGCCTCCGAAATCGCCTAAGTCTCCCAACGTCAAAACAAAGAAAGGCAAAGAATCAGCCGACGCGCTTGTGCAAAGTTCCAACGGCGAATGGAAACTATCCCTCGCCGAGAAAAAACGAATCTTGCTAGACAATATTTTCGGAGTCGACTTAGACCCTCAAGCGGTTGAAGTCGCTAAACTTTCCCTTTCGTTGCGACTCTTGGAGGGTCTAACGGACGAAATCAACAACGCAAACTGGGGTTTTTTATTCGATCGTATTTTGCCCAATCTCGATAAAAACATACGTTGCGGCAATTCGTTAATCGCTAACGATTTTTATCGTAGTTCTTCCAACGCCCTCTTAGAACTCGAAGACCAACTCGAAATCAACGCGTTTGATTGGAACGACGACGAACAAGGATTCGGCGCGATTATGAAGTCGGGCGGATTCGACGTCGTAATCGGCAACCCGCCCTATACGGGCGTGATCGACGCGCGTTCCGCCGCGTATTTCGCCGATAAATATCAATTCCAAGATTATCAAAAAGACTTGTATTTGTTATTTTTAGAGCAATATCGCAATCTTTTGAAAAAATCGGGGTTCCTTGGCGTTATCGTTTCCAACACGTGGCTTCAATCGCTGACGTATCGCAACATAAGGCGTTATCTTCGATCCGAATATTCGTGGCGTCGAATCCTTCATTTGCCCGAAAAAGTCTTTGACGCCGTCGTCGACGCGCACGTTCTGATCTTCGAAAAAACGGCGCCAAGTCTGCAAGACGTCCTCTACGTCGATCAGTATTCGAAAAAAGAAAATCGATTTTCACTGTTAAACGTTCTCGAGCCGCGATTCCTTCCGAACGACGGCGCGCCGATTAACGTCGTCGCAAACCCGGAAAAACAAAAGTTATTCGCAAGAATTACGGAAGAAAACGCGCCGTTAAAAACGTTTCTCGCCGTCTACAACGGAGTCAAACCCTTTGAAAAAGGAAAAGGAACGCCCCTGCAAAACGAAGAAATAATGAAAAACAAGCCTTACGTCAAAGAAGGCGCCAAGCCGGGCGAAGGCTGGAGTCCCCTGCTTCGCGGCTCCTTAATTCAACGCTACGAGAATCTTTGGAACGAAAACTACTGGATTCAATACGGTCCTTGGCTGGCGGCGCCGCGCGATCCGGCGATCTTCGAAGCGCCCGAAAAAATCGTCGTGAGACAGACGGGCGATTCGCGCGTCGCGAGGGTTATTTCGGGTGGGATCGGCGCACGCGACAAATTGCACGTCGTCTACGCGACGAAGCCGACGCGCGAGAATCTGCGTT
>JAZRWW010000256.1:0-2059 GCA_045599865.1 Thermoguttaceae bacterium
GCTCTCGACAAATTCGTTCTCGGCAAATTCGTTCTCGGCAAATTCGTTCTCGACAAATTCGTTCTCGACAAATTCGTTCTCGACAAATTCGTTCTCGGCAAATTCGTTCTCGGCAAATTCGCTCTCGACAAATTCGTTCTCGGCAAATTCGTTCTCGGCAAATTCGTTCTCGACAAATTCGTTCTCGACAAATTCGTTCTCGACAAATTCGTTCTCGGCGCCTTCGTTCTCCGCAAATTCGTCGCGCGTCTCTGTAGCGACGTCGCTTACGCCTTCGCAACGAACCAGCAAGCCGGAACCTCCCTTGACGTGCATCGCGCCGTGATAATCCTTAATAGCGCTCTCGTTGAAAGATAGAACGCCGCCCCCTTTTATCGTCGTAACGTAATCTCCCAAAGAACCGTCGTAATTCGACGTCAAAGCGCCTAGCGTAAGAGTTTTTCCAGACGCGATATTGATCGACGCGGAATCGTTCAACGCCAACGAACCGACGATCAACGACTTCTCAACCTTCAAATTCCCTTGCGATTCGAAAGCGATCGTCGTATTCGCCGAGCTTGATTTTGCGGACGCCAAAGTAATTTCAGCGTTGGCGTCGCTTAAGGAGATCGTCCCGTTCCAGTTTGAATTGTTTCCGCTCAGTTTCCAAGGCGCGACGGCGCCGGAATCGTCTAAAACGTTTTTTAACTCCAGACGTCCCTCGCCCCGCAAATCGGCGACAATTTCGGTCGACTTATTAGCGTCGGATAAAACGAGCGCGTTCTTCGCGCCTATTTGAATCGTCCCTCCCTTCGAGGCGTTCAAATTATTTAAAGTCAGCGTCGCGTCGTTTTCCGTATCTAATTTGAAAACGCCGTTCTTTTCAAGAATAATTTCAAAGTCGGCGTCGACGGAACCAGAGTCGTAATGATTTTCCCCAAGTGAAAAAACGCCCTTTTGAACTTGAACGGAACCGACTTTAGAACCCTCCTTCAAATTTAGCGTCCAAGTCCCCGAACCCTTTTTGATCAGAGTCGCTCCCGTCCCGGAACCGGTTAGCGTTCCATTGTACGCGAGAGATTCGCCGTCAAAATCGACGATCAAATCCTTCGTTCCGGCGTAAACGACGCCCGCGCCTTCGGACGACAAGCCGCCAAGGTCGACTTGACTCGCATAGGAACGCGAAACGTCGAGCGTTCCTGTTTTAACGTCCGTATGCGCATGTCCCAACTCTCCATTCGCATAGAAGACGGCGCCGTCGCCGACGTCGAGACGCAAACCTCCGACGCCGCTCGTCGTCCCGCTGTACGAAATATTGTTTATTTGTTGGGAACTATCGGCTAAAACGGTCGGCTTCAACGTCAGCCACCCTGAGTTCAAGGTCATGTCGCTTGCGAAGAACAAGCCCTTGTCGGGATTGTCCGTCGTCAACGTAAAAGTCAGCGAATTATCTCCTTTGTTGACGATCATATTTCCGCTTAATATGCTAAACCACTGCCAAACGCCTTCAGTCTCCAGGGCTTGGACGTTGATTTCCGTGTCTTTTAAGATCGAATAAAACCCGACGTTATTCGAACCGACGACGGGATTAGACGTCGCAGTTTCGTCCGCTTGCAACGTTCCCCAAGCGACGGGCGCGGCGCCGATAAGCGCCAAATAGATTAGCGCGCCTCTCCATTTTCTCGACGTTCTCTTCTTCTTTTCAATAAGCATAGAAGCCCTTCCTTGAAAACTGCGCTCCGCTTTCAGGCAAATTAGACGCAAACGCGACAGTTCGCTAAAACGTCCGTTCGACGGCGTGTTGATTTCGTTCGTTTTTCAAACTTTAACAAATGCTTAGGACAAATATCAAACGCTGTTCCGTCGAACCGTCTCTATTTAAACGTCGGCAAAGAAAAAGCAAAAGTTGCGTAAATCTTTACATATTTTTGAATTTTATCAATAAAACCTAATTTATCAATAACAACAATTCTATCAAATAGTATAAAAACCTCCAAACAGAATAAAAACCTCCAAAACGATTTATTTCTACTAACCTTCGCAAAAAAAAACGCGCCGCGGGTGAATACTTATACCCGGC
>JAZRWW010000257.1:0-1615 GCA_045599865.1 Thermoguttaceae bacterium
AATTCGACGAACGCGTCCTCAAAAAGGTCGTCGACGTCCTCGAAAATCGTCGAAAGAGCTTCCGTCTTCGCAACGGAAGCGCCGATCGTTTGCGTCGAAAACGCCTCAAAAGTCTCGCTCGTTCCGTCGATATAGACGACCTTCAGCGAAACGTCGAACGTTCCGTCTTGCGCGTAATAATGCGCCGCCATCCAAGACTGCGACAAATTTTCCAGGTGGGTCGTCGAACCGTCGCCCCAAGAAATTTCCCAAACGGAAACCGCGCGACCGTCCTCCTTGGTCAAGTTGAAGTCGAATTTAACGCCTCGACCGTCGGCGATACTCGTTTCGCGAACGTCGACCGACGCGCCGGGTTCGACCGTCAAATTAAGAACGTAAGTCGCGCTCGTTTCGCCGTTCGCGTCGACGTATTGAACAAGAGCTTCGTAAGTTCCGACTCCAAGCCCAAGTTGTTGAGGCGTCGCCCCTTCGGCTCCGAACGTCGTCGTCGCGCCCTCGACCGTTATCGTAGCCTTAACCGCGTTCGGAGAAATCGACTTCAAAGGCAAAGGCGAATTCGAAGCGCCGGAGAAGTAAAGTTCTTTAAACGTTACGTAGTCTGAGGCGACGGAAAGTCCCCATTTTTCGGCGCTTATTCCACAATCATATTTGATTGCGACGCATTTTCCATTACTGGCATTATTTTCGTGCCATGTAAAACTCGCATCTTCAACTTGCGTATTCTCAGCATCCGTCGCGAGCGCGATCGCGCCGCCAAAACCAGACTTATCGCCTTCGTATTCGCCCTGCGCCAAATTCCCGCTAAACGTAAAACTTCCGGCAAGATTCAGGTTTCCGCTGATCGCGTCGATCGCGCCCCCGGATTTTAAAACCGTATTGCCCTCGAACCAGTAATTTCCGCCTGATTCGAACTTCAGATCGGCGACGGAGAAAATCGCGCCGCCAAATTCCGTTTCAGGCGTATATGCCTCGATGGAGTTTTGACCGTTTCCCTTAAACGTCATTTCGCCGGAAAACGTCGCGGAACCGCCGGAGCCGACGTCGATCGCTCCGCCATATTTCGCAGAATAATTATTTTCAAACTTAACGGTTTCCCCAGACTCGTTTTTCACTCCTTTGACGCTCAAAGCGCAATACGTCTCGATGGCGCCGCCGCGCTCGCCTGCGTAATTGTTGGAGAAAACAACCGCGCCTGTAATCGCAACCTCGCCTTTGTGCGAGTCCATAGCGTCGTTGTAAATCGCGCCGCCCTTGCCGACGATCGCGCCGTCGGCGATCGAATAAGCATCGTTATGTATAAACGATGCGGCTCCACTGACGGTCAACGTTCCGCAACCGAAATAAGCGCCCCCGTACTTGTCCGCGTGATTAAACGAGATCGACGGCTCCGCGACGGTCGACGAAATCGTCGTCTCGCCGTAATTTGCGAACGCGCCGCCGCTACGCGCCTTATTACGGAGATAATAACCGCCGTCGACCGTCAACTTCGCGCCGACGGCGTTGAAGATCGCGCCCCCGTTTTTCGTCGCGACGTTGTCTTCGAACGTAACTCCGTTAAGCGTCAACGTCCCGGAGTTTTTAATCGCGCCGCCGTAATCGGCGTAACCGTTTTTAA
>JAZRWW010000258.1:0-24304 GCA_045599865.1 Thermoguttaceae bacterium
CCCGCATTGCGGGCGGATGGGCGGAACTTTACTAGACTCTCGACAAAACAAGTTTATTAAGCGTCCCAAGGTTTTCAAGTAAAAACGCTCGCTTCAAGCGGCAAAGGTCGTTGCCGTCGTAATAAAAACGTCTCGCGTCGACCCCATCCGACGTCTCTCGTCGACCCCATCCGCCTGCAATGCAGGCGGCTTTCGCGCGTTTTTCGCTTGCGCGAAAAACGAATCCTCTCGCGTCGCTTTCTTCCTGTCCAACCGCCGATTTTTTGGGAATACTTTTCGTGAACGCTTACCCTTTATGTCGGGTTACGTTGATTGTAATCTAACATAGGGGAAAGGGCAAATCGTTTTTTGAGAAAAAGGCGAAAATATGGAAAAGAGTCGGCGCCAGACCCGCCGCTTTTCGAGAACGTCTACAGCAAATCCCTTTCCGTCTTGTCGGTTTTTGTAAAAAGGTTAAAATGATTAGACGCGTTTTACGTAGCGATTCCCGTTCCTTTACAAGCGTAGTATGAGGCGAGCCCCTATGGGACTGATATTTGATATGGACGGCGTTCTAGTCGACAGCAACGCCGCGCACTTTGCGAGTTGGCGCAAGATCGCGTCGGAAGACGGCGTCGACTTTCCCGAAGAGGTCTTTTGGCGCACGTTCGGCATGACTTCCGAGTATATCGTCGAGCATTATTGGCGCGGCGGCTCCTCTATGACGACGGAAGAGATCGCGCGGATCGTCGAACGTAAAGAGACGGCGTTTCGCGAAAGCGTCAAAGACTGCGTTAAGCCGATCAAAGGTTCCGTCGAATTCGTTCGTTGGCTTGCGTCGCGAGGCGTCAAACTTGCCGCAGGGTCGTCCGCTCCGCGCGTAAACGTCGAATATGTTCTCGACTGGCTTCAAATTCGCGATTATTTCGGCGATCGGGTCGTCGCGGGCGACGAAGTGAAAAACGGCAAGCCTTCGCCCGATATTTTTTTGGCGGCGGCGAAGAAAATGGGCGAGAGCGCGGAAAATTGCGTCGTGATCGACGACTCGCGCAGCGGCGTCACGGCGGGTCGGCGCGCGGGCGCAAAAGTAATCGGCCTTTTCAGCGGCGGTCATGCCGAAGACGAATATGAAAACGCCGACGTCGTAGCGCGCTCTTTTGACGAAGTTCGCAAGATTTTAACGGTCGATTCCGAAGGAAACGTCGATTTTGCCGTTTGAGCGGCGCATAGGCGTTTTATCGGCGCTTATTGGGAAAACAAGTTCGAGAGAAAGACTTTATGCTAAATCGTTCTTCAGCGAGTTCGCCTTCTTACGTTATCGGAATAGACCTCGGAACGACCAATACCGAACTGGCGTATTGGAAGCTCGATTCGGACGGCTTTTCGGGGCGTCCTTCGACGTTTGAAATACCGCAGTTCGTCTCGCCCGCCGTGGTCGAGTCGCGCGCGACGTTGCCTTCGACGGCGTTTGTCGACAAGGCGTCGGCGCGCGAGTCGTTCGACTGGAAATTGCCTTGGGAGTCCGCCGAAAAGGACGAAGACGCGCAGGACGAAAAGTCGTCTGAAGCGGCGCGTCTGGAGAAAAAACGCGGCTTTTTCAGTCGACTGTTCGGCGGCGAGGTCGCGCAAGAGAAAAAAGAAGCCCCTTTGCAAGACAAGTTCTTTCTCGTCGGCGAAATCGCCAAGTCTTTAGCGGCGGAACGCCCGGAACAAATCGTCGTTTCCGCAAAATCGTGGCTGACTTGCTCGAAAGTCGACCGTCGCGCGCCAATTTTGCCTTGGGGCGGCGCCCAAGACGCGCCGAAAATATCGCCGCTGACCGCGTCGCAGTCGTATCTGAAGCATTTGGTCGACGCTTGGAACTACGCTTTTCCATACGCGCCCTTCGCGGAACAGTCGGTAATTTTGACGATTCCGGCTTCTTTTGACGAGAGCGCGAAAGAACTGACGCGCGAGGCGGCGATCGGCGCCGGAATTAATCCCGAAACGCTCCTCTTTTTGGAAGAGCCTCAGGCGGCGCTTTACGCTTGGCTCGCGCAAAAAGGGGAGGACTGGCGCAAAGAATTAAAGGTCGGGGACGTCGTTCTTGTTTGCGACGTCGGAGGCGGCACGACCGACTTGTCTTTGATTCGCGCGGAAGAAGAGTCGGGCGAATTGACGCTGAATCGCCTTGCCGTCGGGGATCGACTCTTGCTCGGCGGGGACAACGTCGATTTGGCGATCGCCTATCGCGCGGCGGAATCCTTCAAAGAGCAGGGCGTTTCTTTGAATCCTTGGCAGTCCTTCGCCCTTCGACGTCAATGCCGACTTGCTAAAGAACGAGCGCTCGACGAGAAGAATCAAAACAAAGCGGGCGCCGACGAAACTTTTAAGATCACGATCAAAGGTCGTTCGAGCCGCTTGGTCGGGGACGCGCTTTCCGTCGACTTGTCGCGTCAGGAGATCGTCGACTTGGTTCTTGAAGGCTTCTTTCCGATTTGTTCGCTTGACGACGCGCCGAAACGACGCAGGGGCGTCGGCGTGCGCGAGATCGGTCTGCCTTACGAAAGCGACCCCGCGATCACGCGTCATATCGCGCGATTTTTACGAGAACGCCGCAAGGCGAGCGGCGCCGAAATCAAGCCGACTTATTTTCTCTTGAACGGCGGCTTTTTCAAGTCGAAATCGATCGAGCGTCGACTTCAAGAGCAGTTGGAAGCGTGGTTCCCCGATTCGCCTCCGCGAAATCTTTGTTCCGACGCGGATCTTGTCGGCGCCGTTTCGAACGGAGCCGCTTTTTACGGCAAAGTCAAATTGTCGGACGGAGTTCGCATTCACAGCGCCACGCCTCGTTCCTATTATATTGGGATCGAGTCTTCGGGTCTTGCCGTGCCGGGCGTTCGACTCCCGTTGAAAGCGTTGTGCGTCGCGCCCTTCGGCATGGAGGAGGGGACGGAGATCGACGTTCCGTCCGACGTTTTCGAGCTTGTCGTAGGGGAGCCCGCCGTCTTTAGGTTTTTCAGTAGCACGACCCGACCGCAAGACGAGCCCGGAGCCGTCGTCGATTATTTCGACGGAGACGAAACTTCCGAATTGAAGGAGACGACGCCGATCGAAACGACGCTCGGTTCGCCCGAAACGCAAGGCGGCTCTTCCGAAACGCAAAACGCCGAGGACGACGCGCTTGAATACGTCGGAGTGCGTTTTCGGTCGCGCGTTACGGAACTTGGCGCTTTGGAAATTTGGTGCGAAGACGTCGACTCCGACCGTCGCTGGAAACTTGAATTTAGCGTTCGCGAAGAATAACGCGCAACGTCGTAAAAAAGTAGCGTCGTAGGAAAGTAGCGTCGTAAAAAAGTAGCTTGTAAAAAAATCGATTTAAACGAGCGCGCTTTGTTGGCGTCGGTCGTCGTATTGGAGATTCTGATGAAAAACGGTTATGTAATCAACGTAACGGCGGTCGACAGACCGGGCATCGTCGCCGCCGTCAGTTCCGCGATCGTCAAACTTGGCGGGAATATCGAGTCCTGCAGTCAGACGGTTCTCGACGGATATTTCACGCTCATTATGACTTTTTCCACTTCCGAAAGCTACGAGTCGGAATCCTTAAAAGAGACGATACTCGCCGAGCCGTCGCTTGAAGGCTGTCAAGCGTGCGTTTTTCCGCAGACGTCGCAAACGCGTTCGAAGGTCGCGTCCAACGCGAATTCCTACGTCGTTACGGCGTTTGGGCGCGACTGCGAAGGGATCGTGGCGCAGTTTACGCGTTATTTGGGCGACAAAGAAATCAATATTATCGACTTGTACGGCAGCATCACCTCCGACGGCGAATTTGTCCTGATTAGTCAAGTCGAGATCGAGCCGCACGTCGATTTGCAAAACATTCAACTCGATCTTGAAACGCTCGGCGCGCAACTCGGTTTTACCGTGCGCATTCAACACAACGACGTCTTTGTCGCCACTAATCAAATTCGATTGGATCGATAAGGGGGCGTTTGATGAGCGACGTGAAAATCGATTTAGATTCGCTCGACGAGACGCGGCGTCTTCAAATGGAGCGAATGCTTTCGGACAAGTTCGTTTGCGGGCTTGTCGGAATTAAATTGATCGAGGCGGGCGACGGACGCGCTTGCGCCGAATTGGAGTTGCGCGAAGACCATATGAACGGCTTGGGTATTTGCCAAGGGGGCGTTCTTTTCTCGCTTTCCGATTACGCGCTGGCGGCCGCGTTCAACTACAAATCGGAGCCCGTCGCGTCCTTAAACGTTTCGATCGAATTTTGCAAGGCGGTCTCGTCGGGCGTCTTGCGCGCGGAGGCGGTCGAGACGTTCCGCTCGCGCGCGACGACTTTGGGCGACGTCGTCGTTAAAAACGAAAAAGACGAAGTAATTTGTCACGCGCGCGGTCGAGGTTATATATTTCGTTCTTAAAAAGAGCGTCGAAGGGCGCTCGGGGGCTTGACCGTCGCGCGCATTCGGGGAAAATATGAGGTTAGATTGTTAGCGGCGACGACGCGCGCGTTTTGCGGCGTCGCGCGAGTCGACATTGAACTAGGAAAGGGTTGGAATGGATCCTCAAGTTAAACGCGCGTTGATTAGCGTTAGCGACAAAGTTGGACTAACCGATTTCGCGAAGGGGCTCGTCGCGGCGGGCGTTCAAATTTTTAGCACAGGCGGAACGAAGCGCCATCTCGAATCGAACGGCGTGCCCGTGACCGACGTCACGGACTATACCGGTTTTCCGGAAATGATGAGCGGTCGTTTGAAGACGTTGCATCCGAAGGTTCACGGCGGTATTCTTTGCCGTCGCGACGACGAGGCGGATATGAAGTCGGCGACCGAACACGGAATCGAACCGTTCGAATTGGTCGTCGTGAATCTCTATCCTTTTGAAGCGACGGTCGCTAGAAAAGACGTAACCGACGCCGAAGCGATCGAGAACATTGACATTGGCGGCCCGACGATGGTTCGCGCCGCCGCGAAGAATCACGCTTTTGTCGGAATCGTTACGAACGCGAGCCAATACGCGCCCGTCCTCGAGCAGATTCAAAAGAACGGCGCTTTGACGCTTCAAACTCGTCGTAGTCTTGCGCGCGACGCCTTCGCGCACACCGCTTCTTACGACGCCGCTATCTCGCGATATTTTGCCGAACACGACGGTTGCGACGTTTTCCCGAACACGGTTTCGAGCGCGCTGAAATTGTCCGCCGAATTGCGTTACGGCGAGAACCCGCATCAACGCGCCGCCTTGTACGTCGATTCGAAGTACGACGGACCTTCCGCCGTCTCCGCGCGTCAGCTCAACGGCAAAGAACTGTCTTACAACAATATTCTCGACTTGGACGCGGCTCTTGCGATGGCGCGTTCTTTCGACAAGCCCGCCGTCGCCGTGTTGAAGCACAACAATCCTTGCGGCGCCGCCGTTGCCGATTCGATTAGCGAAGCGGTCAAAAAGGGTATGGAAGGGGATCCGTTAAGCGCGTTTGGTTCGATTATCGGTTCCAATCGTATTCTTGACGAAGCGTCCGCAAATTATCTGGCTCAGCCCGGTCTCTTTGTCGAGGCGATCATCGCGCCCGGTTTCTCCGAAAAAGCGCTGGAGATTTTAACGACCGTTCCGAAATGGAAGGCTAACGTCCGTTTACTCGCGTGCGGCGGCGATAAATTGACGCCCGCGTCGACCAGCTGGGCGCTTCGTCCGTTGACCGGCGGCGCTTTGCTTCAAGACGCCGACGTCGAATCGGATCCTGAAGACGAATGGAAGGTCGTCACCGACAAGGCGCCGACTGAAGAGCAAATGCGCGATTTGCGCTTCGCTTGGTCGATGGTTCGTCACGTCAAGTCGAACGCGATCGTTCTTTGCAAGGACGAAGCGCTTATTGGGGTCGGCGCCGGACAAATGAGTCGCGTCGATTCCGTTGAAATTTCCGTGAAAAAGGCTGGAGATCGCGCTCAAGGCTCCGTTCTTGCTTCCGACGCCTTCTTCCCGTTTGACGACGGTATTCGCGCCGCGAAGGGCGTCGTCGCGGTTATTCAACCCGGCGGATCGAAACGCGATCAAGACGTTATCGACGCGTGCAACGAGTTGGGAATCGCGATGATCTTTACGGGTCGTCGTCATTTCAAACATTAATACGCGCGGTTCGCGTCGTAGCGTAGCGTCGTCTCGCTTGGCGAGCGTTTTGTTTTACGCGCGACGCGTTGAAATTTTTTGCGAGCGCTTGAGTCGTTTTGAATCGATTCCGGCGCTTTTGTCATACGGCGTTCAAATCTTACGCTCTTGAATCGGCGTTCGGGCGCGCGAGTTTTTGTCGTTTTTTTATTTTTGACGGCGTTTTCAATCGTTCTCGACGATAAGCGAATTAGGATTGCATAACGAGCCCTTTCTATGAACAACAGCGAAATTGCGGAGATTCTCGACCAAACGGCTCGATTATTGGAGCTTCGTCAAGGCGACTCTTTGCCTGTCGAAGAGTTGCGCGACTTAGCCTTTCGCGTAGCGCGGTTGGAAGTTCCGCTTGAGTTGTTTGAAAACGCGTCGTCGCGCTCGGAAGAAGTTCGCGAACTTGAACGCGTTTTCTCGTATTGGTTTGCCGGGTTTTCGTTCGAGTCGTCGCAGGTTTTTTTTGAAACGGTCTTGACCGGGTCTTCTCAAATTCGCGATCGACTTCTTAGCGAAACGCCCTTGCCAATTCAGGACTTATTGAAGATCAAATCGTTGGCGGTTCATGACGTTTTGAACATTCGCGAACGATTTGGCGTCTTTGACGTCTACGCGTTAAGAGAAGCCTGCCGACAAGGAATTTTTTCTTCGTCAAACTTCTTCTCCGAAAGTGAAGAACTCGACGTGTTGGAAGACGTCTACAAGTTCGAGAAACAGATTTCGAACGCTCGGATTTCGAACGGTTCCGACGTAAAAACGACGGTCGATCCTTTTCTCGCTTCGGCGTCTTTGGAGGACGAGCCGCCGATCGACGACGAGTCGACGATCTTTCACGCGAATGCCGACGCTTTGGCGGATTTTATTATCGACGAGATTCAGCGTTCGAAAATTACGTTGAAAAGCGTCGCGGAAGATTTGACGTCTGAAAAGGCGCTTGAATCGGTCAAGCGCGCGACGAGAAGCGCGTTCGACGGCGTCAAGAAATTTTTTGTTTCGCGTAACAGCGCGTCGTATATGCGGATAAAGATGCGCGAAGACGCCGATCGCGCGGCTTCGTTGCGGCGTCAAAACACGGAGCCCGAACGAACGCGACAAGCGGAAGAAAACGTAAACGTTCCTTTGAACGTCGTCAAAGTCGGCGCTTTAAGTCGCGGAAAGGAAGCTCTTTCAAGACTCGATTTTCTTATTGAAACGGACGACGCCCAGAAAGTTTTTGAGAGAATCAAAAGAACGGGACTGATTCAGGAAGTACTCGCGGAAACGACGAATTTTCTTTCCGCGAAGTTAAATCCGAGCGCCTTTGTTATGCCCTATAACGCGCGACCTACGCCCGAAGCGACGCTTAATTTTTACGCGTCGACCGGTTTTGTACGGGGCGCGCGAGAGATATTCTTGACGTCTTCAAAGAAGCACTTGGAATTTCTGAACAAACGCGCGTCCGAACGCGGCTTGACGTTGAGTCCTTTCGGACTTTATCGAGGCGTTCAACGCGCGTCGTCGAGAACTACCGAGCGAATCTATGATAAACTTGGATTGCCGCCGATCCCGGCGGAATTGCGCGAAGGCGCGGTAGAGACGGATTGGATTCAAGCCGGACGACCCGAAAGAATCCAAATTGAAGACTTGCGCGGCGACTTGCATCTTCATACTTCTTTTTCCGACGGAACCGAAGGCGTGGAGGAGATGGCGACAGCCGCTTTTCATAACGGTTTGTCGTATATCGCCGCTACGGATCATACGAAAAGCGTTCCTTACGTCGCCGGTTTGGACGATTCGCAAGTTTTGCGATATTGGGAAGTTATTGACGAGGTAAACGAGCGTCTGCGCAAATCCGGCTTCGCTTTCCGCGTTTTTAAGGGCGTGGAAGTCGACATATTGGACGACGGTTCGCTAGATTTAACCGACGAAACGTTGTCGAAAGCCGAATGGGTCGTCGCAAGTATTCATTCGAATCGAAATCGATCCTTTTCCGATATTGAGCGTCGGTATTTGCGCGCGTTCCGCAATCCTTACGTCGACGTGATCGCTCACCCGACGGGACGCGTTATCGGAAGGGAAGCGCCTCTTAATCTCGATTTAGATTTCCTTTGTGAAAACGCTCAAAAATACGACAAGTTGCTTGAACTCAATTCGCAGCCTCGACGTTTGGATCTGAGTTTTGAAGGTCTGGTTTTGGCAAAAAAGCGAAACGTAACCGTTGCGATTTCCACGGATTCGCATTCGCCCGAACAGCTGACTTACTTACGTTTTGGCGTTCAACTTGCGCGACGCGTCGGTTTGACTCGCGCCGACGTCGTCAACGCGCTTTCGCTTGAAGATTTTGAAAGTTTTCTTTCGAAACGAAAATCAAGGCGCGCATAGTTTTAATTGCGGGGCGTTCCAACAAGCGCAGGGTCGTTTTCATAAGACTGAATAGAGAGAAGAATATGCGTTTACAGTATCTACTTCGTAAGTATGCGTCTCTTGTTTACACGATTCTTCTTTTTCTGGGTCGTTTTTTTGTTTTGTGCGCGATCGTCGCAGGTCCTTGGAAAAACGGCGGCGCGGATCTCTTGTATCAACGTTTCTTTTTGCTGTTGGCGCTAGGGAGCGGAATATGCGCCTTGGGCGCGTTGGCGACGGCTCCGCTGGAACAACGAAAAGAAACGAATCTGGTTCCCGGTTTGTGCGTCTCTATTCCCTTGTTGCTAGGATTGGCGCTTTGCGTTTTGCAAGTCGCGCCTCTTTCGGAAAAGACGCTTGCTAAATTGTCTCCTTACGTATTGGAACTTAAGGAGTTTGTAACGCCGACGCTCGACGTCGAGGCGCCTTCCAAAGTCGCCGAAGGTCAAGAAAAAACCGAACTTCGGACTCGTTTGAGCGAGAAGGTCTTTCCCTTGACGGAAGACGCGAATTTCAATATTAACGAGGCGTTGGCGCTTGAAAATTCGATCGATCAAAAATATTTAGAAGACGTTCCGACTTGGGGAAATACGATTAGCGTCTATCCTCTGGCGACTCGCGAATGGACTCCGCTTTTTTGGTGCGGTTTTCTATTTGTCTTTTCGACCGTCGTTTTGTTTAACAGTAAGAAATCGCGTTCGGTTCTTTTTGTCGTCGCAGCGGTCGTAGGCGTTAGTTTCGCGTTGACGTGCCTGATGTTTCGAGCCAATCCAGCGTCGCGTCAATTTCCCCTTTTGTCCGCCTTGGCTATTAAGGATTCCGAGTTAAGGCTGGGATTTGGAACGTACGTCAATAAAAATTGTTGCGGAGGCTATCTTGTCTACTGCTTGGCGCCCTGCGTCTTTTTGGCGGGCAAGGTTCTCGTGAAATCGGCGCGTTTAATAAGGAAGGAACGCGAGCGACGCGACGAAGAAAGCCAAGGTTCTAATCCCTATTACGAAGTTCGAAAAGACGCGATGTGGAAGGTCGTTTTAGGGGACGTTTTCGATCTTTTCAATCGACGTTTAGTCTTCTGGCTGTGTTTTATCGTCGTGATTTTCGCAACGATCTTGGTTTCGAGATCGCGCGGAGCCGTTGTCGCCGCACTGAGCGCGATTCTTTGCGCCTTCGGCGTATTGGCTTGTAAAAAAGACGCGCGTCGTTACTGGTTTATTTTCCTTTTAATTGGAATTGCGACGGCGGGCGTCGTCGAGTCGGTCGGCTTGACTCAATCCGTCGACGATCGAATGGCGACGCTCTTTAACGAGGATAAAAACGGCGAAACTGCGATCGACAGGGACGCGCGTTGGGAAAACTGGCGTTCCGCGTTGGAAACTTCGCGCGATTATTATTGGTTCGGCTCGGGTTTGGGCACGTATTCGCTCGTCAACGGCGCCAACGACGTTGAGACGAAGGGAGGTTTTCTTTTCTACTATGCGGAAAACAGTTTCGTTCAAAATTTAGTGGAAATGGGACGCGTCGGTTGCGCGTTGTTCGTTGCGGAATATTTGTTGTTGTTCTTTTGCTTTGGGCGTTTGCTTTGGAAATCGCGCGGTTCTGAAGAATATGCGATAGGCGCGGGCGGATTGTCTTTGCTTGTCGGTCAGTTAATCACTTCCTCGAGCGACATAGGTATTTATTTATCGGGTAATTTGACTACGTTCGCCGTTTTGTGCGGCGCTTTCCTTAGTTATAAGAGAGTCAATTCTCGTGAGAACAAAAGAAGCAAAACCAGAAGCGCGTCTTCGAACGGACGTCGACGAACCGAAACGCGACGCTTCGACTGGATCCCGGTCGGGGTTAGCGCGGGCGTGTTGGCGGTTTGCGTTTTGAGCGGATTAGTCGCGCTTAAAGAAAACAAGGATTACGCGCGTCGATACGCTTTATTGAAAGAATCGAAATTTACTACAGATCAGTACGTTAATTTGTCCTCAACGGCGCTTGACGCGCTTATTTCTAGTTTTGAACGTTACGTTCAAACGCGGGACGACAGTTTCGAGATACGCGCTCGACTGGCGGAATTAGTTATTGCGCGCTATCGTTTGAGATTGTTAGATTTTTTGAAAGAACAACGCCCCGACGCCAACTTGAAAGATTTGTGGAACGAAACCTCGCTTGCGATTCGTTTGCAATCGTTGCTGAAGTATCAAGAAATTGGTTTTGACGTCGCCGTCGCTTCAATTAGAAACAATCGATTCGCCAAGGAATCCGTTTTGCCCGCGATGATTCATTCGTTGAGGGCGCGACGCATATGCCCCGTTTCTGCAAGACCGTACGTGTCGTTGTCTGAAACGGTTCCGTTGGCCGCCGATTTGTCGTGGCAAGAAAATCAAGCGCTGATCGAACTTTACGCGCGTCGCGTCGCGTTGTTTGGAAAATACGATTCTTCCTTGTTGTTTAATT
Organism: Thermoguttaceae bacterium; assembly: GCA_045599865.1. GTDB lineage: Bacteria > Planctomycetota > Planctomycetia > Pirellulales > Thermoguttaceae > RUG369. The sequence goes on from JAZRWW010000258.1 coordinate 10,945, forward strand.
CCGGTTTTTATTTGGGCGCCGTCGGTCTAAAATCTCTTCAAATCGAATTTTGGCGCAAATCGCTCGAATACTACGCAAAAAGAGTTAATACCGTATTGACGCTCTTGGCCGCCGAGACGCCTTCGAACGCGCTTAAGGACGCCGTCGTAAGGGTTTTACCCGACGTCCCTCTTGTTATGGCGTCGATTCCGCGCGCGTTGGGGAGTAGGCTTAAGGGCGCGCCTTTGTATTTGGTCGCCGTCGAGAGAGGACGGAGTTATTTCGACAGTCGATCCGAAGAAGAAAAGGACTCGTATTTTTATTCTTGTTCCGGGACGTTTTTCATAGGAGTCGGCGATTATAAACGCGCCGACGAAGACTTGCAAAAAGCCTTTGAACTGGATTCGAGGAATTACGACGCCTTTTTCAAGCGAATCGATTTGTTATGCGAGCGTCATAACGAGTTGCATAAAGAAGAAGAGTGCGTTCGTCTCATTCGCGACTTTAGCGTCGGCAAAACGGGGCGCCTACTCGAAAAGTGCGATCGTCGTATGGAACGCGCTCAGGAAATATTGAAGGCTAGCGTAGCCGCCGATTCGTTTAAGAAATTTAACGAGGAAGAGAGAAGATTGGACGAGAAACTTCAAAACGCCGATTCTTCTTTCGATCCCTTCGAGAATTGAAATTTGTTTAGATTGGATAAATAGTTTTTTCAGGATATTACGTCGGCGCGTCCCATACGTCGAGACGGCGGGGCGTCCTTTGATTGCAGAGCGTAAACTTTGACGAACGAATATCTCGAGAATAGTAAGAAAGTGTGAACAAAATGGCTCAAAGTAAGGTTTTTTTCGCAAATCTTAGAACTAACCCGAATGAAAATCTGTTGCAAAAAACGCGACGTTTGCTCCAACGCGCCGGTTATATGGACATGGACTTGGAAGGCAAGTTCGTAGCCCTGAAGATTCACTTCGGCGAAGCGGGCAATCTTGCCTATATGCGTCCCAATTACGCTCGAGTCGTCGTCGACGCGACGAAAGAAAAGGGCGGCAAACCGTTCTTGACCGACGCGAACACGCTTTACGTCGGTCGTCGTAAGAACGCGCTCGATCATCTTGAAACCGCCTATGAAAACGGATTCAATCCCTTTGCGACGGGTTGTCACGTGATTATTGCCGACGGATTGAAGGGAACGGACGAAGTTTTGGTTCCCGTTAAAAACGGCAAATACGTCAAAGAGGCGAAAATTGGACGCGCGGTTATGGACGCCGACGTCGTCGTTTCGTTGACGCACTTCAAAATGCACGAATGCGCGGGTATTGGCGGCGCGTTGAAAAACATCGGGATGGGCTGCGGTTCGCGCGCGGGCAAGATGGAAATGCACTCGAACGGCAAGCCGACCGTCGACAAATCGGTCTGCATCGGATGCGGTTCTTGCGCGAAAACTTGCGCGCACAACGCGATCGTTTTCGATTCGAACCGTAAAGCTGAAATCGACAAGACGAAATGCGCCGGTTGCGGTCGTTGCGTCGGTCGTTGTCCCGTCGACGCCGTTTACGCGGCTATGGACGAAAAATACGAGATTCTCAATAAGAAAATTTGCGAATACTCCGCCGCCGTCTTGCAAGACCGTCCCGCGTTCCATATTACGCTTGTCGCCGACGTCTCGCCGTTCTGCGACTGTCATTCGGAAAACGACGTGCCCGTCGTGCCGAACGTCGGTTTGTTTGCGTCTTTCGATCCCGTCGCGCTTGATCTTGCTTGCGCCGACGCCGTGAACAAACAACCGATCGTTCCTAATAGCGTCTTGGCGAAAATGAAGCCGAACGGCGACCATTTTCAAACGATGCATCCGACGACGAACTGGCGCGCGATGATCGAATACGGCGCCGAAATTGGACTCGGCTCGCTCGATTACGAACTCGTCGAGATTTGAGCCTAATTTGCTAAAATCCGTATGTCGAAAGACATACGGATTGGGTTTGCCGTTCTTCTTGTCAAATAATCGAATTTCTTTTTAACCACTTTTAGACATAGGTTCTTTATGGCGCCGCACTTTATCTTTGAAATGAATCGCGTAAGCAAGCGATTCGGTGAAAAGACGGTTCTTCAAAATATCAGCTTGTCCTTTTACTACGGAGCCAAAATTGGCGTCGTCGGCGCAAACGGCGCGGGCAAATCGACGCTCTTGAAAATTATGGCGCAAATCGACAAAGATATTGACGGCGAAGTCAAATTTGTCAAGGGAATGACCGTCAAATACGTCGCGCAAGAGCCCGAATTGGAACTTGACGCGACCGTTCGTGAAAATCTGCTCAAAGCCGTCGCGCCTATTCAGTCGAAAATCGATCGCTTCAACGAAATTTCTATGTTGATGGCGGATCCGGAGCAAGAAGCCAATTTCGACAAATTGATGGAAGAGATGGGGACGCTTCAAGACGAAATCGATCGTCTAGAGGGCTGGGAACTCGACCATAAAATCGATCTTGCAGCCGAAGCGCTCGTTCTTCCGCCCGACGATTCGATCGTTCGCCAACTTTCCGGCGGAGAGCGACGACGCGTCGCGTTGTGCCAAGCGCTCTTGGAACATCCCGACTTGCTCTTGCTAGACGAACCGACGAACCATTTGGACGCGGAAACGGTGCAGTGGCTCGAAGGCGCGTTGCGCGATTATACCGGCACGGTGATTATCGTTACGCACGACCGATATTTTCTTGACAACATTACGAAATGGATTCTCGAAATTGACAATACGCGCGGGATTCCTTTCGAAGGGAACTATTCTTCGTGGCTGGCGCAGAAGTCGGAAATTTTGCGCGTTACGGAAAAGCAAGAATCGCAACGTCAGAAGACGCTCAAGCGCGAGTTGGAATGGATTCAGACGTCGCACAAAGGGCGGTTGCAAAAGAACTTGGCGCGCGTCAAGTCCTATGAAAAACTCCTCGCGGAACAGAAGTTGGATTCTAAGAGCGACGCGATTATTCAAATTGCTCCCGGCCCTCGTTTAGGCGAAAAAGTCCTTGTCGTGGAGAATCTTTCGAAGAGCTTCGAGATCGGAGGTCAGAAAACCGTCTTGCTTGACGACGTTTCGTTTAGAGCGCCTCGAGGCGCGGTCGTCGGCGTCGTCGGTCCCAACGGCGTGGGGAAGACGACCCTGTTCAGAATGATCGTCGGCGACGAAAAGCCGGACGCGGGCAAAATCGAACTTGGCGAAACGGTTCAACTCGCTTACGTCGACCAACACCGCGACGCCTTGAACGACGAAAACACCGTCTTTGAAGAAATTACCGACGGACGCGACCACGTGCAACTTGGGAACGTGGAAATGAACAGCCGCGCGTACGTTTCTCGCTTCAATTTTCGAGGGTCGGAACAACAGCGCCTCGTCGGCGTGTGTTCCGGCGGCGAGCGCAATCGCGTTCACTTGGCGAAACTGCTCAAGCGAGGCGGCAATTTGCTCCTTCTCGACGAGCCGACGAACGATTTGGACGTCTCGACGATGCGAACGTTGGAGCAGGCGATTATGGAATTTCCCGGTTGCGCGATCGTCGTTAGCCATGATCGTTTCTTCCTCGATAGAATCTGCACGCACTTGCTCGTCTTTGAAGGAAACGGCAAAACGCGCTGGTTTGAAGGGAACTTCACAAGTTACGAAGAAGCGATGATCGCTGAAAATCCAAACTACGGCGAAAATCGACGCTCGAAGTATCGAAAGATTCCAAAGTTGTAATTGTCGAGTTTAAAAAGTCGATTTTGTCGATTTTTGGGGACGCGCGCGCAATTTTAATTTTTTTAGTTGCGCCGCGCCCTTTTCTCGTTTATACTATCTATGATCGTTTGAAAAGTCGCGCGAACGCGTCGATTTTCAAACGCGTTTGCTATCGTAATTACTGGCGGCGGATTTTGTCAAACGTTATTTTGCCGCAAGATTTGAGTCCTTTTTAAAAGGGTGGTTCAATGGAAAACAACAAACGTCGTTCGCTTCAGCAAACAAGACGTAACTTTATTAAAAATCAATCGTTAGGAGCGCTTTCGCTCGCGACGTTTTCGACTTTTGCATCGACTTTTGCGTCTTCACGTCAAGCGTATTCGAGCGACTCGCCCAACGAACGTTTTACGATCGGTTTTATCGGGCTAGGAGGCATGGGGTCTTGGGACGCTCACGAATTGGCGCAATTTGGCGACGTCGTCGCGTTGGCGGACGTCGACTTGACGCACGCCCAAAGAGCCCAACATAACGACGGAATCGTCAAAAAGCCCGACGAAGTTCTCGTGACGCAGGATTATCGACGCGTCCTTGATCGAGACGATATCGACGTCGTAGGCATTGCCACGCCCGACCATTGGCACGTCAAAATTGCGATCGAAGCCCTTTTGGCGGGCAAGCACGTTTTCTGCCAAAAGCCCTTGACGCTGACGATCGAAGAAAACAAGTTGATCCGCGAAGCCGTCGCTAAAACCGGCAAAGTTTTCCAAGTCGGAACGCAACAGCGCGCGATGAAAGATCATTTTATGCTCGCGACTTTGATGGTGCGCAAAGGTTTGTTGGGCAATATTAAAAATATTACCGTCTTTTTGGATCAAGGACCGAGCGGAGGTCCGTTCCCCGTCGCCGAAGTTCCGAAAGAACTCGACTGGAATTTCTTCCTAGGTCAAGCGCCGGTCGTTGATTACCGACCGCAACGCGCCGCCGGAACCTTCCGTTATTGGTACGAATATTCCGGAGGACAATTCACCGACTGGGGCGCCCATCATATCGACTGCGCGCTTTGGGCGCTCGATCAGTTGGGACCGGGCAAGGGACCGGTCGAATACGACGGTCGAAACGTCGAACACGGCTCCCCGCTCGACGAAAACGGACGTCCGAAAGTCGACGACTGTTACAATACGGCGACGAAATTTAACGTCGTCGCGAAGTTCGACAACGGCGTCGAAATGAACGTTAAGAGCGAAAAATACAACGGTATTATTTTCGAAGGAACCGAAGGTCGAATTTTTGTCGATCGCGGGCGCGTAACGGGCAAGCCGATCGAAGAAGGACGTCAAAAGGCGATTACGGAAGAAGATTACGTCGCGCTCAACAAAAACAAGCCGGTCGAATGGCACAAGGCGAATTTCTTCCGTTGTATTCGCGAAGGCGGAACGCCCTCTTCCGACGTTTATAGTCATACGTTCGCGATGAACGCTTGTCATCTTTGCGGAATAGCCGCGCGACTCGGACGCGTCGTTAAATGGGATTCTCAAAACGAACAAATCGTCGACGACGACCTCGCCGCGTCCTTTATGAGTAGAGAACGACGCAAAGGGTTTGAAATTCCTAAAGTATGACGAACTATGAAACGTTCGACAATTTGTCGATTTTGTCGAGCAAAAATAAGAAATATTTCCATAACGACGTTTTCTCTTTTGAGTTTTTCCGTTATAATACGAGCGGCTATTGGCTTGTCGACCGTTTTATACGGAAAAACGCGTCGTCCAAGTTAATGGGCGAGTATGCGCGCGAATGCGTTGGAATTCGCGCGTCCTAAGTTATGCGTCTTGTCGGCGACTTCCGTCGTTTTTAACGACGACGGAGGACGCGTTGTTGAGGAAAAATATTGAGGAATAATAATTATGAAGAAAAACGTTGTCGTTCTTATTCTTGGCGGCGGTCGCGGCACTCGATTGTATCCTCTTACCAAAATGCGCGCTAAGCCCGCCGTGCCGATCGCCGGCAAATATCGTTTGATCGACATTCCGCTCTCGAACTGTATCAACAGCGGTTTGAATAAAATTTACGTGATCACGCAGTTTAATTCCGACAGTTTGCACCGCCACTTGCAGTCTTATCGTTTCGACACGTTTGGGCGCGGGTTTGTGCAAATGCTCGCCGCGCAACAGACGAACGAAAGCGAACAGTGGTATCAAGGAACCGCCGACGCAGTGCGTCAGAATTTTAAGTTTATTTCCCAAAAGGGCGTCGATTACGTGTTGATCCTTTCGGGCGACCAGCTTTATCGTATGGATTTCCAGAAGATGATTGAGACGCACGAACGGAACAAAGCCGACGTTACGATCGCGTCCGTGCCCGTCTTGAAGAGTCGCGCGAGCGAGTTGGGAATTATGCGCATCGACGACGAAGGGCGCGTCGAAGGTTTCTTAGAAAAACCGCAAACGGACGAAGAATTGAAGCACGTCTATACGGGCGAAGATTTCATTCGTTCGAGAGGATACGATCCGCAAGGGCGCGAGTATCTTGCGAATATGGGCGTCTATTTGTTCAATCGCGAGACGCTTGTCGACGCGCTTGAAAAAACTTCCTATACCGATTTCGGAAAAGAGGTTTTTCCGGCGACGATTCGAACGCGTCGCGTGTGCGTCCATTTGTTCGACGGATACTGGGAAGACATCGGAACGATCCGCTCCTTCTACGAGGCGAATTTGGCGTTGACGCAGAATCCGCCGATTTTCGACGTCTCTACGCCGGAAGCTCCGACCTACTCGAAAATGCGTTACTTGCCCGCAAGTCGATTGGACGACGCCGTAGTTCGCGGTAGTTTCATTGCCGACGGATGCCAAATTGGGAAGGGCGCCGTAATCGAAAATTCGATTATCGGTATTCGAAGCCGAATCGGAAAGAACTGCGTTATTCGTAATTCGATTCTTATGGGGCAAGACTTTATTACGAGTCCGGAGGAAGACGCCGCCGAAAGCGCCGCGGGGCGACCGCGCGTCGGAATCGGCGACAACGTCGCTATAGACGGCGCCATCGTCGATAAGAATTGCCAAATCGGAAATTACGTGTCGATTACCAATCCGAACAACGTTCAGAACACGAAGGAGCTTGGGTTTGGTATGATTCGAGACGGAGTTATCTGCGTGGAAAAGGGCGCCGTCTTGCCGAATAATTGGAATCTTGCGTCTACGCTTGAGTAAAGCGAGTAGCGATTAAAGGCAAGCGTTTACGAAAAGCCGCCGAATGAAAGTCGCATAAGATTCTGCGCTCGGACTTGAACGTTTTTCACGAACTTTTATGATTCCAAGACGCGCGTTCCGTATGGGCGCGCGTCTTTTTTAACGTCGTCGCGCGATTGGTTAAACGCGACGACATATGAACGCTTACGAAAAAACGCCGTCGATTATAAGTCGACGGCGTTTTTTGTTAGGAAACGACTAAACGCAAATCAAATTATTCCGCGTTCTCCGGCGCGGGCTGAACGGGCGCCGCGTTTTCCGTCGCCGCTTTCAGTTGATCGCGCAAATTAAGAATCTCTTGTTGCGCTTTGAGAATTTCTTCTTTGTAACTATTCAGCGCGGAAGCGGCGTTGCGGAGTTTCGCTTCGTTTTCGTTGGCGGAAAGTTCGAGTTCGGAGACGCGTTTTTCCGCGAGGTCGCGTTCGTTGCTAACTTTTTGAAGGTCGGTCTGAACGCCGGTCAATCGCGTTTCAAGCGCCGCTTTGTCCGCGTTTGCTTGTTTCAACGCCTCTTTGGCGTCGGAAGACGCTTGATCGAATTTCGTTTGAATTTCGTTCACGGAGGCTTTGAGCGCGTCGCGTTCTTGCTCGGCGTTCGTCAGCGCGGCGGTCGCGGCGTCGGCGTCGTCGCGCGCTTTGGTCGCGTTCGCTTCGGCGTCCGCTTCAGCCTGCTTCAACGCGGCTTGCGCGTCGGCGAGGTCTTTTTCCAACTTAGCCTTTTCTTCAGCCGCTTTTTCTTCCTTTTCCTTCGCTTTCTTTTCCGCTTTTTCGGCGTCGGCTTTTTCTTTCGCGGCTTTCGCGGCGGCGGCTTCTTCCGCTTCTTGCGCGACTTGCGCGTCGATTTCCGCTTGCTTGGCGGCTTCAACGGCGGCTTCGTGGGCTAAAGCGAACGCCTGCGCTTTTGACGCGGCTTTTGCGGCGCCGAGTTCGCCGATGCGAGCGTCGTTTTTAACTTGAGGCGCGCGATACCAAACGCCGCTCAGCCAGTCCGCGAGCATGCCGACTTCTTGTTCCGTCATTAACGCGTCGCCTTCCGCAGGACGATACGCGGGCATACGGTCGTTGTTTTTGCCGTAATATTTCGGCGAAGTCGGATCGGCGATGAAACCGGCGATCCAATTACGACTCATATAAGCGCGCAAATCGCACGCGTGGTCGTTCTCTTCTTTGCCGTAGAACGCGTGGCAGTCGGTGCAGGTCAAGAAATCCATATCGGAAATAGCGTTCGGAGCGAGTCCAAGATATTCTCCGCCGACAAACGGACGCGGCGCCTTAAGTTTCGCCTCTTCCGCCAAAATATCCGCCACGCCGTCGCAAGCCGCGACGATCGCCGCGCGAATGCGCAGAATATACTTCTGATCGGCGGCGGGAATCGGCTCGTCTTCGCCGTTTAGTTTATACAAATACGCGTCGGTCAGCAGATCGCCGTATTCTTCGTCTTTGACAAGCTCGACGTTTTCGGAATCCAACAAAATCTCGCGATACGCTTCGTCGTTGAGCAAGTCGACCAAAACTTTGCCCAATTCGTCGGAAATCGCTTTCGGGAGCCCCAATTCGGCGATAAATTCTTCGTCGGCGAGCTTCGCTTGCAATCCTTCCGCCAATTTCGCGAGATAATCGCTTTTCGCTTGTTCGACGTCCGCTTCTTCAAATTCGTCGTCTTCGTTGAGAATCTTTTCGACAAGTTCAAGATTTTCGTCGTCTTCGCAGAAATCCTCAAAGACGGCTTCCATAACGTCGAACGCGGGGCTGGCGTCGGCGGCGATAACGCGACCGATCAAACCGTCGCTATTGAGCAACAAGCCGCCTTCGTCGTCAAGCAAGCCGCCGCGAACGCGCCCGCGCATAAAGCTCTTGATCATCGAGCCGTTTTCGGCAAACGCAGTTTTACCGAAGCAATCGACGTCGACGAGCGTCGCTTCGTTCGTGAATCCGCGAATCCATTCGGCGGATTGCGCGCCGTAAAGATTGGGCGCGGTCGGCTCCGAACATTCGATCTCGACGTAATCGGCGTCGCGCGCTTCGTCGCTCTTCGCTTTGAAATTGTGGCAACTGGCGCAGTTCTTTTCGAAGAGTTTAGGTCCTTGCAGGAACGGATCCGCTTTCGTCAACGACAAGGCGCCCTCTTTCGGAATACCGGCGGGCGCAAACGCCAATTCAACCGCGCGATCCGCCGAACGACGAGCGTCCGCGACGCCCGCTAAAAAGCCGGGCGCGTGTTCGGGATTCTTGTAATCGTCCCAATAGGATTTGTACGTAAAGACGCAAACGACGACGAAAAGAACGAACGTCGCCGCGACGCAAACGTAATGCAACGCGCGATTTCTACCTAAAATCGGCAGAACGAGGAAAAACGCCAAAAGGAAGGGAGGAACGACGAAAATCGCGTAGACCATGCCGATCTTGGAGAAAATCGGAAGTTTCGTCATATGATAAAGCGCGCGGAAAGACCATTCGGGTCGCGCGGCGTCGTAAGAACCCGCGACGTCGACCGGTCCCGTCAATTCGGCGCCAAGATAAGACTCGGCCGGAAGCGTGGAAGCGCGTTCCGAAATTTGCGCCGGGCAAAGCGAATGTTGGAAGACGAGAACCAAGACGGCGCAGAAAACGACTAAACAGAAACAAGCGACTTTGAACGCTTCGCCGCCCCAGAAGTAGCGTCGAGTTTTCTCGGCGCCCGAAAGAGCGCATTTGTGCAGGTTGTCAAAACGTCGCGCGGTTAAGAACAATTTGCGCGCGCGAAGATCGAAGTAACGCCAGAAACACAAAACGACGAATCCGCCCCCGCCAAAAACGCATACGTGCAGGAACAAGAAGCGCGTCAGAGTCAAAGAGCCAAATTGAGGATCGGGACCGCCGACGACTAATTGATAAAGCGGAGTTCCGATCACGGGCAGGAGTTGCAAGAAGGAAACGCGCGTAATCGTCGCGAAATAGCCCGATTGAGACCAAGGCAACAAGTCGCCCGTCAAGCAACTGCAAAGACCGAAAAGGAACGAAACGAGCGCCGACCAATAAACGAATTCGCGAGGACGACGATAGGAACCGTGAATAATCGACGCGAAAAGAAAGAAGCCCGTGAAACCGACGAAAAGTTGCGCCGAATAGTGGTGAATACCGCGCAAAAGCCAACCGAAAGGCAAAACGTACTGAACGTAAAAGACGCTTTCCCAAGCGCTCGTCGCGCTAGGAGAATAGAACGCCCAAAGAAAAACGCCCGTTATCGCTTGCAAAAGGAACAGGAAAATAATGGAGATCGGCAAAAAACGACAACAGCATTTATACGCCGGAACTTTCCAATCGACGACGTTTTTGAGCCCCGTCATTAAGCCGGTTCGCTCTTCTAACCATTTAAATATTTGCATTTTACTATGACTTGTCGTAAGTTGTTATCGTAATCAAGAATCAATATTGAAATCGATCGCCTCGTTCTCAGACGGGCTTCTTTTCCGACGTTCCAAGTTGGAAATTCTGGAACTTGACAAAAACCTTGCCCGACTCGACGCGCGTTTCAAGGGCGTCCATCGAACGAGCCGACTTCGAATTTTCGGGCTGAACGCGCTCGCCGTCCAAATAGAACGCGTCGCCGTGACACGGACAATAAAACAACGTTTCCGTTTCGCCCGTCGCGGGGTTCTTAGTCGGTCCGACTTTAATACGACAACCGGCGTGGGGACAGACCGTCTGGAACGCCGAAACGACCTCTTCGCCCGCTTCGTTCTTCTTCTTGCTCAAATAAACGACTCCGACCGTTTGATTCGGAGAAGTCGTCCACGCGTCGTTAAGATCGTCTAAAATAACGAATTGGCGCGGCGTCTCGTCCAACGCGTCGAGCGTCGTCAATTCGTATTCCTTACCCGACATACTTTCTTGTTGCAACGGATAAAGAGCCATACGCGCTCCGGCGTATACCGGAACGGCAAGAGCCGCCGCGCCGACGCCGACTCCAAGAACGGAAAGACAAAAACTACGACGAGACTGATCGTCGACGTCCGCGTTGCAAAGGCAACGATCAGACTGATTATCCTTGTTAAGACAGGGGGAGTCAGACATTGAGGAAAACTCCTTAAATATCTTGGAGGGGAATCCAAACTAATACGTGCGACGACTAGTCGTCGAACTTATTTCGCTTCTTTTAAAACGCCTTCGTAAAGCGGAAAGACTCGACAAAAGCGTTCTACAAAATCTCGACTATAGATTAATGAATTTTCTGTTAAACTCAAGGGTCGCGTTCTAAAAAAAGAGTGAAATAACCGAAATTATCTATCTTATCTGATTAAACTAAGTGAGAAACTAGAGAAAACGTCGACTGTTTTTTTCATATTTTTTTCATATTTTATCGTTATTTAGGTTAATTTAGCTTTTTTTTGTCGAAGTTTGCTTTATAATAAAGGCGTCCTGTTTAGGACGCCTGAACAAAAGAGTTTAGGAGGAATTGAAAAATGTGGGATTTATTGAAAAAAATCGATCTTGGCGCGGACGCGTTGTTTCGCGGCGCTATGACGCTTGATCTTATGCCCGACGTTCGGCTCAAGCCATATCCTCCGACTGGAATCGAGGGAATGAAAGAAGACGCCGAGAGAATCGCCGGTTATTGGCGAACGGTCGGTTCCGATATTTCGAAAGCGATCAAGCAGTATGAGTTACAAAAAGGGTAAGTCGGTCGTTCCTTCAAAGAACGCGAGTGTTAATGGGGGTAATAAGAACGTTGCGGGCGTCGTTGAAGAAACGGAGGTCGTGGCGTCGTATGAGGGATATTGCGGTCCAATACCGCCCCCAAACGAGCTGGAAGAGTACGAACGCGTTTATCCCGGAGCGGCGCGCGAGATTTTCGATATGGCGAAGGTCGAGCAGAAAATGCGTTTGGATATAATCGCCGCGACTCGTGAAGAAAATATGACGAATTGTAAAATCAAGTCAACAGGACAATTTCTCGCATTCTTGGTTTTTGTCGGCATTATCGGCGCCTGCTTCTATGCGATATATAGCAGAATGGGAAACGTGGCGGTTGGACTGGTCGCCGCGATTGCGGCAGGATACGGTATTCGCGTTTTTGCGCTGAAGAGTTAGTCGAAACCTCGCGACTGACGGCGACTTTTCGGAGACACGACAAACGCGGCGCTGAATCAAATGGGATTCCGTCAAAAATCAAAAACGTCCCCGGCGCCGAAGGGGGAAATCTTATCCCCGAGTCTCGACCTAACGCGTTCAAACGCGTTTTGACCGACGCAGTGTCCCGCGTAATATCGCGTCTTCCAATCCGCTAGCCTCGCGGCGATTTTATCTAACGCGTCGTCGCTAATCGTCGCGTTTTGGCTTGGAATCATAAGATGAAAGCCGCCGATCGCGACGTCGGGCGCTCCGCCTAGAATTTCTACGCAACGATTCATAATATTGACGATCCCGCGATGGGCGCAACCGACGACGAGAATTTTCTTGCCTGATCTGGAAGCGACTAGCAAATTCTGTTCGTGAAGAAAACGATCGTTGCGATAAGACGCGCCGTCCTCTCTTTCGTCGCGTTCAAAGAGCGTTTTGTTGGCGTCGGACGTTGGTTCCCGCGTCGAGACGTCGGAGAAGAGCAGGGCGTCGGAATCTAGCGTCGTCGCGCCCGAATTGAGGCGTATTCGCGACGAATAGCGCGGGTCTTCGTCGTATTTCGGCGTTCCTATGTCTTCATAGACGCCCGACGGTCTTAACGCGTAATAGGAACGAAACGCGGAAGGCGTCGCGTAAACGAGCGCTTGCGCGTTTTCGTGAAAAAAAGTCGCCAACCCGCCCGTGTGATCGCGATGACCGTGCGACAAAATCAGCGCGGAAACGTCGGAAATATTGAGACCAAGACGACGCGCGTTTCGCGAGAACAGCGCGGAAGCGCCGACGTCGAAAAGGCGCGACTTGCCCCCTTCCTCAAGAAAAAAAGACAATCCGTGTTCCGATTCAAATTCTGCGCTTGACGAAACGTCGTCGGCTAGTAGGGAATTTCGCATAGTAACTCGCCGCCAAACAGGGAAGGGACGTCAAGAGTACAAAAAAACGTAATATTTCAGCCGTTTGAAGCGAGACGCGCTATACGTCGCACTCTAGAATAGAACGCTTTTAAGACGTAGCCAAGGCGCCGCTTCAAATTCTATGAAGACGGCTGTTTGTCGCGTCGAATAAACGTTCGAAGAAAATTTTCCCGCGTTTCCGTCGGTTCGATTTTAGACAAACGCTACGCCGTCTGTTTCTTGGCGACGCGCCTACGCTTGGATTCGGTCGGAATCAAATTTTCGACAAAATTTTCGACGTCAAGCAAGGAAGGCGCGGTTAAGGCAAATTGACCAGCCTTGTTCAAAAGTTTGAGATCGTTCAGCTTAGTCAACAACCTGCTCAAACGTTTGGAAGTTTCCTGAAAACGCAACGAAGCGACCGTCTTGATCGTTTTGATT
>JAZRWW010000259.1:0-5535 GCA_045599865.1 Thermoguttaceae bacterium
GGATAATTTCGCTTTGATAACGGACGCGTTTTCGGCGACGCCGATCCGCCCGTCGCGACGGGCGGCTTATCGCGCGACGGCTAACGCCGTCGGTTCGAACGCAAACCTTAGTCGGCGTATTGCATAAACGATTACAAATTCCGAGAAAAACGACGCGTAAGAATTCGTTTCACGCAAGCGCCTCTCCTCTTGACGTCGCGTTCGATAAACGCTAGCATATAGTCGGTTTAGTCGCGTTTTGAATCGCGAAACAAAGAACGCCCGATAAAGGAATCCTTACAATGAAATTCAACGGTAAACGACTAGGAGCGATCGCCGTTTCGTTCCTTTTCCTCGCGTCGGTTTTCAACGCGGGAACCGCGCTTGGCGCCGACTCGCCGACGAAAACGACAAATATTGTCTCTTTCGTCGTTCCCGGCTTAAACAATCTTTGGGACGCGGCGGAATCCGTCGGAACGGAAGCGAAGTTTCTTGAAGCGGTTCAAGTTCTTCGCGAAAGCGTTGCAAGCGCCGCGCAACTTCAGGCGATCGACGCTTCCAAGCCGATCGAAATCTACGTCGCGACCGACGAAAACGAAGTCTTTCCTTACGCGCGCGTTCCGCTTGTCGCGTCGGTAGACGAAGCGTCTCTCGCGACTTTGAAAGAAAAGATAACCGAGAAGACGCCGGACAATGCGAGCGAATTATTCGTCGAAGGTTCCTCGCTGTTCGTATGTTCTTCGCAATTTAAGTCGCTCGTTCCGACAAATTCCGATTCGCCGACGATCGATTACGAAAAGGACGCGCTCGTCGTCGTCGAGGTCGACTTTGCGGCGATACCGCGCGAATTCCTTGAAGCGGGCTTCGCGTTTGTACGTCAACGAATCGCTGAAGCGGCGTCTGCGGATTCCGACGTCGCACAGGAAGATTTGGAAGCGCTTCTGACTTGTTATTCCGAGCTTGTCGATTCGCTTGAGCGACTTCGTTATACGTTGCGAGTCGATTCCGAACGCAATCTTGTTTCGACCTTTACCGTCGTCGCCAAGCCGGGCGGCGAATTAGCCGGGCTTATCGCCAAAGCGCGCGACGCCAAGACGCGTTGGAACGTCGTCGCGAATACGCCGAACGCCGTTTTCGCCGTCGCGGGTTCCTCCGCGCAATCCGAAGCGATCAAGAAATTTCAATTAAATCAGTTTAAAAACGTAACGTGCCGCAATATTCTCGACAAACTCGACGTATTGATCGATTCGCCCGAGGATTTTGAAGTCGCCAAAGAACTCGTCCAAGCGTTTGAAGCGGAAGGCGTCGCGCAACTCGAGTCGGGCGCGACCGACGTCGGGGCGGCTTTCTGCGCCGACCCTGTTCTTTTAGACGTCGCGTGGACGCTTAGCAAGCCCGAAGAATTCCAAAAGGCGTTGCGCAAGCTGGTCGATCATATGATCAAAAACGATCCTGAAGTCGCCAAATACGTCGCGTTGGAAACGAAAACCGTCGAAGATTTCGCCGTTTCTGAATTTAATTGGAAAATCGAAGAATCCAACGAGGACGCGCCCCAATATTTTAAGGGCAAAACGTTGACCGCGCGACTGGGAGTCGGCGACGGCGCCGCGATCGTCGTCTTAGGACTGAACGCGGTCGACGTCGACGCGGAATTTGCGCGAATCGCCAAGGGATCGAAGGAAATCGGCGCCGTTCCACAACGTTCGACGTTTGATTTCGCGCCGCTTGCGCTCTTGATCTACGACGTCGTTTCGAGCGAGAAAGACGCGCGTCCCGTCGCGCTCAAAACGCTTGAAAAAATCGGCGAGAGTCAAGGCGTCCGTTGGATTTCGAACCGTCGTTTTTCCGAGAATAGAATCGATCTTGATTTCGTCGTGGAAAAGGGATTCTTTCAAACGCTTGGCGAAGTCGTCCGTATCAATTTAAGAGCCAACGTCGGTTCCGAAGACGAAGGGGAAGACCTCGACGACCTCTTCGAAGACGAGCAATAACGCGAAAGATTCGCGAATAATCGCCAGACGCGCGGTCTTGACGGTCGCGCGTCTTTTTTTATACTGTCTTTTGCGAGATAGAAGCCGTTTCTTCTTATCGTCTAATTAATAGAACGAATTACGAAGGGAAAATATGTCGAAATTCTTTTCCAAACGTTGGACGGCGCCCTTGGTCGTCTTGATCGTCGCGTCTTTCGTCGCGTCGCCGGATTCGCGCGTCGTCGCGTCCGATCCGCTCGACCTTGGCGCTCGTCGCGAGTTGTTCCTTGACGATTATCTTGTCGCAAGTATGGAAAACGTCGAGCTTTTGACGCATCGCCCGGAGCGTAAAGAGCTGGTTATGGTCTTCGACAAAGAATGGGAGGGCGAAGGACAAAATTATTTTGCCGCGCTCTACGACGGGCAAAAGTATCGACTCTATTATCACGCGTGGGGGCAAGCGAACAATCACCCGCTGACGATCGCCTGTATTGAAAGCGACGACGGCGTAAATTGGACGCATCCGGAATACGGAATCTGCGAATTCAACGGCTCGACGGCTAACAACGTCGTCGTGAAAGAAGTTAAGCCGGGCGTCTCCGCGCACGATTTCAGTCCCTTCTTGGATCAGAAGCCGGGAACGCCCGACGACGAAAAATTCAAAGCGCTCGGGTTTGGCTACGATCTTAACGATCCGTCGCGCAACGGGCTTTACGCGTGGAAGTCGCCCGACGCCGTGCATTGGACGCTTATTCAAGAGGAGCCCGCCTATACGCAGGGAAAATTCGACACGCAAAATATTTCCTTCTGGTCGGTCGCCGAAAATCGCTACGTCCCTTATTATCGCGATTTCAACGGACCGACTCGCGTGATTAAACGCGCCGTCTCCGACGACTACCTTCACTGGACGGATCAGGGCGAAATTCAGTATCCGAACGGCGACGGTCCGATCGAACGCGCGCAATTCTACACGAATCAAGTAGCGCCCTACTATCGCGCTCCGCATTTGTACGTCGGTTTTCCGACGCGATACGTCGACAACGGCATGACGGCTTCGACGCCCCTCTTGCCCGAATGGGAAGAGCGACAAGAGCGCATTAAGGCGTTCGAACAACGCTTGGGCACGGCGGTAACCGACGCCGTGTTTATGTCGAGTCGCGACGGCGTGAACTTCACGCTTTCGAACGACGTTTTCGTCGCGCCCGGTCTGCGAACGGCGCACAACTGGTTCTACGGCGACAATTATCTTTCGTGGAACGTAATGGAAACGAATTCGGTCGACGACGACTCTCCGAAAGAACTGTCGATTTACGCGACGGAATCCTATCAGACGCAAGGGGACTCGCGTCTTCGTCGCTACACGCTTCGCATCGACGGGTTCGGCTCGATTCACGCGAAATCGCGCGAAGGAGTCGCGCAAACGAAGCCGTTGATTTTCGCCGGAAAAGAACTTTCGTTAAACGTCGCGACTTCTGCGGCGGGCTATGTTCGCGTCGAAGTCTTGCTTGAAGACGGAAGCGTCGCGCCCGGTTTCTCCGCCGAAGACTGCGATTTGATTTACGGAGATTCGCTGGATCGGCGCGTTAGTTGGAAGGGGTCGAAAGATATGTCGAGCCTTGCGGGGCGCGCGATTTCGTTGCGATTCGTGATGAAAGAGGCGGATATTTATTCGCTGAAATGGGAAGAATGACGTCGTTTAAAGGATTTACGGCTTACGGTTCTTTTCACGCGCATAAGAAGAACGAATACTTATGCGCGTGCCATAAATAACTTCGCTACGTTTTGATTGCAAACGTAGCGAAGTCTGTTGATACTTGTAAACGGAAAAGTTACAAAACCCTTGTTGTTATTTTCATTATTTTCAATAAATTCTTCTTCTATTTTCTAAATTTTCAATAAAAAAATCGCTAATATCGATTATTTCTTGACGTTAGAATTTCCACATTTTAAAATAACGTAAGCGTTCACGGAAAAACGACGCGTAAGAACCGCCGCGCAAACCTTGGTCGGTATATTGCGTGAACGATTACAAAATTACAGAAGTTTTTACGAATTCTATGTTCCAGTGTTAAACTGTAACGTTAGACATATCGAGACGTAGTACGAAATCCTAACATTTTTTTAAAAGGACTTGTTATGGAGACTCAAAAATCAAATTCGAACGTCCAGTCAAATTCGAATGATCAGCCGACTCCGAAAGAACTATGGTCTCTAACGCAGGCAATTTATCTCGGAAATAATAAATCTTCCACGACTTCCAATTCAAATGAACCTAGCTACGGCGAAGTTTTGTTCAAAATGACCGACGCATACCGAGACGTCTGGAAACAAGAAGACGATTTACACGACCAGCGTACCACGCGTTTTTGGCTTATCAACGCAGCTCTGTTTACCGTCGCTTGGTTTATTTTCAAGGACAAGGACTTTATAATGAGCGCGTCTGCAGCGTTAAAGGCATTACTCCCCGATCTGCAGAATTTTCACTCATTCTTTGGGCCGTTTGGCACGATTTCTGTTCTGCGACATCTTCTGATGTTGCTGGTTTGTATATTCGGCACGTTTAACGCGTTTGTATTTTTACATCAACTACTCTCGGGAAAGAAAGCAACCGCCGTATTGTATGTTCGGTATAAAGAGTTTCTTTTAGGAATGTTTTCGTCGTTTCCCGAGTTTAGCAAATTTGGAGAATACGTCAAAAACCATAATCTTTCCGGCATGTCCCAGATTCCGCCCATTTTCGGGCTCTATGCCACCCCTAGTCTTGATGAAATTCAACCGAAAATAACAATTCCTACCGAAGGTTCCGGCATTCGTTTTGAAGACAAGGAAGACGGCATTGGAAATCAAAACTTGCTCAAAGATCCCTTTCTTTTGAGAGGAACAGGTTTCCTTTTTGTTTGGTTGCTTTTCGCCGCTTATTGTATTACATACGTTCTGTACGCCACATTCGACACGTATTATTGTCGTATTCTTTCTTTCTTGCCTTGGGTGCTAACTGGTTTGGTTATAGCTATATTGGGTCTACTTGTTTGGCGTATCGCTCATATGCCGAAAATTCGGAAAATTGATTTTGGATGTATTGGAAACTATTTCCGTTTTATTACGTTCATTGTCGGAGTAGTATTTATTGTTTCGTTACCTTTTAATTACAAGGCTTTCACGTTTATTATTTCTTTTCCTTTTTCCTGCTTATTGATTTATACAGTTCTTGCGTGGGTTGTATCTGGGATAGGCAATTTATTCGGCTTAGGCGCTTCGACTTTTAAACTTTTTTATCTTACGCAAAATCCGCCAGAAGAGGAACAATCCGTGAAAAATCCGCCAGAAGAGAAACAATCCGCGAAAAATCCGCCAGAAGAGAAACAATCCGCGAGAGGCGTCTTAACTTTCTAACATTTTGTAACAGTTCACGGAAAGCCGCGTATCAACGATACGCGGATCCGCTGAACCGCCAAAAGACTTCGCAAACAGTGAAAAGCAAGAGCTTGACGTCTTTCTTACTTTCTAAGTTTAGGCGTTGTTTTTAAACGAGTGTTCTCGAACCGAACGTATCCGCGCCATTGATACGCGGATTTTCGTGAACTCT
>JAZRWW010000260.1:0-4900 GCA_045599865.1 Thermoguttaceae bacterium
CTCCTTTGAGTTTCAAACGATCTACGCGGCGGACGTCCCGCTCGAAACGATCAAAAAGTGCGAGCCGGTAATGCGAACGTTTCTGCATTTGACGCAGATTGCCAATAAAAAGCATACGCCGGAAGAAGACGTCGAATTAGCTGAGACGTTTCGACTCTTGCTCGAGTCGCCCGATTCGGACGAACGCGCGCGAGATTGCGCCATAGCGTCCCTTCGTTATTTTATCCATTTGCAGAAAAGGCGCCCAGGTATGATGAACGCGACGGAACTCAAAAAGGAAATTGCCAAACAGAAAGGCGACTCTATGGACAAATACGACGGCTTATACGCCTTCTTCGAAGAGGAGATTACGGAATTTCGCGAAAAGGAGAAAGAAGTCTGGATGCAAACCGGGATTTATAATACGATTTACCGTAATCTTCAGACGAGATACGGCGCAAATTCCGCTTCAAAAAGACTGAACGACAAAATCGACGCGATCAACTTCTATCCCGCGCTTGAAGACGTTCAAACCGCCGTTTTAATGACGCCTTCCATTGTCGCCTTCGAACGCGAAGTCGACAAGATCGCCAATCAATACGAAGCGGAAATTCAAGAACGGCGTCGATAACGTCGACGCTTCGGTTTTTTCAATCAACGCGTTTTCTTACGCTCGTCCGCCCGCCCGTCTAAAGACGGGCGGGTTCTCTCTCTCGCCTTTCGGCGCGGTTCCAGCGCGAACCTGTTCAGAATATTGCATAAACGACTACAATAAAAAAAGGTTTTATAGGAAAACCCTATAAAACCTTTCAATACCCCCTAGGGGAATCGAACCCCTGTTTACGGACTGAGAATCCGACGTCCTAGGCCACTAGACGAAGGGGGCTTCTCACGTCAAACGCAGGATCATTATTACCGAGAAAAGCATTTTGTCAACGGTCTTTTTCGGTCTTTTTCAAAATTTTCTCAAAATCAAAATTTTTCGTCTAAGAAAGACGCTATTTTTACCGCTCCTCGTTCCGTTTGATCGGATCGAACGTGGAAAACTTACAAAAAATTTTCGGAGAAGAGTTGACGTTTCTAAAAAAGAGGATAAAAAAGAGAACATAGGAGTTCCTCCGTTCAATTTTTGCCCGGAAGGTCAACCATTAGCGTAAGCCGACGCCACTCACGGCTAGTACAGGTGTACGCCCGGCGTTCGCTCGTCTCGCAGCGACATATTTCCTGGTCGCAATAATGGGGGAGGAACTCTTTTTTTATTTCTTGTTTACGCCCTTCTCGTTAAGAACCGACCTTGTTGCGAACCGACCTTGTTGAGAACAGATGCGCGCCTTTTCTTTTTGATCGCTTTCTTTTTTGTCGCGTTAGAACGAGAAGCTCGTTACTTCTGTTGGCGCAGAATAAGGAAACTCAAAGCCGCGACTCCGGCGAAGCAGACGACGACGACGATATCCAGCAACGTATTGGCTTTTTTGAACGGAACGCCGATCGCGACGTCAAGCAGAAAGACGAGAAATAGAAGAGCAGAAATTGAAATCGACAGAATACACAGGATTTTCGACATTTTTCTTTCCTTTCAAAGCGCGGAAATTAAAACGACAGAACGCGCTATAATTTCGACGTCTTTCTTTTCTTATTCTTTCCTTGTTATCGTATCTATTGCGTATCGAATTTATCGAGTCGCTATTTTTTCGACGGCTTACGGACGTAAAACGCGCCCCCCTTAGTATAATCTATAAATCATAAAATTCCAATACGCGCGATTATTTTTTTCAAACTTTTCGAAACGTCGTCGTTAAAATCGACGGAATACGCGGAAATATTGACGTCGAACGCGACTTACGACCAAATCGTCGCGCGCCGAGTCTATTTGGCGATTCGTCCTCGATACAGTTGTAAGGCGTGAAGCGCGACTCCTAGCGATTCTTCGTCGATAGGGGCGAGTTGATCGAGCGAATCAAGCGAATTAAACAGCTGATCGACCAGCGCGCACAACTCGGTGCAGGCTTTTTTTACGCGTTCGCTTTGCAGTTCTTCTGTCGAAGAGACTAATATTAACCAGCGCATTATTGACCCGTTGACGTAGAGCCTCATATAAGGCGTCGTCAATTTGACGTCGGCGATAAAGAAAAGGGATTCGCACAAGGGGTTTTCGCCAATAATTTCCCACGCTAATTTTTTGATCGACGTCAAATAGGTTTCAACCGTTCTTAGCGTTTCTGCAAACGCGGGATCGTTGATTTGTTTGCTTTGTTTCAAACGCGCAAGAAGGTATGAGAGCGCCAATAAACGCTCCGTCGCCTCGACGGACCCCCAATCGACGCGCCTTGCATATTCGTGCTTTAAGAGTCGCGTCAAGGACCAACGTTCGCCCGAGTCGGCGATCCACTCTTCGTCCGGGTCTTGCGAATAATAGGCGAGTCCGATCGCGAGCGTCGACAGATCGGCGTATGAGGAACAACGACTTTTTTCGCTTTCCACAAGGTCTTGAACGGTCGACGATTCTTTGCCGACGCGTATTTCGTAATTTCTGTCGATTTGCGCAAAAGCCAAATTCGCCAGAAATTCTCCGCGGCTCCGTTGAAATTCGACGCCTATTTTCGGATATATTTTTCCGTCGACGACGCGCAACGGCGTTTCGTCGGCGCAAGTTAGATTCCAACAGAGCGCGCCCAACGCGTAGACTCTTTCAAGATTATTGGCGTCCTTTTTGGCGGCTTCTTCGACGGACAGACCTTTCGAAGTTAGGAACGTCTCGTCCGCGCCCGCGACTAAGGAAAAACGTAAAAGCCGACCGGGCGTCGAATTTTGCGTCGACAAAGGCGGATTGGCGAAACGTTCTCTCAAGGCTTTGAGTCGCTCGTTAAATTCCTTGTCGTTCTGAGGAACGTTCAGTTCGGGCAGTTTACGCGGTTTCGGCGCGCCTTGCTCTTCAAGAAACGGAATAGAATCGTAGTTGAAATTGCCGAGGGGAATCGCCCCGGTTACGTCGCCCAGCATAATCATACCGTCGACGCTCGTCGTTTGCGGCGCGCCTTCGAACGACTGAAAGGAACCGTCGAGAGGTAGAGAATCGACGAACCCTACGTCGAAAGAAGTCACACCGCCGAGGGGCGCGCCGTCGAACGCGCCAAATTGCGCCCCGTTCGGATAGATCGCGCCTTCGTTCGGGTAGATTACGCCCGGCGTCGGGATAGGATATTCCTGCGCAAGAATCGCGTCCGCGCCCCAAAAAAACGCGCGCGACAAAAGAAGAAACGCGACGCCTCGCGTTCGTATCCGTTCGAACGCGGCGCGTCGTAAAGTAGAACATATTTTTGCGTCTGAAAACGCCGATTTTTTGCGCGTCATACGCCGCCTCAAGCGTTTCGCTAATAAATTCCGGCGTTTCGTGATAAACGCCGCCCCTAATCGGGCATTCGTTGCAATCCTTCCAGCTGAACGACGGCACGCTCTTTCAACGAACGCCGCACGTCGATAATTCGCTGATTCGACGACCCGGCGTATTTCAATTTCCAATCGCGCAGATTTTGAACGAAAGGACCGTCGACTAGCGCGTCCGTCAATTCGAGCAACGCGTTCCAATCGGGATCGTTCGCCTCGATTAGCTCTTCCCAACAATACCCGGTATAGACGACCAGATTCAGGTCGCGTTCCTTAATCCAACGCGCCAATTCGACGAGCGGTCGAGCTTGCATAAAGGGCTCGCCTCCGCTAAACGTCGCGCCGTCTAGCAACGGATTGGAACGTATTTCCTTGAAAATCTCTTCGGTCGTCGTTTCGAGACCCCCGTTTGGGTCGTGCGTCTGCGGATTATGGCAACCTGGACACGAACGAGGGCAACCTTGAACGAAAAGCGCGTAACGCAACCCCGGACCGTCGACGATCGAATCGACGACGCGTCCCGCGATTCTAATTTTCATTTTTCCGTCTCGCTAGGGCTAGTCGTTATTAGTCGTTTTGCGGGCAACCGCATTCTTGCGTCGAATGCGAAACGCGATCTCGCACTTCGGCGCGCTTGGCGTCGTTGAAGCGTTCAAGCGTTCCGACCAAGTAGCCCGTTATGCGTCGGACGCGTTCAAAGGGGGCGTCCGGCGTCTCTTTACGTCCGCATTTGGGGCAAGTTTCGCCGTTGACGACGCCGAAGAATCCGCATTGAGGATCGGAGTCGATCGGATGATTGATCGCGCCGTATCCGACGCCCGCTTTGCGCATCGCGTGAACGATCTTTTCGAAGGCGTCCAAATTTTGGGACGCGTCGCCGTCAAGCTCGACGTAAGTAATGTGCCCGGCGTTCGTGAGCGCGTGATAGGGCGCTTCCAACTGAATTTTCTTCCAACAGGGCAAATTGAAATAAACCGGGATGTGGAAACTGTTGGTATAGTATTCGCGGTCTGTAATCCCTTCGATCATTCCAAACTTTTCGCGATCAAGTCGAACGAAACGTCCCGAAAGTCCCTCGGCGGGAGTCGCCAAAAGGGAGAAATTCAAGCCCGTCTTCTTCGACCTCGCGTCCACGAAGGAACGCATAAACGAGATTATTTCCAAGCCGAGATTTTGAGCTTTTTCGCTTTCGCCGTGATGAACGCCGATCAGCGCTTTTAACGTCTCGGCAAGTCCGATAAAGCCGATCGACAACGTGCCGTGCTTGAGAACTTCGCCCACTTCGTCTTCCGGTCCGAGTTTTTCGCTGTCAAGCCAAACGCCTTGCCCCATTAAGAAGGGGAAGTTCTTGACTTTTTTTGCCGATTGAACGCGGAACCGTTCCAAGAGCTGGTCGACGCACAGTTCCAGCTTGCGTTCGAGTTCCTCAAAGAAGAACGCGACGTTGCCGTTTGAACGAAGCGCGATTCGGGGCAGATTGATCGAGGTGAAACTCAAATTTCCGCGCGAATACGTAATTTCTCGAGTCGGATCGTAG